>CAIWAX010000296.1 GCA_903910795.1 uncultured Anaerolineae bacterium
CTGCTCATGACCCTTATTCCGGTCGCGCAGAACCTGCTGGCGCTCATCAACCGCACCCTGATCACCAGCGCTGGTATCGAAACCACGCGCGCTTTCCTCGGCGGAACCCAGAGCTGGATTGATAACATCATCGCCATCCTGCTCAACCTGCTGGCGGCCGCCTACTTCTACAACATCCTGCGCGCCAGTTGGGCGGCTCTGCCGGAACGCGAAAACTTCGCCGGTGTCCGCCGCTTTTACCGCTACATCTGGCTGCTTTACGGATTGATCATGTCCATCTTTGGTGTCCAGCAGGATATCCGCTTCCTCTTTTACCTCCCCGCCGCTGTGCTTGGCGCCCCGGGTCATGAAATGTACATCAACGGCCTGGCCCTCATCCTGGTTGGCGCTCCGATATGGATCTATACCTGGAACCTGTGCCAGACCTCCCTCACCGAACCCGGTGAAAGCGGCTCGACCCTGCGCCTGGCGGTGCTCTACCTCCTGGCCCTGTCTGGCGTCATCGCCGTTCTGACCACCTCAGGCGTGCTCATCAACACCCTGCTGTTATGGGCCCTCGGTGCGGACATCCCGCTGAATGAGCTCATCACCCGCATCGGCGACCCGCTTTCGGTCGGTGTGCCGCTGGCTGTGATTTGGGCCTACTACGGCGGCTGGCTCGCGCGCGAGATCGCCTCTTACAGCGATGGCATCCGGCGCGCCTCGCTAAAACGCTTTTACCTGTACATTCTGTCCATGATCGGCCTGGTTGCCACCTTCATCGGGCTGGCCCTGCTCTTCTCCTTCATCGTCACCATCCTGACCGGCAACGCCCTGTGGGGTGAAGCCCTGCGCCCGCGCCTGACCGGGGCCATCGCCACCCTGCTGGCCGGTCTGCCGCTCTGGCTAATCGCCTGGCGGCCCCTGCAGCTTGAAGCAAACGCAGCCAGCGATCTTGGCGACCACGCCCGCCGCTCCATCGTGCGCCGCGCGTACCTGTATCTGACCATCTTTGCCACGGTCATCGGCGGCATGGGCTCCGCCATCTTCCTCGTTTATACCGTGCTATTCGGTCTGCTCGATCACCGCGGCGACAGTTTTATGACCGACGTTTTCAACGGGCTGCAGCTCCTGTGTCTCTTCAGCGCCTTCCTGCTCTACCACCTGTCCGTTCTGCGGCGCGACAGCGGCCGCGCCGCGGATGCCCTGGCCGCCCGGCAGGCCCGCTTCGCCGTCCTGATCTTTGAGCCGCAAGGCTCCGGCTTTGCTGCCCCGCTCCTGGCCGCCATCCAGCGCACCTCCGCCGCCATCCCCGTGGCCGTTCAGCCGGTTGAGCAAGGCATCCCCGAAGGAGCAGAGATCGTCCAGGCCGTGGTTCTCTCCACCGCCCTGGCCCTCGACCCGCCCGAGGCCCTGCGTCTCTGGCTGCGCGAATACCCCGGAGCAAAACTCATCATCCCCGAAAAACTGTCTGGCTGGTACTGGCCGGGCGGCACCCAAAAAAACAGCCCCACAGCAGCCGCCCAGATCATCCGCCAGTTGGCGGAAGGCCAGGAAGTGCGCACAAGTTCAGGAGGCTCTGCCTGGCAGACCGCGGCCTATATCTGCGCCATCCTGTTCGGTTTTGAGCTGCTGATGATGATCTTCGGTCTCGGTATGTCGTTGATCACCGGCGGACGTTGATCCCAACTTAAACAGCGAAACCCAGCGTTTTCCAATATAGGTGGAAAACGCTGGGTTCATAAGTATTTCTGCCTCTCTCTTATGGAAAAAATAACCCATCTCGCTAAAAGTAGAGTAAAATGCTATTATCATTAATTTACCCTTAATTTTTTGATTATCGCTGTTATTTCGTTCCTTTTATTTTGACCATGCCCACTTCCCCTTTCACCTGCCTGTTGTATTTAAACTCCAGTATCATTTCAGTCGACCTTCTCCGGCCGGCTGCTTTTGCCTGATAACCTCTTCAAACCATTCAACGGTAAGTTTCTTACCCGCATACCTGTCCTGAAAGCCATTTACCAGGCGCATGTTCCAATCCAATGGATGCCATGATCCGCTGACCGAATTCGGTCGCTGCCCTTCTTCGGGCTAAGTCAGCGGGGAGCCAGAGCGAAACCGGCCTATTTCTGCGATTAGTGAACTTGAAGAAGCCCGTCCCGATCTGATCTCGCGGTCGCCAAAGGAACCTATGAGTGGTTTTGCCGTCATTTATGAACGCTCCAAGCAGCCCATCGATCCGCAAGCCTTCGAACGAGTGATGGGGCGTTTGAGTCACCGCGGCCCGGACGGCCGGGATGATATTCAGATTGGCAGCGTCAGGATGGGCCACTGGCATTTCTGGACCACACCCGAGGAAGTCGGCGAGCGCCAGCCGCTCTCTCTGCCGGGTACTCCCTTCACGCTGGTCTTTGACGGCCGTCTGGATAACCGCCCGGAAGTGCTGAGCGAACTGGGTATTGACCCTGTCGCAGGAAACTCCCTTTCAGACGCCGCCCTGACGCTGCGTGCCTTCGCTCGCTGGGGCCAGGCCTGTTTCGAGCATTTCGTGGGTGAATTCGCCGCCGTGATTTATGACCAGCAGCATGATGAAGTGCTGTGCGCCCGCGATCAGCTTGGCGACCGCAGTTTGTTTTATACCATTCAGGGCTCGCGCGTGGTGATCACCTCCGAACCCTGGGCGGCAGCCGGCGGCAGAAATGTGCCCGCGGAACTGAATGATAATGCCCTGGCAGCCAGCTTCGCCTTCCAGGTGCCGCAGGATGGGCAAACCCTGTTCAAGGAAGTATTCGAGATTTTGCCTGCCCATACTCTCACGCTCAATTCAACAACTCAAAACCCTAGATGCTACTGGAAGCCGGATTTATCCAAAAAGCTGCGCGGCCTCTCGGACGAAGAATATGCTGAACGATTCCGCGCACTCCTGGAGCAAAGCGTGGTCTGCCGTATGCGCGCCACCACTCCAGTCGGCATCATGATGAGCGGCGGGCTTGATTCAACCTCGGTGGCCTGTTTCGCTGCGCGCCAGATCGCCCCGCAGCAGCTCACCACGCTCTCGTATGTCTTTGACGAGCTGACTGAGTGCGATGAACGTCCGTTTATCAACTCCATGGTCGAAAAATGGAACCTGCGTTCCATCCAG
>CAIWAX010000297.1 GCA_903910795.1 uncultured Anaerolineae bacterium
ACGATTTCGCTCTGGTTTCACCTTTCTTCTATAAATTCATTTATGCGTTTCACATGCCTTTGTTTTTCTTCGTATCAGGAATGTTCTTCAAGTCGGATGTTCCTTTTCTAAAATTACTTCGCAGACGTTTTGATTCATTATTAAAGCCTTATATTGTTATCACGCTCCTGATATTTTTTATGAGCCTGTGTTTTACGAAAGTAGGTTTTTACGAAGCGACCACCCGTCTGGTCAAGTCATTTTATGCAAATGGACACTACATCGACTGGGTACAGCTCTGGTTCCTCCCGCACCTATTTGCGCTCAACATTTTCGCGTTTCTTTTTTACAAACTCAGCAAATCCATCCGCATACCTGGCCTCACCTGGGTACTGCTGGTAATCATCCAGGTGGTTGGGGTATATTTTATTGGCACCTTTTGGCCCTTCACATTAGGTCTGGGCGGACATGATCTTACCCTGTATGGTTTCCCATTAAGCCTTGATATGGTTTTGGTCTCGGGATTTTTCTTTATCCTGGGGTGCGAAATCAATAAACTTGTTCCCGCCGATAAGTTTGCCAGCCCAATCACTCTGATGGTGAGTCTGGCTGCGCTGGTTGCAATGGTGATCTATCTTCCTCAAACCATCGATTTCAACACACGTTCATTTGAATCGCTGCCCATCAATACCCTCGAAGCATTGCTCGGCATCACTTTCATCCTGGCCCTTTCCAGGCAAATAGAAAAGGTCCCACAGGTCTCGGCCATTTTCCGGTATGTCGGACAGGCATCCTTGATTATTCTGATTTTTCATGTGCCGATCCAGGAAACCTGGGGGGGAAAAATATTATTGATGGTCAACAACGAGCCACTCTCTTACTGGATCGCCTACGCAGCCGGAGTTTCCTTTCCGCTTCTGATCAACGCTTTCGGTATTCAACCGAATCCGATCGTGCGCTCATGGTTCGGTTTTTCGGCCAGGGCTGATGAGAAGAAACCAACGACCGCAACCAGTGCGGAATAAATCAATGTTTAAGCAAATCAATCCCGCAGGGCACATGTCAACCTGGAAACCCGGCAGCATCGCATATTCTCGTTTCTTTTTTTTATGCGCCGCCGGGTTATTTATTTGCGGGGTGATCAATTTAGCGGGACAAAAATTCAGTCTGGCCAGGATCGGGATGTTTGGCCTGGCTTTTCTGTTTTGCGGCGGACTTGGCTGGTTGAGCTGGCAAACCCGCAGAGCACATGCCCAAAAACTTGGAACAGGATCAGCCTGGCTCCAAAGTTTAGCAAAGCAAAAAAACCATCTATATTCCATCATTGTCACCACCTTAATTTTCATGGCAAGCTGGTTCGTGATATGGACACCACTGGAAAGCTTTGGAAAATATTATTACTACCTGCTGGGGGTTTATCCTTTTGTTGTTTGGTTGACCTGCGCCAGCGGTGCAGCGTCATTCCTCCTGACAGCTTCCCGTTATGGAATCAACATCCAGGGTTGGTTGAAAAGCGTTCGCAGCCAACGAGACATGCATCTCTTCAGCCTGGCAGCTCTAGGCATCTTTGGCTTGCTGGCTATTGCGGTGGCTGTTCGCGTAGTGGGCGTGCAGCCCGATGAAGAAGGTTTCTGGTATGGTGCCGGCGTACCAGTTGTCACTTTTCAGGTATTCACAGCTCTGATTGTTGGAATAGCGTCAGCCTTCGTGATCAACAAGATATTAAACCAACTGACCATCAAACCCGCAGGGCACATGACGGTCTTTCTAGATTTTTCGCTTTTCCTGCTGATCTGGGGCCTTTCTGCATGGTACTGGGCTGGCGAACCAGTAAAACCTGATTTTCTAATAACCCAACCTGTGGCCCCAAATTTTCAAATGTACCCGGATTATGATGCAAGGCTCTACGATGTAATGAGCCAGTTTGCGCTCATCGGTCAGGGCATAAACAATCACAGTTTCTTTGACCGGGTACTCTATCCCGCATTTCTTACCTATATTCACACACTTGCCGGACAGGATTATTCGCAGGTGATGGCGGTACAGGCCGGGATATTCGCGATCATCCCGGCCCTAATTTATCTGATTGGAAATTCTATATACAACCGCGCGGGCGGAATAAGCCTGGCTATTTTAACCACTTTACGGGGAATTAACTCCATTAACATCGGAAACATTATCAATACCTCGCACCAAAAACAGATTCTGACCGAATTCCCTACCGCAGTGCTGCTGGTTCTAACAACCTGGCTGCTGATCAAATGGTTACAGTATCCAAAAAAAAACTGGATTCTGGCGGGCCTGG
>CAIWAX010000298.1 GCA_903910795.1 uncultured Anaerolineae bacterium
GACATTCTTTCAAGATTTGCGTGCCCTAACCCGTTATCTGATTTTTGATAGCTGGGATGCCCTTTTTCAATTCATGGCGGATGGCTTGGAAATCTCCCTGCCGTCGCCTTGACCAGTTTTAGATTTGGAATTGCTGATTAGATTTGGAATTGCTGAGAATAGAGCTCTGTGATTGACTTAGTCCACTTGTTAGTCTATAATCAATTTAGAGGTGTCTTATGACTGTCTATAATATGCATGAAAGTAAAACCCATTTTTCCCACCTGATTGAGCGCGTTCTGAACGGTGAAGAAGTGATCATTGCCAGAGATGGCAAACCCGTAGCGCGCATTTCGCCCATCCTGGATGAAGTCTCTGCGCGCGTACCGGGTCTGGACAAAGGCAAGGTCACCATTTCATCCGATTTTGATGCGCCCCTGCCGGAGTTTGAGTTGTGAAAGCCTTACTGGATACCCATACATTTCTGTGGTGGAATCTGGATGACGCCCAACTATCCACACGGGTCAGGGAGATTATTGCGGATGGGCACAACCAGATTTATTTTTCGGCTGTAAGTTCCTGGGAAATTGCCATAAAAACTGCTAAAGGCAGGTTGGTTCTGCCAGAAAACCCCGGTGCTTATATTGCCGAACGGCTCCGGTTGCATCACTTCCAACCCCTGCCAATCCAAATCAGCCATACTGTGCAGATCTACAAATTACCTCATCATCATGACGACCCTTTCGACAGACTCCTGGTGGCTCAGGGTCAGTTGGAAAGTCTTCCGATCCTGACGCTTGATCCAGAAATCGAAAAATACGAGGTGGAAACGATCTGGTAGCCTGCTGTCAGTTGGTCTGATTATTTCCCCAACAAACAACAAAAGCAGAGTGTGAACCCCTGGTTCAACCCCTCTGTATGCAGCGCAAGAGGATGCCGCCTTGCATTTTCTGCCACAGGGGCTTTACTTGTTCCGCTGGCAATTGTAAGCAGACCTGGATGGAAGTTTGGAAGGTACCAAGGTGCGCTTTCAACCAGCGGGATAACATTTCACGTGCTTGAATCAAAAACGCCCTCCGATTGGAGGGCGCTTCTGCAATTTCAACCTTAATCAGGCCGCGACGACTGCCGGCCGGAACTTATACCCATAAATTTGGTTTATACCGCGCCTGGATGATCATGGTGACGGTTTGAAATTAGAATCCGGTAACAAATTTACGAAATCTCTTACCTCATGGGGATTACTTCATCTTTAAATATCCCATTGCCGCCGATAGTACTTCCTCCACAATTTGGTCGCGGAGGACAGCATCAACCAGTTTCCCGCTGTGGAACAAAATAAAGGGGGCGTTGATCATTGCCAGCACGGTTCCTGCCGCCAGGAAGGGGTTGCGCGGTACGAACACGCCAATTTCCATGCCCTTTTGCACCAACGCCGCCAATTGTCCCACCGTTGTCTGCATCCGTTGGCGGCTTTCTGCGGGTGTTTCGCCGCCCATCTCCGACATCACCCACGCCATGCGATACAGGTTGGGTTTTTCGCGCGCAAAAGCAATAAAAAACTTCAGTAAATCACCCACAACCTGGGTGATATCTTCCGTTTCGGATCGTTCGTTAAAAATATTCTGCTTTGCGCGCCATTTTGCCATCTCGCGCGTGCTCAGGGCACGCAGAATGGCAGCCTGGTTCTCAAAATAGGTGTAGAGAGACATGTGAGCCACACCCATCCGCTCGGCAATCGCGCGAATGGTAATGGACTCGGGTCCTGACTCCTGCAAAATGGCGAGAGCTGTGTTGAGAATTTGTTCCCGTGTGGTTTCCAATTGGGTGGTTGTCTTTTTTGGACGTGACATAAAAGAGAAATTCCTTTCGGTTTCTGATTGAAGCTTATCCGTTTGTTACAAACCGTTAATCAAACAAGCCTTGACTTATTTATTATACTATGTATAATTTATACAATGTACAAATTATAACATAAAGGGAATGCAAATGAAAAATATTTTGAAATGGTTGGTAATTATTTTGGGTGGCATCGCTTTGCTTCTGGCAGCCTTTGTTTGGGTCTATGCTCTTATTCGCGCCAACAACCTGGCGGCGCAGTACGAGCAATTCCGGGCGCAACACCAGGCGGAGCATGATGCAATTGACACGCAGTTCAATCAGCATGATACGGTCGTGAACGGTCTGAAATGGCATTACGTCGAACAGGGCAACCCCAATGGCAAGGTGATTTTGTTCATGCACGGTCTGCCCGAAGGCTGGTACTCGTGGAGCAAGGTGCTGCCATTGGTTGATCAGAACTACCGCCTGATTGCCATTGACATGAAAGGCTATGGCCGTTCAGACACACAGGATGGCAATTACAACTGGCACACGGTTGCCCAACAGACCCTGGATTTGATGGACAGCCTGGGTGTCAAAAAGTTCTATGTCGTTTCGCACGATTGGGGCACCATCATCGGCAGTGTGATGGTCAGCGACCATCCCGACCGCATCCTGGGTTATGCGCGCATGGAAGCGGACCTGCTACCGAAGGAAAATTCAGGCACGATTGCCGGGTACATCCAAAAACCGCAGTGGCTCCTCTTCCAATCCAGGTTCATCGGTGTGTCTATGATGCAGGACCCCGGCCAGTTCCTTGACCTGATTTACCCCAGCCGCATGACAATCCCGTTCAAGCAGGTTGACCACGATTACCTGGTTTATGAATTTTCCCGTCCGGGCGTGAGTGAGAAAGTCCCCAATTACTTCCTAAAGAAAAACTGGGATATTGACGCTGCCATTGGCAAAATCTGCAAAAACGATTTCCCCTTCCCTGTGCTGCAACTCCAGGCGGATAGCGACCCGGCTCAGCCGAAGTCTATTTTTGCAGATGCCGCCACGCAATGCCCGCACGTCCAGTTGGAATGGGTGACAAACGCCAGCCATTTCGACAACTTCGACCAGCCGCAGCAGGTAGCTGAAGCCATCAATCGCTTTGTCCATGCAACAGATCACTAAATTTAAAAAAGGAAAAACATGCAAACACTGCTTCACAACCGAACTTTTTGGTTCATCGCTACGCCAGTCATCATTCTTGGCTTGTTGGTGGCCAACCTACCGGGGATTCTCAACGCCCTGGGGCTGAACCGCGCTTATCCAGGCCGCGCTTTCAACCTGACCGGCAAACGCGCCCTGATTATTGCCACCAATCATGACACCCTGGGTGAGACGGGCAAGGCAACGGGGGTTTACGCCTCCGAAATGACGGTGCCCTACTACCAGTTCCAGGATGCCAACATGCAAGTGGATGTGGCCAGTATCCAAGGCGGAGAAATCCCGGTGGAGCCAATGTCACTGCGCTGGCCGCTGCTCACTCCGGAAGACAAACGCTATATGGCTGATAGCGATTACCAGGCCAAAGTCAAGAATTCCCTTAAAATCTCAGAACTTGACTTCACCCAATACGACATTGTCTACATGGCGGGCGGCTGGGGCGCAGCTTACGACCTGGGTTTCTCCGACATCCTGGGGCAGAAAATCTCGGAAGCCTATGCCGCTAATGTTGCTCTGGGTTCGGTTTGTCACGGCGCGCTGGGATTCCTGCGCGCCACCGACGAAAACGGCCAGCCCCTCGTACTGGGACGCCACATGACGGCCGTGACCGACAAACAGGTGCAGGAATTGGGCATTTCGATCACACCGCAGCACCCCGAACGCGAACTGCGCGCCGCTGGAGCTTTGTTCGAAAGTGAAACCGCCTTCCGTGACTTTTTTGCCAGCCACGTAGTGGTGGATGGAACCTTGGTCACAGGGCAAAACCAAAACGACGGCGCCGAAGTGGCGCAACGCATGATGGGCATCGTGGAAAAAAGGAATACAAAATGAACAAGTTGTTTAATCGCAAATCATTGTTGATCGTTGGCGTACTGCTGACAGTCATCGCCATTACGGGTGTT
Organism: uncultured Anaerolineae bacterium; assembly: GCA_903910795.1. Lineage (GTDB taxonomy): Bacteria > Chloroflexota > Anaerolineae > Anaerolineales > Villigracilaceae > UBA5195. The sequence goes on from CAIWAX010000298.1 coordinate 3,918, forward strand.
ATGTTTTATAAACCTATCATGAATGTCTTCATGCAGCAAATTGTGCGTTCTGCCATGGCCAAAAAGAATGCACCGGTCGAAGATGGTTTATACGCCGGGCTATGCGGTACCGGTTCGCCCATGCCGGATGTTAACCGCGCCGGGCCATGCATTGCCGTACTGGCAGGAAAACATTTCTTTATTGTAGATGCAGGTGAAGGCAGCACACGCAACGTTTTGTTGATGAACTTGCCCATCGGAAAAGCCGATGCAATTTTATTGACCCATTTCCATTCGGATCACATCGCCGACTTGGGCGAGATGGAATTGCAGCGTTGGGTGGGCGGCTCCAACAAAACACCTGTGGATGTCATTGGTCCAACGGGTGTTGAGCAAGTGGTACAGGGATTTAATCTCGCCTTTCAACTCGATGACAGCTACCGGGTCGCGCACCACGGTCCGGAAACAGTACCGCCCACTGGCGCCGGTGGTGTGGCAAAGCCATTTGAATTATCTGCCGCGCCCGATGCATCCGCGGTTGTTTTTGATCAGGATGGCGTGAAAATCACCGCCTTTAAAGTCGATCACCATCCGGTTGTGCCCGCTGTGGGTTATCGCTTTGATTATAAAGGTCGTTCAATCGTGATCAGCGGTGATACGGTCTATTCAGAATCACTGATGGAACAAGCCAAAGGCGCGGATGTGCTCTTCCACGAGGCCTTGAATACGGCCATGGTTCAATTGATGAATGACAATGCCGCCGAAACCGGTTCTCCATCTCTGGCAAAAGTCACCCATGATATCCCTGGCTACCATTCGACGCCGGAAGATGCGGCCAAAGTCGCTGCCGGTGCGGGCGTCAGGCAGTTGATCTATTATCATATCATCCCACCGCTCCCATCTCCAATCTTGAAGAACATGTTCCTGGGCGATGCAAAAGACTACTTTAGCGGGCCGATCACGATGGGCGAAGACGGCCTGCTCGTTTTCCTGCCGCCCAATTCCGATCAGATCCAGATCAAGAACGTTCTGAAATAGCCAGGTGCCAGCATGAAGAAACTATACCTGGCGATCACATCTATCACTTTATCCCTGATGGGGGTTATCTTTACCTTTGCACCCAATCGTTACCTGGCTGGTTTTGGCGCATCGATCAGCGAACCCAGCCTGCTGAACGTCATCCGCAGTTTTGGCGGATTTTACCTGGGCTTTGCCGCCTTTCTGCTGGTTGCCTTCCGCAAAGAAAATCTCATCGAGGGAGCCGTGCTCAGCACGACCCTGATCATGTGCGCTGTCCTGGTTGGGAGAGCCATCAGCCTGTTTGTAGATGGCCTGCCCGACCCGAAATTGTGGGTTTCGCTTGTCATTGAACTGATTTTTGCCGCCTGGGGCTTCGGCCTCGTTTTGAAAAATAAGGAAAGCCAGCCATGAAAACCATCTTTTCTCGCCTGTCCCTGATTTTCAGCCTGGCTTTCGTGTTGACCGCCTGCGCCGGGGTAGCCGCCACCATTCCGGCTGTGACCCCGTCCCAATCCATGCCGGTGCCTGCTGATCTGCGCAACTTCCGCTACTGTGAAGTAATGCCCGTGTTTCAAAGTGGGCTGACCTTGAACATTGAAGTTTGGAATACGACCGGCCTGAACGATTGTCCGGCTGACCTGTGGGCGAAACTGGACGCCAACGCGCTGGCCAAACAATACAGCGCCAGTCTGGTCAAACTTAATGGCCCGCGGCATTGGCTCTTCAATAAGGTCACTGCCGGGGGTGCAACCGCGGCTGGCAAATTCGCAGATTTTGGCGGCATCGAAATGAAACAACTGGCCACCTTGCAATTGTATATCTGGCAGGGATCGGTTGGAAGCACGTTTTACACGCCCAACAAGGTAGATCGCACCACAGTTTTTACATACGGGGCGGGCAATCAGATCTACCAACTGATCTCTCCGGATGGGGATACTTATGTCATGCAGTCTTATGCCCAGATAGTTGACCCAAATCTAACTATTAACGATCTAAATACGCTGGGTGAGCGTTTGAACCTACCGAAAGACTGGAAATATCAGGCTCGCACGTTGGATGCGGATTTAGAATTAACTGCCAATGGTGTGGCCTATGTTCTCCAGGATGATCTTCAAAATAGCTATCAAAAAATGACCCCATAACCTACAAAAAAAGGAAACTTGCCATGAAAAACCTACTTAAAATCCTGTTACCCGCCAAAGGCGACAACCCAAGCCGTCACATCAAACTGCCTTTTGACCGTTTTATCTGGAGCGTCGTCATCGCGGCGGTTTCCCTGACCGCCTGCGCGCCCACAGCAAACCCCGCTCGCTCGATCGGCGAGATCCAGCCGCAGCCGCCTCTGCCCGATTGCGTCAAGATCAACCCAACCGTGCCGGTGCTGAAAACCGCAGCAGGAATCGAGTTTGTCCGCACACCGGAGGACAGATTTGTGAACCTTAAGGGCTTCCCCTACGAGGCGCACTATTTCGAGGTGGATGGTCTGCGCCTCGCTTACGAAGACGAAGGCCCACGCGACGCGCCGGTAGTTCTGATGCTGCACGGCCAACCGGATTGGTCTTACCTGTACCGCAAAATGATCCCACCCATTACCACCGCCGGATATCGGATTATCGCCCTCGATTTGATGGGCTTTGGGCGCTCGGATAAGCCAATCGATCCGTCCATTCACACCTATGAACAGCACATCACCTGGGTCAAGGCTTTCATCAAAGGGCTTGGGCTCAAAGACATCACCTTGTTTGCCCAAGATTGGGGCGGGCTGATCGGATTGCGTGTTGTCGGTGATGAGCCTGAGTTGTTTGCGCGCGTTATTTCTGCTAACACCACCCTGCCTCTTTTTGAAAAAGGCCAGAACCCCTACAGCTTGCCCGCGAATGTCGGTATTGACTGCAATGCGACCAACCTGGCGTTGGCGGTTGGCCCGGCGTTATTGCTAGGCCAGCAGGTGCCAATGTTCAATGCCTGGATCAAGTACACCCTGACCTCACCGACTTTCATGCCATCCGAAGTGATGAAGCAGCAGGTCAAGGGGCTAAGTGATGAGGAAGCCGCTGCTTACGACGCGCCCTTCCCCTCGTTCATCTACAAAGCCGCGCCTCGAACCTTCCCTTCGATGATCGTGGCTGTCACCGACAATAACGCCGCCGCCTGGGAAGCCCTCGGACACTTCGAGAAGCCGTTTCTCACGCTCGCGGGCGAGCGCGACAACCTGTTAGGCAAAAAGGATATTCAGGACCGCCTGATTGCCCACATTCCCGGTGCAAAAGGTCAACCGCACGCCCGCTTCACCGCCGGACATTTCATCCAGGATGACCTGGGGGCTGAGATGGCAGCCATCGTCATCAAATTTATCCAGAAAAATCCGTAATCACTTTCTCTCCAATTCAATAAAAAAAGGAAACTTGCCATGAAAAACTTACTTGAAACCCTCTTGCCTGCCAAAGCCGATAACACCATTCGCGGCTCGAAGCTGCCGTTCTATGTCTTTATCCTGCTCGCCACCATCGGCGTGGTGCGCAGTTGCATTCACATCTTTTCACCCGACGGTGGCGCGGGCAGCATCGCTGGCATGGACTTATCGGCAGGCGCAAATGTCATCATCTTTGCTTTTGCACTCTGGGGTGCGGAGCAATTGATTTATGCAGTGATTCAATGGGTCGTCATCTTGCGCTATCGTTCCCTTGTGCCCCTGATGTGGGGCATCCAATTTTTGGAAACCCTCGGGCGGATGCTGGTCGGCCGGATCAAGCCAGTGACCTTTGCCCACACTCCGCCCGGCGCAATTCAGAATTACATTTATCTGGGATTGGCTCTGGCGATGTTGGCACTGGCACTTTGGAGCAGCCAGCGAACTGCGTCGAATAACAATCGATAAGTAGAGATGAATTTATGAACAGCAAAAAGATTTTTTTGGATTACGACCCCGAATACCAGGGCATCGTGAGGTTTTCGGCCTACCTGTGGTTTGTCTGTTTTGCCATCTTTATGGTGCAGACCGTACTACTGATCAGCAATCTCAAGCTGTTCGGGTATTCCAGCGCCGGTAATTGGGATGCATTTTTGCGCATGCTGGACGGCAATGCAACCCCCTTCATTTTGATCAAGGTTAACTTCATTGCCCTGCGCGTGATCTATATCCTCACCATCCTGGGATACCTGGCGGCCGTTTGGAAGCTCCATAAAAGCGCCGCGCTTGCCATGCTGGGGTTCACATTGGTCAGCCTGCCGGTGATCCTGGTCAGCCAGGCCTTCCAACTGGTGCTGGTGCCGCTGGCGCACGATTACAGCCTGGCCGGAGCCGCCGGCTCCGCTTCGGCGCTGCTGGTTACGGCCAAAACGCTCTACACCATGACCGATATCGGCGATGCTTTTGTGGCGCTGGTGCTGTTTGACGGGTTGCTCATTTCCTGGGCGCTGATCGCGCTGTAAAAGCCCCATCCAGGGTATTTTTTCTGGTGGATACTCTTGCTGGCCGTCTTGCCTATCGGCAGGTTTATCGGGTTACCCATCCTGGGCCTGGCCAACGCCGTATTAACCGGGCTCTTGTTTGTGGCGGTGGGCATCTTCATACTGCGTTTCGCGCCACAACAGACAGATCCGGCCCAATCATCCTGAGCATCAGGTAATATAACATGTCGAAAAGTTTCAGGTTTATTCTGGGTATCCTCCTTGCCTTACTGGCGCTGACCGCTGGATTTTTCTGGTTCTATGCCCCCTATCCAGCCCGGCAGGAATTTCATCAAGCCGCGAACCCCAGGCAAATTATCAGCACCAGCCCAGCCCCGCCGCAAAAGGCCGGCTATTACGACACGGTTTGGCCCAGTGAGCATGCCGATTTGTGGCGTTCCCACGCTGCCTTGAACGCGGGGTTGCCGGCCAATTTCGCGCCCGACCAACTGGCGGTCGCCTCTGCATCGCTCAATCTACCGGTTTGGACCTACACGCGCGCAAAGGATGAGGTGTTTGTCATCGGCGGCAGCCCCTTTTCGTTGGATGGATTCACCCAATCTATTGCTGCCGGCAAAGCGCTCGATCGCTTTCAGTCGCTGACCTCCATCGCCGCCGACCTGTTCAATGGAACAAAACCTTACCTGGCTAAGATCAACCCACTGACGATGCAGGTCAGCCAGCTGGATCTGACGGAAGGGACGACGGTCAATTACACCGGTGGGCTGCTGATGCACCAGAATGGCTACGTCTATGCAGTGGCCCAATCCGTGCTCTACAAAATCGACCCGCAGTCCATGCAAATCGTGCAAAGCCTGAAACTGCCACTGGTGGGCAATGCGCTGGAGCATTACTGGACAACCTATAACGGGCTGCAGGTGCTGGCCTCCGGTGAGCTGGTTTTGAAGGGTTTCGATATCCTCGACAGCGCGAAAGTGCC
>CAIWAX010000299.1 GCA_903910795.1 uncultured Anaerolineae bacterium
CGGGAAATCAATAGCTTTATATTCAGCAACTATACCTGCGTCAAGCAAAACTGGCATGAAAGTAAGGCAAAATACCCTTGACATGGTGTCAAAAGCCTTAACTTGTGACTGATGAACTTATGGGTACTTTTCATACAGAGGAATTTTAAATATGCAGCAACCTTTTCATCGTGACCGCCTGACCTGGCTGGCTTATCTTATGCTGGCCTTTTATGGTTTCTTTCTGAATGTGCTGGGCCCGATTACACCCTATATAAAAAGTGAACTCAACCTTTCCTATACCGTCAGCAGCCTGCATTTCACTGCTTTCTCGTTCGGAATCCTGCTGGTAGGGTTTGGCGGGCATCTTGTGATTGAGCGCCTGGGCCGGGCCAGGTCGATTTGGGTGGGGGCTGCCGGCGTCAGTCTGGGAGCAGTCTTTCTGGTGCTTGGGCGAAATCCATTTGTAACCATTGGCGCGTCTTTTATGATGGGGCTGATCGGTTCATTGATCCTGGCGATTGTTCCGGCGCTGCTTTCTGAAACGCATGGTGAGCAGCGCGGCATTGCGCTTTCGGAATCGAATGTAATCGCTTCTCTGGTAGCCACAGGCGGGCCGCTGTTGGTCGGATTGTTTGCCTCCTCCCTGGGCAATTGGCGCTATGCATTGGGATTGGTTGCCATCAGCCCAATTTTTATCTATTTGATTTTTGGGCGTGGCGTCAGGATCGCGGAGCAACATGTGCCCCGTGGGTCAGCCCAAGATGCCGGGGCCCATGTGCCCTTCGGGGCGGATCAGCCTCTTTCCCTCCGGTATTGGATTTTCTGGGTGGCAATTGTCCTGGCGGTTTCGATCGAATTCTGCATGATTTCATGGAGCGCCGATTTCCTTGAAAAGGTGATAGGGATGCAGAAGGACAATGCTGTTCAGGCGGTCAGCTTGTTCTTTATTGCGATGATTATTGGCAGATACCTGGGGAGTGTTCTGGTGCGGCGTTTCTCCATTTATAGGCTGCTGCTTGTAGATCTGCTGGTTGCGGCGGCTGGCTTTCTGTTCTTTTGGAAGAGCGGCATCCTGATCCTGGCATTGGGCGGCCTTTTTGTGACCGGGTTGGGGATTGCCAGCACCTACCCGCTGATTCTGACGCTGGCGATTGGCGCCGCCGGGAAAAATACAGTTCAAGCCAGCGCGCGCGCCACTTTGGCTTCTGGCATCGCCATCCTGGCTCTGCCATTGGTGCTCGGACGCTTGGCTGACACGTTTGGAATTGCGTTGGCTTATGGTGTGGTGGTAATCTTGCTGTTGAGCGATTTTCTGATCATCTTTTATGAGCAGAGGAGCGCCAGCCCGAAAAGATCTTCCTCGTGATCATTTAAAGGCACTTGATCACGAATTTGTTGTGTATTTTTAGTTGAATCATAAATTAATAAGAGATGATTTTCCAAAAAACATCTATAATTTGTCAGTAGCCATTGTGCGCCGTTCCTTTACTGAGCTTATGGGTACTTTCCATTTTGTTTCGGATGACAGGCTCCAATCTATATGATGATCCAGGCAGAACCAGAAAACAACTATGAATCCTGAAGAAATTGAAAAAATTGAACTGGACTTATTCCTTGATGCGTTGAACTGGCGATATGGATATGATTTTCGCAACTATGCGCGTGCTTCGGTGCGCCGGCGCGCCAGGCAAATCCTTGCAAAATCAGGAATGAAGCATCTCAGCGATTTGATCCCGAAGCTTCTGCATGATGAACAATTTGCCGTACACGCAATAAATGAATTCTCGATCACTGTTACTGAAATGTTCCGCGACCCAACTTTTTTCAAAACCGTCAGGCAAACCATCGCACCCTATCTAAAAACGTATCCTTTCATAAAAATCTGGGTGGCGGGATGTGCCACGGGTGAGGAAGTTTATTCGCTGGCGGTCTTGCTGCAGGAAGAGGGTTTGTACGATCGCGTAAAAATTTATGCCACGGATTTCAACACGGATGCCTTGAAAAAGGCTGTTGACGGTATTTATGCCTTGAAGGATATACAGTTATATACTGGCAACTACCAGAAGGCGGGTGGGAGACAGGCTTTTTCTGATTACTTTCTCGCCGAATATAATTCCGCCATTATTGACCAGGCGCTCAAATCAAATATTTTCTTTGCTAACCACAATCTGGTGACGGACGGCGCATTTCATGAGGTGCAGGCTATTTTCTGCCGGAATGTTTTTATTTATTTTGACAGAAGCTTGCAAAACCGGGTCGCCAAAGTATTTGCAGAAAGCTTGACCCACGGAGGTTTCCTGTGCCTTGGTTCAAAAGAATCGATTGAATTCAGCCCCGTTTTCGATCAATTTAAAGTGATTGATGCCGGGCAGCGGATTTACCAGAAAAAGGTGTAAACGCATGAACATGAGCGCATTTCAGGCGGTGGTGATCGGTGCATCGGCAGGGGGAACAACCGCCCTGCAAAAAATTCTTGCCATGCTTCCGGGAAATTTTCCCCTGCCAGTGATCGTGGCACAGCATGTCCACCCTCACCAGGAAAGTGCCGCGCGGATTTACAAGGATATCGGTCTTTTGAAAATTAAAGATGGCGATGAAAAGGAAGCTATCCAGCCGGGTTTTGTTTATTTTGCGCCCCCAAATTACCATTTGCTCATCGAAAATGACCATACTCTTTCGCTGTCTATTGATCCAAAAGTGCATTATGCCAGGCCCTCGGTGGATGTTTTATTTGAAAGCGCGGCGGACGCCTACCGGGCTGCACTGATAGGGATTATCCTGGGCGGAGCCAACCAGGATGGCGCGATGGGATTGCTGCGTGTCGGGCAGTATGGAGGTCTGACAATCGTTCAGTACCCGGGTGAAGCCGAAGTTTGTTTTATGCCCCGGGCTGCGATAGAGACTGCCAACCCCCAATATGTCCTGCCTGTCAAAAAAATCATCAGTTTGTTGATTGAAATAACCACCCAGCATTTGGATGAGGCTGCCCATGCAAGATGAAGAGAAAATTATCGCGCGTATTCTGAATATTTTTATGGGTTTTGCCCTGGCGGGATCGGTAGCGATATTAATATATGCGGGTATTTTCTCGGGCGGAGTTTTTACTAGCTTGCTGCTGTCCGGGCTGGTTGGCACGATCACTTGCCTGATCGTTTTGTGGCTGCTGCACAACGAACACTTTTTTGTTCCAAAAATTCTTCTGCCGCTGGTTACCTATCTGCTGGCAACCTATTTGATTTTTACTGGGGCGACTGTCTCAGTACGGGATGACGCCATCCTGTTGTATTCTCTGGTAGTGGCGTTGGCAGGCTTGCTTCTGCGCAAGCGGGGAGTGCTGGTTTTTGGAGTTTTATCGCTTCTGATGGTTGAGTTGTCAGTCTTTGCCGTGATCGCAGGCTGGATTGGCGATCCATTGACGAGGAACAGTATTAGCTATGGCACTCTTATCACGGTTGGAGTGATCTATTTTCTGACATTTTCCATGATGTATATCCTGGTGGATATTCTTACTAATAATCTGCAGAGAGTCACCACCAGCCAGCAGGCTTTATCGACCGTCAATCATGAGTTAATGGCGGTACGAGAGTCGTTGGAACAGCAGGTTAAAGAGCGCACCCGGGTCGCCGAGTTGGATCGACTTGAAGCAGAAAAAGCGCGCGCAGAGGCTGAAGCCCAGGTCTGGTTTGCGCGCGGGCATGCGCACCTTGCTGAATTGATGCGCGGGGAGATGGATATGGCTGCCCTGGCAAACAACATTACCAGTTTTATCAGCAAGTATATTGAAGCGCAAACCGGGGCTTTGTTCGTGCGCAGCGGCGATAGATTGGTACTTACGGGGTGCTACGCTTATATTGAACAGGCTGGTCAGAAGAAGGAATTTGCCATGGGAGAAGGTCTGATTGGTGAATCTGCGCAGTCAAAACTAATGATATTTTTGGATGACTTTCCTGGGGACGTGCTGGTAGTTGCTTCTGCCCTGGGTGAAGCCAGACCAAGAAAAATTGTGATTGTTCCGCTCGAATCGAATGGTCAGGTGCTGGGCGTGCTTGAATTTGCAACCCTGAACCATTTCAAACCTGAATTTGAAACCCTTTTAAAGCGCATGGCTGAGAGTATCGCCATTGGTCTTCGAACTGTACAGACCCGCGTACAAATGAGTGAATTACTTGAGCGATCCCAAAAACAAGCCAAAGAATTGCAGGATCGCTTTGAGCACTGATACCTGGGACAGTAGAAGCAGGAAAACCGAGATGTTTAAGAATATCAGGTGAGTGAAATGCAAGCATTAAATAAAACAGTGATCCGCACATTATATATTTTTACCGCTGTGGCTTTATGCGGTTCTCTTTTGATTGTTATTTCCGCATTGAGCATCTTTAAACATATTGAATTTACAGCAATAGCCGGGGCAATTGGCTGTGTGTGCTGCCTGTTATTTTTTTTGCTGTTGAGCCGCGAACAATATACGATCCCGCGTATCTTCATCCCGCTGGCACTGTATAGCCTGGGCACTTTCCTGGTCATAAACGTCAGTGTTCATGACGAATCGCTGCTCCTCTTTCCTCTGGCTATTTCCCTGGCAGGTTTGTTTATCGGCAAGCGCGGAATTTTAATATTTAGCGTTTTGATTGTACTGACTACCACGCTTGTAGCGGTCACACAGTTCAGTAAAGACACCAACCTGGCTACAATTCTTGTGTTGCTTTTTTTGATTGGCATGTCGGGTGTCATTTTATATGTTCTGGTCAATATGTTACAGGAAAATTATGAAAAGATCCGCCTCGATCAACAGTTGCTGACCGAAGCCAACCGAGAACTGGAACTCGGGCATTCATTTCTCGAGAACCAGGTTCGGGAGCGAACGCAAGCGGCGGAAGCGGCTCGAGAGGAAGCCGAAGCAGCCCGTAGGGCAGCAGAAGCGGCGCGCAGCGGGCTGGAAGCCCAGGTCTGGCTGGCAACCGGCCAAACCCTGCTCGCGGATGCCATGCGAGGTGAGCAGGATGTCAATGAATTGGCCCGAAACGTCATCCGGCAAATTTGCGTTTATCTTCACGCGCAGGCCGGGTCGCTGTATTTGCTGGAAAATAAGACGCTCACGCGGACAGGCGTTTATGCCTTTACTGAGCCATCAGGTCAGGCTCACAGCCTCAACCTGGGAGAAGGCCTGGCTGGACAGGCTGCCGAAGACGGGAAAATGCTCGATTCTGGCAACATCCCTCCTGATACCCGCCTGGTTACCACCGGATTGGTGAGTGTCCTACCCCGCCAGGTGATCGCCTTTCCGTTCCATGCCAATGGTACGGTGATGGGGGTGATCGAACTGGCTCTGTTTTCTGCCGTTACCAAAGCTCAACAGGATTTGCTTGAAGGCAGTTCGGAAAATATTGGTATCGCATTTCTAACGGGCCGAACCAGGCGGCGATTGGAAGATTTGCTGGTGGAAACCCAACAGCAGGCCGAAGAATTACAGGCTCAGGAGGAAGAACTGCGCGCTGCGAACGAAGAGCTGCAAATTCAGGCCGATGCACTGAAAATCAGGCGGGTTCGCGGCGGCTGGAAGGATGTGGAATGATGGAATTCATTACTGAACTTATGGGTACTTTCCATAAACGATTAATTCCGGCGCCAGTAATTGAAGGCAATGAAGATAAAACCCGCGCCGCCCGCACGATAAATGGCATCCTGTGGGTTTTTACGCTTTCCATGTCTGCCAGTGTTTTTACAATCCCATTTTCTGCGCCCGAACACCGTATGGGGGCAGTGATTACCATATTCAGCCTGTTAAGCATGGGTATTTTGGGGCTGTTCATGCTCAGGCTTGGGTATGTGACAGGGGTTGCGCGTTTCTTCACTTTTGCGTTGTGGGCATCCTCCTCGCTGATCGTAATTTTTATGGGCGGTATTCAAAGTCCTGAAACTGGCGCTTTTATCCTGTGCATTATGTTCGCGGGGTTGTTTTTGGGTTTCCCCTGGATTTATATCTATACAGTTTTGAGTGTCTCAAGCATCCTCGGAATATATTTCCTAGAGGTAAATGACCTTTTGCCATCGGCTGATCTGCCGCTTAACCCTCTGTCTGGCATGATCATTAACAGTTTTAACGTTATTTTGGCTGCCCTGTTTGTAATTATTGTATTTCATTACTTGCAAGAGGCTTTGTCTGGGCTTCGGGCCAAACAAGAGGAATTGGCTGGCCGCAATCAGGATTTGAACAAGCTAATGCTCACCGCGAGTGAAAATTCCAGACTTGCGCGCGCCCAGGCTGATGAGGCTCAGTCAATTTTACAGGCTCAACTAGATGAGAGCCAGACAATAGCGCGAATTTCCGAGGCATTGCGCGGCGAGCAGGATCTGGTGACGCTTTCCAAAACGGTGCTGCGCGAGTTATGCACTTCTTTGGATGTTTTTATGGGAGCGATTTTTGTGCGCGAAGGTAACTACCTGCACATGACTGGCAGCTATGCTTACACGCGCCGGCGGAATGTTTCTAATACTTTTGCCCTGGGAGAAGGGTTGGTTGGTCAGGCAGCCCTGGAAAAAGCCGCCATCATGATCACTGAGCCGCCGCCAGATTATCTCAATCTATCCACCGGTATGCTGGAATTTGCCCCGCGGGTGGTCATGGCGATCCCATTTTTGAATGGTGATAACGTTATCGGCGTAATTGAACTGGCTTGCCTCCAAATATTCAGTGAAGGCCAGACAAATCTGCTTAACAAAGCGCTTGAAAACATCTCGATCGCCTTCTACACAGCCCAAGTGCGTACTCAGATTAATAAATTGCTTGAGCAAACGCAGCAGCAGGCGCATGAGTTGTTGGTGCGCGAGGAAGACTTAAAGATGGTCAATAAGGAAATGCGAGCCCAAGCTGAGAGCTTGCTCTCCTCGCAGGAACGGCTGCGTTTACAACAGAAGGAGCTCGAATCTGCCAATGCCGAATTGGAGGAAAGAGCCAGCACTCTGCAGCAGCAGCGCACCACCCTTGATATTCAAAATAAGGAATTAACCGAAGCCCAGCGGGAATTAAGAAACAAGGCCGAAGAGCTGACCCTGGCCAATAAATATAAATCCGAATTCCTGGCCAATATGAGCCACGAGCTGCGCACACCGCTTAACAGCCTTTTGATTCTATCGCGCATGTTCGCAAATAATGAAGCAGGCAACCTGACCGCCGAACAGGTAGAGGCCGCCAGGATTATTTACAATAGCGGCACTGATCTGTTGAATCTGATCAATGATATTCTTGATATCTCCAAGGTGGAAGCCGGGCGCATGCAATTCCACTTTGAACCTATGGGATTGGGCGGCCTGGCCAATAACATGCGCTCAACTTTCGATCACGTCGCCCAAGAGAAAAGCCTGGTTTTCGAGATTACCCTGTCGGACGGCTTGCCCGCCAGTATTGAGACGGATGCTCAACGGGTGGGCCAGATCATTAAGAATTTTCTCTCGAATGCTTTTAAGTTCACATCTGAAGGCGGGGTTAACATGCTGATTGAGCTGGCCGGGGAATGGGTGGCTTTTCGGGTCAGCGATACCGGGATTGGCATGACGCCTGACCAACAAAAGCGCGTTTTTGAGGCTTTTCAGCAGGCTGATGGTTCCACAAGCCGGAAATATGGCGGCACAGGTCTGGGACTGGCGATCTCGCGTGAACTGGCTACCCGCCTTGGCGGTTTCATCGAATTGCAGAGCGAGCTGGGGAAAGGCAGTATCTTCTCTTTGTTGATACCTCCCTCCCCACCGCAATCTGAGGTTGTTCACTCGGACCAGGTGGCAGTGCCCGCGCCGAAGGCAACGGTGGAGAACCCCGCGTCCGCTCCAAAAACTGTTTCAGCTTTTCCAGAGTTTTTGCCTGATGATCGTGCCATCGTTCAGAACGGCGACCGGATTCTTTTGATTATCGATGACGATAAAGACTTTTCACGGATGCTTCTGGATTATGCCCGTAAAAAAGGTTTCAAGTGCCTGACGGCCGGGAATGGGGAATCGGCACTTTTACTGGCCCGCACATTCCACCCGGATGCCATCTTGCTAGACTTAAATTTACCTGGAATGAGCGGATGGGAAGTGCTGGATATCATCAAGTATGACCCTCAGTTACGGAATATGCCAGTGCATATATTATCGGCTTCAGATGAGACACTGGATGCTTACAAGCGCGGGGCACTGGGATTTTTAACCAAACCAATCAGCCTGGAGGGTTTGGAAGGTGTTTTCAAACGTTTGAATGAGTTCGAAATGCAAAATCTTCGCAGCTTATTGATTGTGGAAGATGACGCCGATTTGCGTTATAGCGTGCGCCATTTGCTGGGCGGCAGTGATGTGAAGATTACCGAAACGGAAAGCGGGGCCTCTGCGCTGCAATTCCTGCGCGAACGCCAATTTGATTGTTTGATCCTGGATCTGACTTTGCCGGATATGACCGGTTTTGAATTGTTGAATGCTTTCCAGCTTGATGACTCGATTAAAAAATGCCCGGTGATTGTGTACACCGGCAAGGCGCTGACCGAGGAAGAAAATGAGCGCCTGCTCCAATATGCCAACAGTGTCATTATCAAGGGGGTGAAATCACCTGAGCGTCTGCTTGATGAAACCGCGCTGTTTTTGCATCGGGTGGTGGCAGAATTGCCTTCAGAAAAACAGGATACAATATTGAACTTATGGACACCTTCCATTCGAGAGCTACCTGATCAGAATTTGGCTTTTTTAGGAAAGCATGTTCTGGTTGTGGATGATGATGTGCGGAATGCCTTTGCGCTTTCGCGATTGTTGAGTGACAAGGGGCTCAAGGTCAGCCTGGCGCGCGGCGGGATCAAAGCCCTGGAAGTGCTGAATGGGCAGGATAGCATCGATCTGGTGTTGATGGATATCATGATGCCTGAAATGGATGGCTTTGAGACCATGCAGCGCATCCGGCTGCAACCGCGTTTTAGGAATTTGCCAATCCTGGCGCTGACCGCCAAGGCCATGAAGGGCGATTTTGAGAAATGTATTGAAGCCGGGGCAAATGATTATCTATCCAAGCCGGTAGATGTGGAGCGTCTTTTATCTTTGCTGCGGGTCTGGTTGTACCGTTAATAAATGTAGGGAGTATCTTTATGATTAAGAAAAATCCGCCAGTTCAGGTTGCCAAACCCAGTTTGCTGATTGTGGATGATTATGCCGATAATCTATTCACTTTGAGCAGGTTATTGAAGGTACTCGATGTGGATGTATATCAGGCTGCCTCTGGGGAAGCAGCTCTGTCCCTGGCGCTCGAACACGATTTTTGTGTGGCGATCCTGGATGTTCAAATGCCCGGCATGAACGGCTATGAATTGGCTGAACTGCTGCGCGGGAACGAGTCCACTTCCAAACTGCCGATCATTTTTTTGAGCGCCATGTATTCGGATGAATATCATCACCGTAAAGGTTATGATGCCGGGGCGGTGGATTTTCTCAGCAAACCGTACATACCCGAAATTTTGATCAGCAAGGTTCGCGTTTTTATCAGCTTATACGAACAGCGCCTGCAGCTTGAATCCTGGGCGCACTGGTTGGAATTTTTGGTGGCAGAACGCACCGATGAACTTTCCCAGTCTTACGATGATACTCTGACGGGCTGGGCCAAGGCGCTTGAGTTGCGTGAACGCGAAACCGCTGGGCACAGCCAGCGTGTGGTAAAGCTGACCTTGCGCATGGCGGTTGAAATGGGCTTCCAGCCCGAGATGCTGGTGCATATCCACCGCGGTGCCTTGCTGCATGATATTGGAAAGATGGGCATTTCCGATTCGATCTTGTTGAAGCCCGGAACGTTGACGGAGGGCGAATGGCATGAAATGCGCCAGCACCCCATCTACGCTTATGAGTTGCTGCGTCAAATTAAATTCCTTGAACCTGCCCTGAATATCCCGTATACACATCATGAAAAGTGGGATGGCAGCGGCTACCCGCGCGGTTTGAAAGGCGAGCAGATCCCGCTGGAGGCTCGCATTTTTGCCATGGCGGATGTCTGGGATGCGCTGACATCTAAGCGGCCCTATCGAAAGGCCATGGCGCGCCAGGCCGCCATTCAACACATTCGAGAACAGAGCGGTACCCACTTCGATCCTAATCTGACTGAACGGTTTATAAAACTGTTGGAATTATAAAAAACGTAGCGAAACGATAATCGTTGGGTTTTCCCCACACGTTCCTGGCGGGGATAGGTTAATGCCAAAGAATAGCAACCCGTGAGTCGTTACAAAAAAACTTCCGAAGTTACGAGGCTTCGGAAGTTTTTTATCGGGTTTTGCGCAATTCTCCGCGAGTTAGCAGGATGACAGCGGCAAGAATCAGACAGCCGCCCAACAGGGTGAGCGGTTTGAGGGCATCATTAAAAAGCACAGCCGCCAGCACAACCGTCACAACCGGTTCCAGGGTGGATAGCATGGAGGCGTTGGTCGGCCCGATGCGCTGCAAACCGGCCAGGAAAGCGACTACAGGGATGACCGTTGCGATGAACACTACTCCGGCGATGATACACCATCCGAAAATCCCGGCCGGCCAGCGCGGTCCGTTGAAACCCATTAATCCGGCGTAGACCAGCCCGGCAGATGTGAAAATGACGGTGGAGGATTGCAGGGCGGAGACCGTCTGCATGACGTGCGTTCCAACAATGATATAGACAGAATAAATCAACGCGGCCGAAAGCGCCAGCAAAATCCCGGGCACCTGCCCGCCCTGTGGGTTGATGGTCAGTGCCGTGCCGACCAGCGCGATGAGTAATGCTGCGCCCTTAAGCTGCGTGATTTTTTCATGCAACACCAGGCTGGAAAGGATCGCCACAAACATCGGATACAGATAGAGCAACAGCGCTACCAATCCCGGGGAAGCGTACTGGATGGCGGTTAAATAACAAAATGATTGGCCGACATACCCAACCGCCCCCATGCCAACCAATTGGAGCAGCGTGCGGCCGCGCGGGAACGGTTCACGCCTCAAGAATAACAAAATGCCCATCAGGATGGCTGATATACCGAAACGCAGAAAAAGTAGCGTGTAGGTATCGATGCCATTGGCGGTTGCATACCGGCCAAAAATAGCCAGGGTGCCAAAGGAAGCAGCAGAGATGGCAATCAGGCCAATCCCGATGATGCGGTTCATACTGAACTTACTATGCCCTGCGGGTGGGTACTTTCCATACTGAACTTACTATGCTCTGCGGGTGAGTACTTTCCATGCGCTTTAGCCCAGGGGCAGGCTGAAATTTAGAGCCAGCCC
>CAIWAX010000300.1 GCA_903910795.1 uncultured Anaerolineae bacterium
CGTGCCACGGATCGTGCGGCGCAATACAAACCACCGGCATATTTTGATCGATCAACGCGATCGGGCCGTGTTTCATCTCTCCGGCCGGGTAGCCCTCGGCGTGCACATACGAAATTTCTTTTAATTTCAGCGCGCCTTCATAAGCGATCGGCATATTAATGCCGCGCCCCAAATACAGGCAGTCTCGGATATCTTTGAGCGCATACGCCACCTTCTCCACACTGGCCTCGCGCTGCAAGGCGCGCCCGACCAGATCGGGTACGAGACGCAGATCGGCTACCAGGGCTTTGCGGGTTTTGTCCGAGATCACCTCGCGCAGGTCAGCCAGCAGGATGGCCAGCATATACTGGTCAATCAGTGGAGCGGTAAAGGCCTTGGTGGAGGCCACACCAATTTCGGGGCCGCTCTGCATGGCGATGCTGCCATCCGCGACGCGCATGGCCTGGGAGCCAATCGCGTTGACAATGCTCCAGATGCGCGCACCCTTGTGGCGGCCTTCTTCCATGGCTGCCAGGGTGTCGGCGGTTTCACCGGACTGCGAAATGGCCAGCACCACGGTGTTCTCATCAACGATTGGGTCACTGTAACGGAATTCCGAGCCGATTACAACCTCTACCGGGATGCGGGCGATTTTTTCAATCAGGATCTTGCCAACCATGCCCGCGTAAGCGGCTGTGCCGCAGGCCGTGATATAGATTTTCTGGATGCGTTTGGCGCCTTCGGCATTTAGATGCAGGTCGGGCAGGCGGATCTTGCCGCGCTCGAAATCAGCACGCCCGGCCAGGGTATCTGTCAGCGAACGCACCTGCTCGTGGATTTCTTTTTGCATGAAATGGCGGTACTCGCCTTTTTCAGCGGCAACCGGGTCAAAAGCCACGGTATGGATGCGGGGTTGGACTTCCTGCCCTTCGATGGTTTCAATCCGCACACCTGTGCGGGTCACAACCGCCATTTGGCGTGATTCGAGGAAAATAACGCGCCGGGTATGCTCGAGGATGGCGGGAATGTCGGAAGCGATGAAATTTTCACCTTCGCCCAGCCCTAAAACCACACCGCCCGCGTTTCCGATCCGGGCACAAACGATTTTGTCTGGTTCATCCGCGCTCATCAGGACGATGCCGTGCGCGCCACGGATCTGTTGGAAAGTCTGGCGGGCAGCCTCGGTCAAATCGAGCCCGGCAGCCTGGTGCCGCTCCACCAGGTGAACGATGGTTTCAGTATCGGTGTCCGAGTTGAACTGAACACCTTCCGCGCCCAATTCATCCTTCAATTCCAGAAAGTTTTCAACAATCCCGTTATGCACCACTACCACCCGTCCTGTGCTTCCCAGGTGCGGATGGGCATTGCGAGCCGAAGGCGCGCCGTGGGTGGCCCAGCGGGTGTGCCCGATGCCGGGTTGACCGCTGATGGGTTGTTCGGCCACCAGTTTTTCCAGGTTGCCGAGTTTTCCGGCTGTGCGCCGGATTTCTATACTGAACTTATGGGTACTTTCCGTTTGATTGTTCTCCAACACAGCGATACCGGCAGAATCGTACCCGCGATATTCGAGCCGCTTTAAGCCGCTCAGAATAATGGGCGCCGCGTCCCGCTGGCCAATATAAGCAACAATGCCACACATAATAGGGAATCCTCCATGGGTTATTTTGCCCTGCCACAAACAGGCGCTGACCGGTTTTTTCCGGGGC
>CAIWAX010000301.1 GCA_903910795.1 uncultured Anaerolineae bacterium
ACTGTTGCAGCACTCTTCGGGCACCACCGGGCTGCAAAAGGGTGTGGCGCTGTCTCACACCGCCATCCTCAATCAGATCAACGCCTATGGCGCAGCCATCCACATCAGTAAAGAGGATGTGATTGTCTCATGGCTGCCCTTATATCACGATATGGGCCTGATCGCCGGCTTCCTCCTGCCGCTCCTGAGCGGGATTCCCCTGGTCTTGATGTCACCCTTTGACTGGGTACGCGCCCCGCAGCGGCTTTTTCAGGCAGTTTCACGTTACCGAGGCACACTAACCTGGCTGCCCAACTTTGCGTATAATTTTTGCGCTCAAAAAATCCGCGACCGCCACATGGAAGGCGTTGATCTGTCTTCCTGGCGGGCCGTCATCAATTGTTCCGAGCCCATCCGCAGCGAGAGTCACAGCCTGTTTTTTGAGAAATTTCGAGGCTATGGCCTGAAAAGTTCCGCGCTCCAAACCTGTTATGCCATGGCCGAAAATGTCTTTGGCGTCACCCAAAGCGATCTGGATTGCGGCCCGCTGGTGGATGAAATTGACAGCCGCACCTTTTTCCAGAAGCATCTGGCGGTGCCAGCCCAACCCGGAGAGCCTGCCATGCGCCTGGTCTCGAGCGGCAGAGCGCTTGTGAATACCGAGCTGCGTATCCTGGATACCCGGCGGCACCCTTTGCCAGAACGCCAGATTGGCGAAGTCTCGCTGCGCAGCGATTCGATGTTGAGCGGTTATTATCACCGCTCCGATTTGACCGAAAAAGCCTTCCATTCCGGCTGGTATATGACCGGCGATCTGGGCTATCTCTTGAATGGCGAATTGTTTGTGACCGGCCGGAAAAAGGATTTAATCATCGTGGGCGGCAAGAATATCTATCCGCAGGATATTGAGGCGCTTGTCAACCAGGTCCCGGGCGTGCACAGCGGCCGGGCGGTCACCTTCGGGGTGTTTGACGAAAGCCAGGGCACCGAAGAGGTGGTCGTGGTGGCTGAGATCGATACCGAAGTGTTTGCTGCGCATGAGGACGACCCGGAACACAAAAAAAGGCTGGCCCAGGAAATCCGGCAGATTGTCGCCACCAACTCCGCCGTTGTGTTGGGAGCCGTGCACCTGGTTGGCCCGAAGTGGTTATTAAAAACATCCTCCGGCAAAATAGCCCGGGCCGCCAACCGGGAAAAATATCTGGCAGAAATCCATACGGGAGCCGTTTAACCTTCAAAATATCCAAATATGGAGAAACAATGGAGATTTGACAGGGCGATTATGGCAACAAGATAAAATATGAACATGATACTTACACCTACATACATCAATCTTATCGGTTGGGTCGGCGCGGCACTGGTATTAATTGCTTATGGGCTGATTTCCATTGAATGGCTAAAGGGTAACTCCTTCAGCTATCAGGCTTTAAATGTGACCGGCGCGATTTTACTCGTAATCAACTCTTATTATCTGGGCGCTTACCCTTCTGTGGGCGTAAATGTTGCCTGGGTGGGTATTGCCGCGCTGGCCCTCTTCCGCGATTGGTGGAAAGGGCCCGTCGCTGCTTATAAAAAAGTTGCCAGGCAGTTTTCCAAGCGGAACTCGTTGAGAACCATCACGCTTCGGCGCATCAAGCTGCCCGGCCTCAAACAGACCAACCCACAGGGCACATTTCGTCTGCCAAAAAAATCCGACCGGTTGCAACCGGAATAAAATCCTACAACCTCTTTTCAGGGAGCCAATGAATTTGCCCAACCTGGCGGAACTCAACATCTATCCAGTTAAATCTCTACGCGGGCATCCCGTGGCCGCCTGTCTTGTAGAGCGTCCCGGGCTCGAAAATGACCGGCGTTTTATGATTGTAGACCCCGCGGGCCGGTTTGTGACCCAGCGGGAATACGCCCGCATGGCACTGATCACGCCCAGCAGCCAGGCAGACACACTTGCCCTGTCTGCACCGGGAATGGAAGAAATTTCCCTGGAAGTCAAAAGATCGGGGAAACACATGAATGTCGAAATCTGGAGCAGCCCGGCGGTGGATTCGATCGACCAGGGAGACATGCCTGCCGCGTGGCTTTCGGATTTCTTAAAAATGCCCGTGCGCCTGGTGCGGATGGCGGATCATTTCCAGCGCACGCTTGATCCGAAGTATGCGCTGCAGGCGGATGACCATGTCAGCTTTGCGGATGGTTACCCCATCCTGATTGTTTCGCAAGAATCGTTGGATGATCTCAATTCCCGGATGAGCCAGCCGGTTCCCATGAACCGTTTCAGGCCCAACCTCGTGGTGCAAGGTGTCGCGCCACATGCGCCCGCTGGGTTTGCGGAGGATGGCTGGAAACGCATTCGCATCGGGCAGGTTGAAATGGCTCTGGTAAAACCTTGCGCGCGCTGCAATGTGCCGGCCATCAACCAGGATACTGCTGAAATTGGCAGGGAGCCCAATACCACTCTGGCAACCTTCCGAAAAAGAGATGGCAAAGTTTTCTTTGGGGTCAACGTGATCCCGATCACCACCGGAAAGCTACAAATCGGGGACAGCCTTGAAATTTTGGAATAAGTCAATTAAAAATTAGCCGTCTGAGAAATTTAATTATTGAGACTGGTTCATTTCTGAACAATATAGCTGGGCGGAAGTCAATTGACTTCCGCCCAGCCTTTCTTATTTACCGGTTGTTTCGATGGTTGCCAGGTAATCCTCGATAACCTGCTTGTTCTTTGCGTAATAGCCCACTGGGCCAACGAATAGCAAGATGTCTTCCTGTTTTTCCGTTAAGAGATTGATAAACCAGAATTCCTGTTCAAGCTTGAGACCCTTGGGGATGGCTACCGCATAGGCGCTGGCGCCCTGTACCCCGTTCGCGAATTTGACCATACGATCAGGGTCAAAGGTGGCCTTGAAGGGAAATATCCCTTGATCGCACATTAAGGTTGCAGTGATTGCGGCAACTTTAGGCGTATTCCCATCCAATATATCAGCACTTACACCTGGGCCAAAATCCAGGATCGTTACACTTGCCAGTACTTTGCCATCGCTGCCCAATGTGACCAGTGAAAGCGAGTCTTTCGTGTTGGATCTGACCCGCCAGCCTGGTAACAAAAACAAGCGCAGCTTGACGTTGTCATAAGTCACCTTTGAGGCATTCTGCGTGGTTTTTATATCTGGCGTGGCAGTGGGGGAGGCGGTAGGCGTGGGTGTAGCGGTTGATGTACTGGTGGGCAGCGGGGTGAAAGTAGCCGTGACAGTCGGCAGCGGGGTAGAGCTGGGCGGTAACAGCGTTTCAGTTGGCGGCGGCAAGGGGGTGGGCGTCACGGTGTTGACGATGCCGCAGGCCGCCAGCGCCAGGGCTAACAGAAGAAACGTACAGGTACAAACAGGTTTGAACAGCATATTCGCTCCTATTTTTGTTTGAATAGCTTTTTCGATGCGTACACGCCCAAACTAAGGCCAGGCATTGCAAGGAAAAAACCCGGGGTTCGCTAGTTACATTTTGTAGATGTAGATGAATTCGGGATAATTTTTCACTCTCCTTGTTTTCCACTTACATTATAAGGAAGAAAAAACGCCAAAAACCGCCATAGTTGCCATTAAATTAAAAAAACGCCTTCAATATAATTTGAGGGCGTCTTTTTAATTTAAATTTATTGTAACTGCTCACCCGGTTGCTTAATTGTTGGCGATGACGACCTAACCCCCCGGCCCTCGCTAAGAGCGTGCGAGGTGAAAGAACCCTTCCCGAAACGGGAAGGGGGAGACAGTACTTTTCGCGAGGGAAGCCAGCGATTAGCATTTCACTT
Source organism: uncultured Anaerolineae bacterium (assembly GCA_903910795.1). GTDB lineage: Bacteria > Chloroflexota > Anaerolineae > Anaerolineales > Villigracilaceae > UBA5195. The sequence continues at coordinate 3,779 of CAIWAX010000301.1, forward strand.
GGGCATTAAATCGTGATGGTTATGCCCAAACCAAGACACGGGTGAGTAGTTACAATTTATTTACAGATAAAGTTCGCGCCGGAAAAACTCGGGAATGGCAAAGGCCGCCCTGTGAATATCCGGGTTGATATAGTTGTTCACGCCGGGCGGATAAGGGGTTTTCAAACCATTCTCCCAGGGTGTATCAGATACATACATAAAACCGATCCCCCCACCGGGATAAGTGGGGATTTGAGCATAATAATAAGCCGGGTTTTTTACCAACGTTTTGGCTGATTGATAGATGGTCTTGATCAACTCGGTATCAAAAAACGGCTGCTCGCACTGCGTCGTGGCCGCGCCGCCGGGCGTCAGGGCTCTCACCATCAGCTTGTAAAACTCATCGCTGAAAAGACGCTCCGCCATACCGATGGGATCGGTGGTGTCTGAAATGATGACATCAAACTGGCCGGGGTTCTCTTCGAGATAACCAAAAGCGTCCCTGACCAGCAGCCTGGCGCGCGGGTCAGACCAGGGGTCGCCAAACAGAGGGAAATACTTTCGGGAGTAATCCACCACCTTTTGATCCAATTCGCACACCACCGCTTCCTGCACAGATGGGTAGCGCAATACTTGCTGCAGGGAACCACCATCGCCCCCGCCCACGATCAAAACACGTTTTGGGGCGCCAACCGCCAGCATGGGAACATGGGCAATCATTTCGTGATACCCCATATTGTCCCGTTCGGTTAATTGAATGATCCCATCCAAAACCAGCGTATTCCCAAAAAATTCAGTTTCAAAAACCTGCAGGTGCTGATAAGCAGTCTGCTCATCTACAAACTTCCGCTTCACCTTCAAGGATTTGCGATAATAAGGGTGCAAATCCTCACTGAGCCATTCTTCATTACTGAACTCATGGGTATTTTCCGTCATATTTGTTCCCTGGAACTTGCCACAATCACCGGCATGGAAAACCGCTCAACTTCCGCATCTCTATCCAGTTTTCGTAACGTGAAATTATCCGCGCCAAAGGCAGATTTAATTTGCTGAATAAGCGGGATTAAATCCTTGCCGATGGCGCAGGTGAAAAGATCAATCGCGCAGTAGCCATATTCCGGCCAGGCATGCAAACTGGCATGCGACTCTGCGAGAAGCAAAAAACAAGTAAAGCCATGCGGGCTGAACTTGTAAAAGCCCTCATCCACAACCGTCAGGCCGCTTTCGCGCACAGCCCGGGAAAAAATAGAATTTGCGTATTCGGGATCGAATAACACATCACGGTTGCAGTTGGAGAGGTCACAAATATAGTGCTCTCCAAGTTTTAAAGTCGCGTTCACTCACACCTCCAATGGATAAAATGTAATGGCGAAGGATTATCAATCAATATCGGCCTGTGTCAATGACAGAGAAGCTCAATTTTTCGTCATAAAATGACCTTAAATTAAGCATAATCGTTAAAATTAGCGGGGGTAAATATTCAAAAACGCACAGGTTTGAAGATTCGATGCTGTTGCTGTGGAGGTTCATGAAAGGATATGCGCGCCCTTTAAAATGGATCGTCCACATGTGCCCGGTGGGCCTATTATGGTAAGATTGGATTCATCCTACTTAACCACCCCAAAACACAGCTAACATGAAAAAACTCACACTCGCGCTGGCCCAAATCAACACAAAACTGGGGGATGTCCAGGCAAATCTCGAAAAACACCTGGCGCTGATCGCGGACGCCAGACAACAGGGCGCCGATCTGCTCATTTTTCCCGAATTGTCGTTGACCGGGTACGTCCTGCAAGACCTGGCTGCCACGGTTGCGCTTCATCCAAACCCTGCAGACCCGGTTTTCAACCGGCTTCTGGATGAATCAAAAGATATAGATATCGTTTTTGGTTTTGTCGAAGAAGATGAACGCTACCGGTATTTCATTTCCGCCGCCTACCTTTCACAGGGCAAGGTTCTTCACATTCACCGGAAGGTATATTTACCAACTTACGGGATTTTTGATGAAAAACGCTACTTCGCGGCTGGCGAAAATTTGCGCGCATTTGACACACGCTTCGGAAGAATGGGACTGCTGATCTGTGAAGATTTCTGGCACGCCTCCTCACCCTATACGCTCTGGATGGATGGCGCGGACTTGATGCTGTTCACTTCCGCTTCGCCGGGCCGGGGCGTGACCGAGGAAATTCTGGGCTCGGCACAATGGGTCGAAACCGTCAACCGCACCTACGCAGGTTTATTCACCACTTTCGTTGCCCATACCAACCGAGTCGGCTTTGAAGATGGCTTGAGTTTCTGGGGCGGCGCCACAGTTTACGACCCGGATGGCAAGCTGATTGCCAAAGCTCCCTATAATGAAGAGGGCCTGACCGTGGCGGAACTCGATTTAAATCAAATTCGCCGGACGCGGATGCGATTGCCAGTCCTGCGAGATGAGCGCGCTGACCTGGTCATCAAAGAACTGCGCAGGATCGCTGAGAAATAAAAACAATGATGAATATCGATCTTTCCATCAATACCACCCTCGTGCGGGATTTGCTGACCCGTTTCATCAAGTCGGAAATCAGCCGCACCGGATTCAGCCGCGCGGTGCTGGGACTTTCAGGCGGCATCGATTCGGCGCTGGTTGCCTTTCTGGCAGCCGAAGCCCTGGGAGCAGAGAACGTGCTGGCCGTGCGCATGCCCTATAAAACCTCTTCAACAGAATCGCTTGACCACGCCCAACTGGTCATTGATGCGCTCAAAATTCCAGCGCTAACGATCCCCATCACGGGCATGGCAGATGGATTGATCGAGCAATTCCCAGAAATGTCGAACATGCGCAAAGGCAATATCATGGCGCGCTGCCGCATGGTGACGCTTTACGATCAATCCGAAGCCTTCAAAGGTCTGGTCATCGGCACCGGGAACAAAACTGAAATATTATTGGGATACTCCACGTTATACGGCGACTCGGCACATGCGCTCAACCCCATCGGCGATCTCTACAAGGCCCAGGTGCGCGAGCTTTCGCGCGCGGTTGGCGTTCCGACCGTCATCATCGACAAAGCCCCCTCCGCGGATCTGTGGGCAGGTCAGACGGATGAAGATGAGCTGGGCTTTACCTATGAGCAGGCTGACCGTCTTCTATTTCTATTGGTGGATCAGCGTTTCAACCCACAGGAATGTATTGAAGCCGGTTTTGAGAAGAAATTCGTTGATTTGGTCTCCAACCGCATTCGCAGAAATCATTTCAAACGCGTCATGCCGCCGGTTGCCAAAATCAGTTCACGCACCGCCAATTATGACTTCTTGTACATTCGGGATTGGGGCACTTAATCTCTCATGCGGCTTCACACCCCTCCGCTTTAAAAAATAAACAGTTCTTTACTCATCATGCAAAAGTGGCCTGAATTGAGAACCTATGACGGCTCTGATCTCCAGCCACCCAGTTCGACCGCAAAATAACCTGCGACATTAACAGACCCGCCGCCTTCCAGAAATTGCAACGCGCAGACCATCTCCGGCAACCATTCACCTCCAACCTAAGACCGGCCTTCAAGCGTGATCAC
>CAIWAX010000302.1 GCA_903910795.1 uncultured Anaerolineae bacterium
ACTAAATATATAATATATATAGTTATTGCCAAAAAAAACTATTTATTGAGGTCTGCCATCAAATCTGCAATTGTGGTTTGCGCCAAATGGGATTTCATCGCCGCTTCCGCATCGGTAAGAATTGCAAAGACAGACTTCTGGGCGCGGGTTGGTTTTTCTCCTGTCACCCGCAACTTGTAATCCTGACGAAACATGGATTTACCTGTTTCGATGGCAGTGAAAACATCCAAAAGCGTGATGTCCTGAGGGGGCTTTGCCAGGCGCACCCCGCCGTGTGAACCCTCGCGGGTTTCAATGATCCCTACGCTGGCAAGGTTTCCAAGAATCTTGACCGCCGTTGGGTTGGGAATATTCAATGCGGCGGACAGCTCCTTGGTCGGGACAAAGTCATAGAAGTTCTGCCCGACTTTATCGCCGACAAAGAGAACTGCAAAGATTGCTTGTGAGAATGAAAGTGAATAGCTCATGTTTTGATCTCTTACTATATATAGTATATATGTAGATTATTTATTTGTCAAGGGCAATTATTGGGAATATAGGCGAGGATCGCGGTTTTGCCTGCCCATCCAGTTCCTTCGTCGATGGAATGGATTCCCCCATTCGGTGTTGAAAGGTAGCTCGAAAATCAAGATGATGATCGATACAGAGAAGATGCCAAGCAGCGGCGCCATGCTTCTGATTCAATCGAGGGTTTCTTCTGAAAAAGCATTCGCCACTGAAAACGGGATGGCTCACGGCTGGATGAACAGGAAGCGATAATCCATGCCCGCCTTGCAGTGTGACGCGGGTTTCTTGCTGGCGCGCAGCGGCCGGATTCCTGTGGGCATGGAGGAGTGGGGGGGATGATACGGGATTCAAGATGGCAGGGAGAGGCGCCGGCGCAGTCGATAAGAAACGAGCGAACGCTGATCGCCCAGCACGGAGGTTGTTTGTGCGCCTGGGGAAAAATTCGGTGGCTCGCGGGAAAGCCCGGGGTTCAGGCGGCCATTCCCCTTTGCCTGAAACCAAAAGCCCCGGAATTAGATGATTTCTCATCCAATTCCGGGGCTTTCTTTTGCTGCAAGTTCCTCTTGGCGATCCCGACGGGATTCGGACCCGCGATCTCGGCCTTGACAGGGCCGCATGTTAGCCGCTACACCACGGGATCATACTTTGAGCGATCAGCAGGTTTTTACTCCGCTATTCGTTAAGCGAGCGGTAGTTTACCATGCCGCTGATGGGGCGTCAAGGGAATTTTATTAGCAGATTTTAAGAAGCTGGCAGGAAGCCAAATAAGTTCCATAATCTGCGCATGAAGCCATGGAAAGGATCGGGTTTGATGTACTGGTTCGGGCAGGAGCCCGGGATAACCTGGATGCCGTGCGCGCGGCACATCTGTACCGCGCTGCTTGAGACGCTGCTCATTCCGCTGCCTGCGCCCGGTTTCGTACCCATCATACAATGCATCCAGATGTAACCAACGCCCAGATCAACGCATTGCTTGACGATTTCTTCGGTGACACCCGGGCTTGTAAAAATGAAGACCGCCCGTGGCTTGACGGGAATGGATTTCAGATCCGGATAGCAGGGATCGCCCTGATATGTGCTGATGTGTGGGTTGACGGCGAAAACCTGGCAGCCAGTTTCTTTGAATTTGGCATAAGCCAGGTTGCAGCCGGTTTCGCGTTTATCAGAAACGCCAACCACTGCGATAACCTTTTGAGCGAGAAAATCCTGAACGAGAGCGTCAATTTTTGGCATGGGGTCTTCTTTTTTGAGAATAATATATTGTGATCTTATTCACAATATACGTAATTTAATCCCAAAAGGTTGTTAAAATGCCACGGGCTTGTATTCGCCCCACACACCGCGCAGGGTGTTGCAAACCTCTCCCAGGGTCATATTTTGATCAACACATTCAATGAAGAGCGGAATCAGGTTTTCGCTGCCGCGAGCGGCGCTTTCCAGGTGAGATTTCAGTTCGTTCATGCGGGTGCTGTCGCGCTTTGTGCGCAGAACGGCCAGGCGCTGGTGGGCGTTGGCTTCAATCGCCGGGTCAATTTTCTGCCGTTCGAGGCTGATTTTTTCATTTGTTTGGAACTGGTTGACGCCCACCACGATTTGTTCATTTTTCTCAATTGCCATTTGGGCGGCGTAAGCAGCATCCTGGATTTCATTCTGCATGTAACCACGCTCAATAGCGATCAACGCGCCGCCCATCTCATCCACGCGCTTCAGGTAATCATTGGCACGAGCCTCGATTTGATCGGTGAGATATTCGATCAGATAGGAACCTCCCAGTGGGTCGATCACATCCGCGGCGCCTGATTCGTAAGCGATAATCTGCTGGGTACGCAAGGCCACTTGCACCGATTTTTCAGTTGGCAGCCAGAGTGCCTCATCCATCGAGTTGGTATGCAGCGATTGGGTTCCTCCCAGCACAGCCGAAAGCGCCTGCAAGGTTACGCGGGCCACGTTATTTTCGGGCTGCTGAGCTGTAAGCGTTGAACCGGCGGTCTGGGTATGGAAGCGAAGCTGCCAGGAGGCGGGTTTCTGGGCGCCAAAGCGTTCACGCATCAGCCGCGCCCACATGCGCCGTGCGGCGCGGAACTTGGCGACTTCCTCAAGAACGTTGTTGTGGGCATTAAAAAAGAAGGATAGCTGCGGAGCGAACTCATCCACCGGTAGACCGGCTTTGAGGGCGGCTTCCACATAGGCGATGCCGTTGGCCAGCGTAAAGGCCACTTCCTGCACAGCCGTGGAGCCAGCCTCGCGGATGTGATAACCGGAGATCGAGATGGTGTTCCAACCCGGCACGTTCCGGGCGCAAAAATCGAAAATGTCTGTGATCAGGCGCATGGATGGCGCGGGCGGATAAATGTATGTGCCGCGCGCGATGTATTCTTTTAAAATATCATTCTGAATGGTGCCCTTTAGATTTTTCATCTCAACGCCCTGCCGGCGGGCTACGGCAATGTACATGGCCAGCAGCACTCCGGCAGGGGCGTTGATGGTCATGGAAGTGGAAACCTGACCGAGTGGGATCTGGTCAAAAAGGATGGCCATATCTTCTACCGAGGAGATCGAGACGCCAACTTTGCCAACTTCACCCAGCGCCATTGGATCGTCAGCATCGTAACCGATCTGGGTGGGCAGGTCGAACGCCACCGAAAGCCCGGTTTGCCCGGCTCCGAGCAAATAGCGGTAGCGGCGATTTGATTCTTCCGCGGTGGAAAAACCGGCGTACTGGCGCATGGTCCAGAACCGGCCCCGGTACATGGTGGGTTGAACACCGCGCGTGAAGGGGTATTCACCCGGAAAGCCCAGTTTTTCGATGTAAAGGGTCTCTTCCTGGGAGGGCGGCAGAACGGGAGGCAGCTCGATGCCTGAACTCGTTGAAAATATTTTTTTCCGCTCAGGGAATTTATCGGTTGATTTCTTGAGTGTGGTTGTTTTCCAGCGGGAGTATTGATCGTGTATGGTCATTTTATTCGTTTCCTTTCGCGGAGGGAGGACAGTCAGTTGCGGTTGAGTCCGTCTCTCTGGCATTAGAACACTGGATCAGTTCACAGGATGCTTATTATGCGTGAATTTTATCAGTCTAACGGCAACTTTTTTTCTGAAATTCCGTAAATTAATAGACGAATGTCATTTGTTTCCTGCCTGACATGGTGCTACACTATTTAAGAATGAGATCAATTCGGAGGCAGTTATGGGTCGCACATTGATGTATATCGGAGCGGGGATTTTGTTCTTGTTAGGTATCGTCGTGGTGGGTTTTGGTGGAATAACCATGTACGGTTCGACAGCATTAACTGGTGATCCTGCGTGGCTTTCGACTGGGATTGTTATAACCTGTGTCGGATTGTTTATGCTGGCAGGTGGGGCAGGTATGCTCTGGTTGGGCACACGCAAAGGCAGCGCCGGTGGAGCTGATGCGCAGCCGGTTGTGCTGAAAATTGACCTGCCGGGAGATACCAAGATCAGCCAGATGAAGTGCACTTCCTGCGGCGGGCCGATCACCTCCAACGATATTAAAATGATGGCGGGCGCGCCGGTGGTTACCTGCCCGTACTGTCAGGCAACCTATCAACTAACCGAAGAACCCAAGTGGTAGTCCGGGGAGGCAGGTTATGAAGTATCGAATTTTAGTATTGTTTCTGGCATTGGTATTCCTTTTTGGATTGACCAACGCGGCATCGGCGCAATCCAATTATTCTTTTCAACTGACCAATGAGGTAGTGCAAGTCTTTTTAAATAAAGATGGCACCATGGCGTTGGATTACCAGTTAACCTTTGTGAACGACCCCGGCGCGCATATTCTTGATGCCGTTGACCTGGGGCTGCCAAATAATAATTATGACATGGGCAGCATTCGGGCGGATGTGGGCGGCAAAGCCGTTGATGTAACCAGTGATTATCAGGGCAGCGGCAGCGGTGTGGCGCTGAACCTCGGCGGATATTCCATTTTCAATAAAGCCACCGTTCATGCCTATGTTGGCAGAATTTCCCGCATGTTTTACCCGGATTCAAGCGATCAAAATTATGCCAGCAGCGAGTTCTCTCCAACCTATTTTGGCTCCCAATATGTGCACGGGAATACCAATCTGACAGTAGTTTTTCACCTGCCGCCGGGAGTGCAGCCGAATGAGCCCAAGTATCACCCCGCTCAGAATTGGCCGGGGGATAAAAATCCTGCAGGCGGGTTGGATTCTAATGGGCGGGTCACTTATACCTGGAACAGCCCCAATGCGAATGGAGCGACGCAATATACGTTTGGGGCTTCTTTCCCAAAACAATATATTCCTGCCTCTGCGATCGTAACCACTTCGATTTTCGATATTTTAGGTGGGATGATCAATTCTTTGATGGATTATCTGCCGTTTATTTGTTTCGCGGGTTTCTTCTTCGGGGTACCGATCTTGAGCGCTTTCAGTAACCGCAAGCGCAAACTGGAATATATAACGCCGGGGATTTCCATCGAGGGGCACGGCATTAAGCGCGGCCTGACGGCCGTGGAAGCGGCCATTCTGATGGGCCAATCGCTGGATAAGGTGATGACGATGATCCTGTTTGGGGCTGTCAAAAAGGGCGCCCTGCAAGTTGTGACAAAGGATCCATTAAAGGTTGAACTGCTCCAGCCGCAACCGGCAGATCTGCAAACCTACGAAACTGAATTTGTGCAGGCTATGGTTAAAGGGGATTCTGACCGTCGAAAAGATTTGCAAACCATGTCGATTAACCTGGTAAAAAGCGTCAAGGAGAAAATGAAAGGTTTCAGCCGCAAAGAAACCCTGGATTATTACAAAGCTATCAACGAAAAAGCCTGGCAGCAAATTAACGCGGCTGGTACACCGGAAGTAAAAAGCGAGATGTTTGAACAGGCGCTGGAATGGACGATGCTGGACAAGGATTATGATGAACGCGCCCGGCGTACGTTTACCGGCCCGATTTTTATGCCCATGTGGTGGGGACGTTATGATCCGGTCTACCGCCAGCCTTCCATGCCGCAAACAACCTCGCTCGGGATGCCATCCACAACCTCCGCGCCATCGGGTTCAGGCGGACGGGTTTCTTTACCAGGTGCAGACCTGGCGGCTTCGATGGTGGGCGGCGTACAGAACTTTTCTGGCAAGGTGCTGGGCAATCTGAATGATTTCACAGGCAAAGTGACCAATGTCACCAATCCGGTGCCTGTTTCAACCAGTTCGGGCGGCAGCTACCACGGTGGCGGCGGGGGCTGCGCCTGCGCCTGTGCTTGTGCGGGTTGTGCCTGTGCCTGTGCGGGCGGCGGGCGATAGGTTATTTTTTGAATAAGGAGAGTTATGCTTTCCACTCTTAATGGTGTGCAGCGTTGGTTGGTTTCCCGGAAAGGTGTTGCCTCACATAAAGCCGGCAGTGGAGCCGGGATGTTTCATTTTCGGATTGAGGATGATCAGGGTAAGAGCCGCGTACACCTACGAGTTGATCCGGATGGACATGGCACCTTGATGATCAACGCCAACCGGGTGGTGCATTTGAATCCCACCGCCGCGTTGATGGCCCGCATGTTGCTCGAAAAAAAATCGGATGCCGATGTTGTTAAAGTCTTGCGCAGCCGCTATCATGTCAGCGCGGAGCAGGCGCGCGCTGATCTGCAAAGCATTCGCTTGCAGATCAATGAATTGATCCGCCCAGACGGCGCCTGCCCCATCCACGATCTGGAGCTGGAGACCACTGCGCCTTTCAGTACCCGGCCGTCAGCGCCTTACCGCATGGATCTGGCGCTAACTTATCGTTGTAACAATGCTTGCAGCCATTGTTACAACGCACGCGAGCGCAATTTCCCGGAACTTTCCACAGCAGATTGGAAAAAGATACTGGATATTACCTGGTCGTTGGGAATCCCACATGTGGTTTTCACGGGCGGGGAACCGACCCTGCGAGAAGATTTACCTGAATTGATAGCGCATGCCGAGGGCAACGGCCAGATCACAGGGCTCAATACGAACGGGCGGAGGCTCAAAGATTCTGCCTATGTTCAGCGACTGACGGATGCAGGTCTGGATCATGTGCAAATCACGGTTGAGTCTCACGATGCGAAGATTCACGATGCCATGGTAAATGCCCGCGCTTTTGAGCAAACCATGGCCGGGGTCAAAAACGCCCTGACCAGCCCGCTGTTTGTCATGACCAACACAACCATGCTGCGAACGAATGTCGGCGAAATCCCCGCCACCCTCGATTATTTGGCTGATATTGGTGTGCCAACAATCGGGCTGAACGCCCTGATCCATTCCGGGCATGGCGCCAGTGTCGGCACTGGTTTGCCGGATAGCGAACTGACCGGACTGCTGGCAACCGCGCGCCAGAAGACCGAAGCGCGCAGCCAGCGCCTGATCTGGTATACGCCCACACAGTACTGCGGTTTTGATCCACAGGCCCTGGATCTGGGGGTCAAAGGCTGCACCGCGGCTCTGTACAATATGTGTATTGAGCCGAATGGGGATGTGCTGCCTTGCCAGTCTTATTACAAGCCTGTGGGGAATATTTTGCGGGATGGATGGGATTCGATCTGGAATCACCCGCTTTCCACCCGCTTGCGGGAACGCCAGGGTTTGCCGGAGAAATGCGGCGGCTGTGAGCTGCTGGCCGAATGCGGGGGCGGCTGCCCGCTGCAATTTGAAAACCAGACTATTGACACCAATTTGTAGAAGAAAACCTGACTGGAGACGAATCTTATGCATGAATGGATCAAAGAATTTCCGGCAGCAGTGACCGTTTGTGATCCAGATGGCATTATTCTTGAGATGAATGACAAAGCTGCTAAAACGTTTGAAACGGACGGCGGCTATGGTTTGATCGGATTGAATATGCTGGATTGTCACCCCGAGCCTGCCCGCTCCAAAACAGAGCGCCTGCTGGCCGCCCGCCAAAAGAATGTCTACACCATTGAAAAAAAAGGCGTCAAAAAAATGATTTACCAATCCCCCTGGTTTCAGGATGGAATATACGCCGGGTTTGTGGAGCTGTCACTCGAAATTCCGTTTGAATTGGAGCATTTTATCAGGCGCTGACCCATTGTGGGCCGCATTCTGCGAGGAGGCGATATGAAAATTTTCGGTCGACTTACCGGGTTATTTACACCGGTCAAATCTTTACCAGAAGGCGTTTATCATTTCCAATCCGTGGCGGATGATAAAAAGCCATATCGGCTGCATTTACGTTTGCAGAAGGGCGGGGCGGGCATCCTGATCTTGAATGCATCCACTGTCCTGCAGCTCAACCCGACCGCTGCTGAATTTGCTTTCCATTATATCCAGGGCAGCAAACCTGAAAATGCTGCCAAAGCCATCGCCAGCCGCTACCGGATTAAAAAATCACTGGCGCTGCAGGATTACAACGAATTTGTTGAAAAAATCTCTGCCCTGGTTCATGGTCAGGATGTTGATCCTATTTCGATGCTGGGCTTTGAACAGGCGCAGCCCAATAGCTCAGAGCTGAGCGCACCGCTGCGCCTGGACTGCGCCCTGACCTACCGATTGTCTCCGGGCAGCGATCCGATCGATGCACCCGAAAAGCGCGTGGATCGCGAATTGACCAGCGTGGAATGGCAAGCTATTCTGGATAAAGCTTGGGTCGCGGGTATCCCGCATGTCGTATTTACTGGCGGGGAGGCTACCCTGCGTGAAGATTTGCCGGAGTTGATCATACATGCCCAGGAAATCGGACAGGTGACCGGCTTGCTGACTGATGGAATAAAGCTGGCTGATAAGGGTTATCTGGAGCAACTCTTGCAAACTGGTCTGGATCACATGATGATCCTTGCGCCAGTAAATGGTGAGCCAGATTGGCCGGTCATCAAGAGTGTTATTCAGGCCGATATTTTCCTGACCGTTCATCTGACGGTAACCCAGCAAAATTCAGAGAGCCGGATGGCGCTGCTCGAGAAACTGGCAGCGGAAGGATTGGAGAATGTCTCCATCAGTATCTCCGATCCCGCGTTGCAGGAAGTAGGCGCCCGCCTGCACAGTCGTGCGGCGGAATTAAACCTGCGGCAGGTTTCGGATCTGCCTGTCCCGTATTCGGACGCGCATCCGGTGGCGCTTGAATCGGCAGAGGATGCCGAACCAGGCGGGGCAGGCAAAACATGGCTGTATGTGGAACCGGACGGAGATGTGCTGCCAGCCCAGGGTTTTGCTGACCAAATCCTGGGGAATATTTTGCGTGACAACTGGGAGAAGATTTACTCGCCTGGAAAGTAACAACCAGCTTTTGTGTGACGCTTCATGATGGATGGAACGTTCCAATTGCGCATAATCTCTGTTTATGCGTGGTCTTTCAGCGAGTATAATTCAACATTATGAAAGATAAATTGTCTTTTCGCACCTTTTTGTTCCCAACTATTCTGTTAATTTTGACCGGGTGGGGTGGGTTGGCCCTGCTCTTGAACTTCACCCTGCCCTATCTATGGCCGCGTTGGGGCATGTATGCCCTGATTGTGCTGGCCAGTACCGGCACTTTCCTGCCAATTTCTTATCTTTTTAACTCTATTTTTTCAAATCTCACGATTGCCCGGGCAGGCGTGATTGTGCGTGAGTCCGTGGCGGTTGGTGTTTATTTTGCGTTGATAACCTGGCTGGAGATTGGCCGGGTGCTCAATTTTCAAATCGCGGTCTGGCTTGGGCTGGGTTTGACCATTGTCGAGTATCTACTGCGCCTGTACGAAAGCTCAAATCATTCCGAAAATGTCCCTCCGCAATCTGCCGTCCGTTGACCGGCTGCTGCTGGCGGCCAGTTCTTTTATTTCCAGCTATGGCCGCCCTTTGACGTTGAAAGCTCTCCGGGCAACCCTGGATGAAATCCGTACCGAGATTACGGCTGGGCAGCGTGCAGAGACCGCTCAGGAAGACATCCTGCAGCGGGCCGAATCCCTCCTGAAAACATGGACCCAACCTACCCTGCTGCCGGTGTTAAATGCCACCGGTGTGATTCTGCATACCAACCTGGGCCGTGCGCCGCTCTCGCCATCTGCCATGCGGGCCATACAGGAAATCTCTGAGGGCTATTCCAATCTGGAGTTCGATCTGGTGACAGGCAAACGCGGCAGCCGTTTGACCCACGTCGAAACCGTGCTGCAGAATCTGACCGGCGCTGAAGCGGGGCTGGTGGTGAATAACTGCGCCTCGGCGGTCTTGCTGGTGCTTACGGCGCTGGCTCGCAGGAAGTGGGTTATCATACCCCGCTCGCAATTGGTGGAAATTGGCGGCGGTTTTCGCATCCCGGAGGTTATGCAGCAGTCTGGGGCGCGGCTGGTAGAAATCGGTACCACCAACAAAGTGCGCCTGTCTGACTTTGAGGAAGCCCTCGCGGCTGTTCCAGAGGCATCCAGCGCAGTCGTGATGCGCGCGCACAGATCCAATTTTAAGATTGTTGGTTTTACCGAAGAACCTGAATTGAAAGAGATTGCAGTCTGTGCCCACCAGCGCGGGGCTGTTTTTGTGGATGACCTGGGCTCAGGCGCTTTGCTTGATACGGCCCGCTATGGCATGGAGCATGAGCCCACTGTTCAGGAATCGCTGGCGGCGGGCGCAGACCTGGTCATGTTTTCTGGGGATAAATTATTGGGCGGACCGCAGGCCGGTATTATTATTGGAAGAGCTGATCTGATTGCGAAAATAAAACGTCATCCATTGGCGCGTGCTTTACGGGCTGACAAGGCCTGTCTGGCGGGTCTGTATGCCACATTGCTGCATTATCTGCTGGATGAGGCGGAAAGCCAGGTGCCGATCTGGCGCATGATCTCCTTGCCGTTGGAGGAAGTCAAGCTGCGGGCAGAAAACTGGCAGCGCAGGCTTGGGTTTGGGGAGGTGGTCATGAGCGAATCCACTGTGGGCGGGGGCTCGCTTCCAGGCGAATCTTTCCCGACCTGGGTGCTTTCGGCGGCCGTTAAGTCCCCGGACAAGGCTCTGGCCAGGCTTCGGAAATCCAAACCGGCCTTGATTGCGCGCACTCAAAATGAGTGTTTGCTGTTTGACCCGCGCACTGTGCTGCCTGAACAGGATGATGTTTTGCTGGCCTGTCTGAAAGCCAACCTGCCGGCCAGTTGAAAAAAAACAGGAGAATAAAATGAAGTCTGATCTTGACAATTTGATGCGTTCCAGAAATTTTAATGCCATCCTGGTCTTTGGGAACGCCGAAAATAACCCACCCATGACCTATCTGACAGGCGGCGGCCACGTTACCAGCGCAACCCTGGTCAAAAAATTGGATCAGGATGCGGTGTTGTTTTGCGGTTTGATGGAAAGGGATGAAGCCGCAAAATCTGGTCTGAAGGTGCGTTTATATGATGAATATCCATGGCAGGAATTGTTGAAAGAGGCTAACGGTGATAACTCCCTGATGGCAGCCCTGCGCTTGCGCAACATTCTGACGGATATGGGCATCCAGGGCCGGGTCGGGCTGTATGGTCATATTGAGCTAGGCGGGATGTTCTCCACCCTGGGACATCTGCAAAAGGTTATGCCATCTGTTGAATTGGTGGGTGAAGCGCGTGAGAGTTCACTTTTTTTGTATGCGATGGAAACCAAAGAGGATGCTGAGGTTGCCCATATTCGAAACATGGGGCGAATCACCATCGAGGTTGTGGGGCTGACCGCGCAGTATCTCACCAGCCGGGCGGTAGGTGCGGATGAAGTTTTGCTGGATGAAGCCGGGGCTCCGCTCAAACTTGGGGTTGTGAAGGGCAAAATCAACCTTTGGCTGGCGGAACGGAACGCCGTGCCAAGTGAGGGTTTTATCTTTTCGTTGGGCCGCGATGCGGGCGTGCCCCATTCCCAGGGCAATCCGGATGATTTGATGCGCCTGGGTCAAACCATCGTTTTTGACATTTACCCCCAGGAGCCGGGCGGCGGCTATTTTTATGATTTTACCCGCACATGGAGCCTGGGCTATGCCACGCCGCAAGCCCTCAAGCTGTACGGGCAGGTGCACAGTTGCTATGACCGGTTAATTGAAAACCTCTTTTTGAACGCCCCGTTCAAGGACAGCCAGGTGCTGACCTGTGAGATTTTTGAGGCGGATGGGCATGCAACCCCGCGCACCCATAAGGCTCCCATGCAGGGTTATATCCACTCCATCGGTCATGGCGTAGGCGTCAACATCCATGAGCGTCCCTGGAGCGGGCTGACTGCCGCGGAGGACAACCTTCTCAAGCCCGGGGTGGTCATCACCATTGAACCAGGCCTGTACTATCCAGAGCAGGGGATGGGCTTCCGCATTGAGGATACTTATTGGGTTAATCCCAATGGCAAGATCGAACTTCTGGCGGAATACCCTTATGATTTTGTGTTACCGATGAAGAACTGGAAAGCCAGCTAGAAATTTCCCCAAATACTTTGCACTAAAAAAGACCTCCGAATTCGATAAGAATTCGGAGGTCTTTCCATTGGTCAACCCTGTTCCGGGCCCTCTTTCAGCTTTACGTAGAACAGGCTCGAGCCCTCGATTTCCTGGGATTTCATTTCGAAATTTTCTTTCAAATTCCCAACCAGGCGGGAAAGCTGGCGCTGACCATATGTACGCGGATCAAAAGCCGGGTCAATTTGGTAAAGCGCGTTGCCCATGTGATCGAGACGCGCCCAGCCATCCTCCTGGACTGCCATTCCAAAAGCCTTCTCAAGAATGGGCATCGGATCGGCTTCTTCCTTTTCCTCTTTTTCTTCCTTCTTTTTGTCGCCTTTATTGACCGGTTTTTTTACGGATTTTTTGACAGGTTTGGTCTCTGTTACAAGATTTTCGGTATAGACAAACATGTCGCAAGCATTAACGAAGGGCTTGGGTGTTTTCCTTTCGCCGATGCCCATCACAAAAATGCCGGTCTCACGGATGCGGGTAGCCAGCCGGGTGTAATCGCTGTCGCTGGAAATAATGCAGAAGCCTTCAACAAAGCCGGAGTGCAGAATATCCATCGCATCGATAATCATGGCGCTATCGGTAGCATTCTTGCCGATGGTATAACGGAACTGCTGGATGGGTTGAATGGCGTGGAAGTTAAGAACATCCTTCCACGAGTTCATGTTGGGCGTGGTCCAATCGCCGTAGATGCGGCGAATTGTAACCATGCCATATCTGCCAGCCTCGACCAACATTTGGGGCAGAAGGCTGGATTGGGCATTGTCGCCATCGATCAGCATGGCGATTTTACGTCTGGATAGTGAGGAAATTTGCTCTTCGGGCATGATATGATTATACTTGTTTATCTCATGGAGGCTAAATGGAAATCGACCCTGTTTGCAAAATGAACGTGGACCCAAAAACAGCTCAATGGACATCTGAATATAAGGGCAAAACTTATTATTTCTGTGCGCCTGGCTGCAAACACACATTTGAAAAAGACCCCGAAGCTTATTCAACTGGCAAGGGGCCGCTGATCAAGATGATGTAATTTCAACGATATCGCTCCTTGCCGCAACTGCCGGCAAGGAGCGATATCGTTAATCTCAATTTCTTTGCGCAATCTTTACATTTGCTTGTCCATTTCACTATATTGATGGGATACACTCGAACATCATGACTACTAAAATCCTTATTATTGACGATGAGCCATCCATTGTCACCCTGGTGAGCGCCTACCTCAAACCGGAGGGTTACGAAGTTTACACCGCCAATGAGGGCATAGCTGGTTTAAAAGCCGCCAGAGCCTTCAAGCCAGATTTGATTGTGCTGGATCTAATGCTTCCCGGGCTGGATGGTCTGGAATTGTTATCGAGGCTGCGCCGCGAATCAGATGTGTACGTGATCCTGCTGACGGCCCGCACGGAGGAAACGGATAAGATCGTTGGTCTCTCGGTGGGAGCAGATGATTATGTCACCAAACCTTTTAGCCCGCGGGAGTTGGTCGCGCGCATAAAATCTGCACTGCGCCGCCTGCAGGTGGGCAGCGGGGTAAGCGATGGCGATTTGCTGGCGTTCAAGCATGTCAGCATCGATACCGCCTCCCGGATCGTGACAGTAGATGGACAGCAGATTGAGTTAACCGCGCTTGAGTTCAATTTATTGAAAAGCCTGGCTGAAAACCGGGGGCGGGTGCTTTCCCGTGAACAATTACTGGAAAAAGTGTGGGGTGCCTCGTATTTTGGAGACATGCGTGTAGTGGATGTGCATTTGGGGCATGTTCGGCAGAAACTTGGCGGCGATTTTATCACCACAGTAAGAGCTGTGGGTTACCGTTTTGAAGATGAGCAGGCATGATCAAAGCCATTCGGGAACACATCAGCGTCAAATTATTGGTTTCCTATTTGGTGGTATTGCTGGTCAGCGGGATTGTTTTGGCTCTGGCAGTGACGTTTACCGCGCCAGAAGCTTATAGCCGGCACATGCAGATGAGCAGCAATTTTATTGGTGATGGCACTCATACGCCCGGTGCGATGATGGGACAGGGTCGCGGGTCTGGTTATGGGCCTGGGCCTGGCCCGGGTGCCGGGTTTGCGGATTTTCGAGCTGGCGTTTTTGAATCACTGGGTTATGCAGTTATTTTCGTAGTGTTGGTGGCTGTGGTGGTCAGTGTTGTGTTCAGCCGTCAAATTGTAGCCCCTTTGCGGGCCCTAATGAGCGCATCCCAGCGGATTGCTGACGGGCGCTACACTGAAAGGGTACAGGTTAGCGGAACGGATGAACTCTCGCAGCTCGCTGAGCGTTTCAATCGGATGGCAGAACGCCTGGAAGAAACTGAAACGCGGCGTTTGCAAATGATTGGAGATGTGAGCCATGAACTACGAACACCGTTGACCGCGATTAGTGGTTATATGGAAGCCATGACAGATGGGGTTTTACCCGCATCTCCTGAAACGTATGAACAGGTTCGCCTGGAAGCCAGCCGCCTGAGCCGTCTGGTGGATGATCTGCAAGAACTCAGCCGTGTGGAAGCCGGGGCTTATCACCTGGATCTTCAACCGGTCAGCCTGGCTGATTTAGTCAGGACAACTGCTAAAAGACTTTCCAAACAATATTTGGATAAACAGGTCAGGTTGGATGTGAGCGGGCTGGATGCGGCGCTGCCCGCCGTATTAGCTGATCAGGATCGTCTGATCCAGGTGCTGACGAATTTGCTGGGGAATGCGCTGATCTACACTCCTGCGGGCGGCGATGTAAAGGTTTCCGCGGTCTTGGGCACCCTGGAAATACAGGTGTCAGTGCAAGATAGCGGTCTTGGCATCAGTTCCGAGAATATGGAGCGTATTTTTGACCGCTTTTACCGTGTGGATCAATCCCGTTCACGGGCTGGCGGCGGCGGTTCCGGCATCGGGCTGACGATTGCGAAGGCCCTGGTCGATGCGCACGGCGGAAGGATCTGGGTGACAAGCCCGGGAGAGGGTCAGGGCAGCACGTTTTTTTTCACACTGCCAACTGCCAGATGAGATTGCCCGATCAATATCGACCTAACAATTACCTTAAAAAATTAAAAACTACTTGAATCGACGCCTGGTTTGTGCAAAAATAAGAATGCACTTCGATAAAAAGCAAAACCAGCCAAAGCTGGTGACGCAAAATCAAGGATCTAAAGCGTAGAGAAAAGCGCCAGGACAGCCTGATTATCGAAAATAGCAAAACCAGTGAAAACTGGCGGCACAGAGTCTGTGGATTTAAAGCCATGGGATGCTCAATCAGCACAAATGGCCAGGATCGCCCGACCAGCCGAAAGGCAAAACCGCTGAAAAACGGTGACGCAAAGTCAAGGGTCTAAAATCAGTAGCGTTCCAAGTAAGCTGATGATGATCGCCCGACTGCCGAAAAGTGCAAAACTTCCCATCGCTGCGCACCCCCCTTTGCGCAGCGATGTTCATTACAAAAAAAACAGCCGCAGGACGATTTTCCTGTGGCTGTTTTTTATTCTTGATCTGTTTAGATTTTACCTAAACCGCGTAAAACGCGCTCTGCGGTCAGTGGAAATTCGTTGAACCACACGCCGGTCGCGTCATGCACAGCCGAGATGATGGCTGGCGCCAGCGGCAGGTACATAAGCTCGCCCAGGCCCTTGGCGCCCCACGGCCCGCGCTCATCCGGTACCTCTACGATCATGGATTCAACCTGTTCAGGGATATCGCGGATGGTAGGGATCAGGTAGGTGCTGAGCTGATCTGTCAGCACATATCCGCCGCGGGTAATGAAATTTTCCATCATCACATAGCCCTGGGCCTGTACCACGCCACCTTCGATTTGTCCAACCACCTGCATTGGGTTCAGCGCTTTACCAACATCGTTGGCTGAGATGATTTTCAGAATGCGGATTTGGCCGGTCTCGGTATCCACTTCCACTTCGGCGGTCTGGGCCACATACGCATAGGCAAAGTTGGGCATACAGGCGCCAGTTTCCTTATCAAAGGGCGTGGTTTCGGGTGCCAGATAGGTATATTCAATAATGGCTGGACGATCTTCGGCATCCCAGCGGGCGCGCGCACGTTCTGCGGCACCTTTGACTGCATTGCCTGACATGAAAGTCAGCCGGGAAGCAGAGGCCGAACCGGCGTTCCCCATATTGAGCGTATCCATCGTAATCATTTCAACTTTATCAAAACTTACGCCCGCGGCTTCGGCGGCCAACTGTGCCAGGATGGTATGGTTGCCCTGCCCGACTTCTGCGGCGGCATTGTAAACCACCACACGCTCAATCTCAGTATGGCCATGCAACTCCACGCGCGCCCAACAGTTTTCCTTATACCCGAAACTGAAACCGATGTTCTTGAAGCCAGCCGCCAGGCCCACACCGTGCACTACCGGCGATTGCCCGGCGGATGTCAAACTGGCTGCAGGGCGCTGCCACTGTCCATCGGTGAAATTCCAGCCTGCCCGGCGGGCGGCTGCTTCGATGACTTCCGGCGCTGAAATAGGGCCGGGCGGAACGGACTGCACATCCAGGGTATCTCCCTGGCGGAGTACATTACGCATTCGGAATTCCACCGGATCCAGCCCAAGTTTTTCGGCAAGTTTGTCCATTTGCATTTCAGCCATGAAGAGCGCCTGGGGGGCGCCGAAACCACGGAAGGCCGCGCCTGGAATATTGTTGGTATAAACGCCGATGACGTCGGATTTTACGTTAGGGATGGCGTATGGCCCGGTTTGAGTAATGGTGGCATTCCCCAGCACCTTGTTGGATGTATACATGTAGGCGCCGCCATCGGCAATAAAGGTTGTTTCAGATGCCGTCAGTTTGCCAGCGCGGGTGGCGCCCCATTTGGCGCGGATCACCATTGCATGGCGTTTACCGTGCCCGATGAGCGATTCTTTGCGCGACCAGATGATTTTGACCGGGCGGTTCAGTTTCCAGGCTGCCAGCGCCAGCACAATTTGCACTGACATATCTTCACGGCCACCGAATGCGCCGCCTATTTCGGGATACTGAACCCGGATTTTCTCATCCGCTAAACCAAGCGCATGGGAGATTTGTTTCTGGTCGGCATGTGTCCATTGTCCCGCGGCCTTAACGGTTAGCAAGCCGTTTTCATCAATGTATGCCACGCCCGCTTCGGGCTGGAGATAGGCGTGTTCCTGGACAGGTACACGGTATTCGCCTTCCACAATCACATCCGCCTGGGCGAAACCGGTTTCCACATTGCCCTTGCGGATTTTGTCATGCACGCAAATATTCGAAAGTCCGATTTCAGGGTGTAGGGAAAGGGCTCCGGGCTGCAAGGCTTCTTCAGCATCTGTTAAAACCGGCAAATCCTGATACTCTACTTTAATAAGTTTCCTGGCTCTCGCAGCCAACTCTTCTGTTTCAGCGATAATGACAGCCACCTGGTCGCCCACAAACCGGACGACATCCGCGCCAGGTTTGCTCGAACCTGGCCCGCACAATACCGGCTGATCGCTTATTTGCAAACCGTATTCATTGACTGGCACGTCTTTGGCAGTATAAACGGCCACCACACCTGGGGCCGCTTCGGCGGCGGCGGTATCAACACTTATGACGCGGGCGTGCGGCCGCCCGGCAAATAAAACCTTCATGTGCAGCATGCCGTCCATATTAATATCGCCAGAATATTTGGCATTTCCGGTAACTTTGTCTTTCGCGTCTACTCTGGCAATAGATTGGCCTACGATTTTTGTAGTCATTTTTTCCTCTTTCAAAATCCTGCTGAATGTTGGTTATCAGCCTCTGCAGGTTTTCTGGGATGCTGAAGTGGCTGCTGGCAGCCCTGTTTAGCGAGATTTTTTCTTGGCATTGCCCTTCAGCGGGGGTGAATCAATATCCGAATATTTGGGCGGGCCAAACATTCGATATAGAATGGCATTCAGAATGGCGAAAATACCCGAGAACAGAAGCAGAAATAGCACAAAGAAGACAATTAGAGCTTCTAGTAAGGGTACACTCGAAAGATAGTAAGCTGCCGAATTTATGACCGGTATCTGGTAAAAAATATTCGGGAATTGAATCGGTCCGGCCAATGCCAAAACATAAGGTAATTTTTTGCTGATACCATAATCAACCAGAACCTTTGCGGCCGCCCCAGAAATGATGGGCGTGATAATCGACATGATGCACCCGATTCCATACCAGACAGGGTGCAGGGTTTCTCTTTTAATCCTTTCTCTTTTCTGCATTTCGCCCTGGTATTTGGCCACTTTAAGACTCCTGTAATTGACTGGCAGTTTCGATCGCCTGCACAATTTTATAATAGCCGGTGCAACGGCAAAGGTTACCGGTTATGGCTTCTTCAATTTGGTTTTTGGTGGGTTGAGGTTTTTCTTCCAATAATTTTGCCGCTGACATGAGGAAACCCGGAGAGCAATAACCGCATTGAACCGCTCCATCCTGAATAAATGCTTCTTGCACCGGGTGCAAATGTTCACTGCCGGATGGAGCGAGTCCTTCCACGGTGACAATTTCGGCGTTATGGGCGCGAGGGGCGGGTACCATGCAAGCCATCACGGCTGTGCCATCCAGGAATACAGTGCAGGCGCCGCATTCTCCTTCAGCACAGCCTTCTTTTGTACCAATCAACCCGGCTTCTTCGCGCAGCAGCCGCAGCAGCGTCTTCTCTGAACCACTGTTGAAGGTGTAATCTTTGCCGTTAATGCGGGTCTGGATGAGTGAGCCGTCAACGTGCCGGGTACCTGGCTGGATGTTTTTTATGGTTTGGGGCTTGCCCATCAGTGTAACGGGTTCCGCAGGCATGCCAGCCAGTTCATCCCCGGTGAGCAAGGATTTAAGAGCGCGCACTGTGAAAACTCTCACCATTTCACGCCGGTAATCGGCTGATCCGCGAATATCATCGATGGGTGTCGCGGCTTCACGGGTCAATTCAGCCGTCCGGGTGATCACCTCATCGGTCAGGTTTTTCCCCGCCAGATAGGCTTCGGCGGCATGGGCGTGGATGATGGTTGGCGCAACTGCGCCGAGGGTAATGGATGCCTGTGCTACTGAGGTTCCATCCATCGTCAGGATAACGCTCAAATTGACAATTGAAATGGCCTGGGCCCGGCGCAAGGCTATCTTGACAAAGGTGCCGCGCTGGTTGGAGGACAAGCCCTGAAAGGCAATATCGACCAGCATTTCATCGGGTTGTAAAACTGTTTTACGAACTCCAATGTAAAAATCCTGTAGTTTCACCTTGCGTTCGCCACTCGCAGATTTGAGCATAACCCAGGCATCCAACGCCATAAGCGGTGTGATCGTGTCGTTGGCTGGCGAAGCGGTGATCAAGTTGCCTGCCACCGTGGCACGGTTGCGGATTTGCGGCGCACCGACTTCCCAACTGGCGCGAGCCAGGGGATATGCCTGTTCGCGAAGTAATTTGGATGTGGCAACCTGGTTATGTGTGACAAGCGGGCCAAGATGGATGATGCCATCCTCGTCCCGGCTGATTCGATCCAATCCTGGGATACGGGTGATGTCTATCATTGTTTCGATGCCGGAGCGAGCGCCGCGTTCCAGTTCGAGAATTAAATCTGTAGCCCCAGCTACTATACGTGCCTGAGAACCCTTTTTTGTCAAAATTTGCAAAACTTCGTTAATTGAAACTGCGCTGATGTATTCATTCCACATGGATGAGCCTCCTGGTATTGTGCTTTCTACCACTACTTATATTAAAACACAAAAGCGATTTATTTGTCATACAATTCCCCTGCAATTCTAAAGATGCAAAACATCCCGGAGGTTTCCAAACCTCCGGGATGTTTTATTTTTTGTGGAACCTGTGAGCTATTTGCTGCCAGTAAATATTTCGTAGCGTTGGTCGTATGTTGTGACAGCCTGGCGCGCCAGGGTCGTCAGATTGCGGATGGTCGCGGGCATGCCTTCCGGGGTACCAAGGGAGGCTTCCAGCGTATCCATCGCGTTCTTGGTTTGTTCGGCCAGGTCAAAGAAAGCTGCATCATAGGTATAAATCTTTGCCAGTTCATCCTGGTTGATTTTCACAGCATCAAACAGGCCGGAATAGCCATAGCTGGCGTTGCGGATCTTATCGGTAAAGGTGCGAATCAGCAGAGCCGCTTTTTCCATATCATCCACATATTCGATGTTCCCCTGTGAGATGACATCGGTTTGCAAGGCAGAGAGTCGTTTGTATAACTCTTCAAAGCGCCGGGCTACGGTGTCGCGCAAGAGTTTGTCTGCCGCACGCCGGTTATCGCGCTCGATATATCCGCCGAAACCGGGTATGAATGAAACCAGTTTTTTGAAAGGATCCTGATCGCTGGTAACACGTCCAAAAAAGTCGCTCATCGTTTCCTCCTGGGAAAACTACGATTGGAAAGGATTTTATTTATTATAGCTTGAGTTTATAGGTACTGCGTGCCCGATTCTGGGTATAATCAAGTTTGTATCAAGCTACATACCTATTTACGATGGGTGCGGCAAAAAAGTTGCAAGTTACCTTGTCGATACCTATCGAATTTCATTCTCCAGAAAGGGAGTTACCATGATCGTCACTACCAAGAAATTGTTTGAAGCAGCCTATGGCAAATATGCGATTGGCGCGTATAACATTAACAATCTGGAACAGGCTATGGGTTTATTCCGTGGCAACGTTGAGAGCAAAGCCCCATTCATCATTCAGATCAGTAAGGGTGCCCGCTCGTATACCCACAAGAAAATGCTGGAAGGGCTGATCACTTCTGCCGATAAGGTATTCCCGGAGGCCGTTTTTGCCGTCCACCTGGATCACGGCGATGAAGAATCCTGCTACGACTGCATCAACAGCGGGTTTTACAGCTCGGTGATGATCGATGCCAGTCACGAGTCTTTTGAAAAAAATATTGAGGTAACCCGACGTGTCGTGGATGCCGCCCATGCCAAAGGCCTGGTGGTTGAATCCGAACTCGGCCAGTTGGGTGGTGTTGAAGAGCATGTGGCTGTGGATGAAGCCAACGCCAAGCTGACTGATCCGCGCCAGGCGCGAGAATTTGTTGAAAAGAGCGGCTGCGATTCGTTGGCGGTCGCCATCGGTACCAGTCATGGTGCTTTCAAATTTTCTGGCACCCAGGGCCTGCATTTTGAAGTTCTGACCGAGATACAGAAGATCCTGCCTGGTTTCCCGCTCGTCATGCATGGCTCCAGCTCTGTTCCGCAGGAAGAAGTTGCGCGCATCAACGCCGCAGGTGGGTCACTGAAGGGTGCCAAGGGTGTCGATGACAACCAGTTCAAGCAGGCTGCCATCCTGGGTGTGACCAAGATCAACATCGATACTGATGGCCGGCTGGTCTGGACCCGCGTTCACCGCGAATACTTCCGTGACAACCCGTCCGATTTTGATTTGCGGCCAGTCGGCAAGATCTTCATGGCCGAATATGCCAAGTTCATCGCTGCCAAGAACGTTAAACTCGGTTCCGCTGGACAGCTTGACGAAGTTCGCAAGCTGGTAGGCTAGAAAATAATCAGAGCCGGAAGGGTTTGAACCCCTCCGGCTCTTTTTTTGAGAGAAAATATGCCAGCCTCAGATCAGAACATCAATCCGGCTCGCTACCAACTTATTCCCAGGGTATTGATTTTCCCGATGCGCGATGAGGCGGTGTGCTTGATCAAACTGCTGCCCAAAAACGGGAAAGTCACGAACTGGACGGGCAAATATAACGGCCCTGGCGGGCATGTGGAGCGCAGGGAGGATCTCTCTTCTGCTGCTCAGCGCGAATTGCTGGAAGAAACAGGGCTGCACGGGCAGGTTTCCCTGGTGGGTACACTGATGGTGGATGCTCCCGGGCCAGCCGGAATCGGTCTATTTATCTTCCGCGCTGATCACCTTTTTGGCGAACTGCTATCCTCGCCGGAAGGTATCCCGGAATGGCTGCCGTTTGACAGGCTGGATGAATACCCGCTGGTGGAGGATGTTGCTTTAATTCTGGCGCGCATCCGCCAGATGCAGCCTGGTGAGCCGCCCTTTGCCGGGCGTTCGTATTATGATGACAAGGAAAAACTGCAGGTTGTATTTTGCTGACCTGGCAGGTCGGCAGGATTTAGAACTTATATCCAATCATCCTCAGGAAGTTTTTGCGCCAATCTTTTTCGGCGGCGTCTTCCACGCCTAGCGGTGATGAACCATCGATGACGCCCAGGATGCCGCGCCCCTGCTTCGTCTCGGCGACGAGCACCTGGGTGGGATTGGCGGTGGCGCAGAAGATATGGGCCACTTCGGGGACATTTTTGACCGCGCTTAGTATATTGATCGGGTAAAAGCCTTCTCCCAGGAACAAGATGAAGGAATGTCCCGCGCCAATCGCCAGGGCGTTTTTAGTTGCCAACGCCAGCATGACATCATCATTTCCACTGGTGCGTACCAGGCACTTGCCAGAGGCTTCACAAAAGGCCAGCCCAAATTTGATACCTGGCACGCTGCTTACCAGAATTTCGTGAATATCCTCAACGGTCTTGATGAAGTGGGATTGCCCCAAAATAAAATTAATCAGTTCGGGTTTTTCAATTTCAACAACTTTGATTTCCATATCAGGCTCCGTGATTATTTTTCATGGTAATCCCGGTTTCTGCACGGGATGGTAATCCCGGTTTCTGCACGGGATGGTAATCCCGGTTTCTGCATGGGAATTGATTCGTAAAAAATAAGCAATGTGCTGCCGTATTTTCGCTCATCAAATTTTTGCAGGTTGGCAAGCGGGATATCTTGATATTCGCGTGGGTGAATCTGGACGATGACTTCGCCGGTTTCGGTCAGCCAGCCTGGGTTGCCATCGACAACTTTAAGAGCCTGGGACCACATTTCTTTGTACTGCGGCGGGGCGATGTAAATGTAATCGAAATGAGAGTCGGGCGGTAGTTTCAGCATGGCAAAGGCATCCGCCCGGCGCACTTCAGCCTGGGCGCTTAATCCGCAGACAGCCAGATTTTCTTTGATGGTTTCCACCGGCAGCCGGTTGATGTCTGTAAAACGGATGAAGGTAGCCTCCCGGCTGAGAGCTTCAATGCCAATCGCACCGGTTCCGCCAAATACATCCCACCAGCGCGAATCAATCACATCCTCGCCCAGAATATTGAACAGAGCTTCCTTGACCATATCCGTAACAGGGCGGGTGGTGTCGCCCGGAACTGTTTTTAACTTTCGTCCTTTGACCCGGCCCGCGATGACGCGCAGCATTATTGTTCCACGCCCGCGCGCACGGCCAGCAAATTGCCATACGGTGCGATAATGGGCACCACGCAGCCTGTGCCCAGCAGCAGCCGTTGGCCCAGGGTCTGGTGAATGGCGTCATTTAGTTCGGCCTGAACATCGGCACTGGAACCATATACAATTGTTTCGCGGCGCAGCCCGCCGCACAATACCGCTCGCGTTCGTGAGAGTGCATCCGTCAGACTGGGGGGAGTATCGCGGTCGTGCCAGTTAATGATATGAACAGGATAATCGGCTACACTGCTGAAGTAGACATTATCGCCATGCAAGTGCAGCATATTCAACCACAGCGGCCGTGCGGATTCGAGGGTCAGCAGATCATAAGAACGCCCAAACTCTATAAACTCACTTTTGGAAAGCAGGCTGGTCTGGGCATGCTGAACAGCATAGAAAACCCCATCCACCAGGCCGTTGGCGCGGGCGGCGCGGATAAAACGCCGGGTACTTTCGGCGATAATTTCCATACCACGCCCAACCAGATCGGGGCGCATGCGAATGTGGGAGATCAGAACATCTCCACCAGCCAGGTTTTTGGCCTGTGCAAGGGGAGAAAAAATTGTCTGAATCAGCGGCACATCGGGCCCGAGTTTGGAGCGCAGAATGGCCAGACACTTGAGTTGGTTGGCAAGAAAAGGCGAGTCAGCATCCAGAATGCTCAGTCTGGCCCAATCATCGATCGAAAAGACCGCCCTTTTGGTATATCTGCGTGTGCCTTCGCTATCCCCATGCCATTCATCATTCACGCCCCAATCTTTGATGGCGAACGATGAGGCCGGGGTGACTTTGACCAGATCCCAATCAAAGGTTTTCTGCCATTGCAGTGTCGCGGCAGCCAACTTTTCTGGAGTCTGGTCATCAACCGGAAAATGTCTCCATAACGCCACAGGTTGGCGGTCGAGATCCTGGCCTGCCAGGCAGGCTTCCATGCGTTGGCGATGATTCATCATAAAAGGCTTCTTTCTGCCGCATCAAAGGCGGCGCAGGCTTGTTTTGCGCTGGGTGATTTTGGGAAATCTTCGGAGAATAAGCTCCAGATCATCTGGTCGGATGGCTGGCCGTTGGCAAAACTTCGTTCGCGCAGGGTAGCCTCGCAAGTGAAACCCAACTTGCGGGGCACGGCTGCCGAACGAATATTTTTCACTGAGTGATGGATTTCAACACGGTTGACTTTGTTGATTTCAAAGGCAACCCTGGTTAGGGCGGCCGAGGTTTCGGTGGCATAGCCCTGGTTGATGAAGTCTTTGTGTATCCAGTATCCGATTTCGAGAGCGCCAGCACCCAGGCGGGGGTGAAGCCCTGTACCGCCAAGCAGGCGGGTATTTTCCAGGTTGAAAATGCCATAGATGTAATTAATATTCAGATCAAAGCTGGAGCGCATCCGGCGCAGCCGCTCCACTTTCATGGAAAATGGTTCAGGTTCAGCCGCGGCCCATGGCATCCAGGGCAACAGGTGATCCAGGCTTTCAGTGACTGCATCGGCCAGCATGCCAGCATCCGTCGGGTTATAACAGCGGATGAGCAGGCGCGGGGTGATGATGCGATAGGCGGGGTTGAACATGAGGATTTCTCCGTCGGTTATTTTTGTTTGATCAGACAAAATTCTGCGCCGTCGCGTCCGATGGTGTGGATCACAGGCATTTTTCGGTAGATGGACCGGATATCCAGATCGCCGCGGGTATGGAACAGCAGCAAGTCACCCGATTGTACATCGGCTTCCGTTTCCTGTTCCAGGTTTTTTAAGTTCATTCCCTGTCCATAATATTGGGCCAGCGGAAATTCGCGTTGAATGTGCAGGGTCGAATTGGGATCATTGACGCGAGCCCATTCAACGGCCTCCTTGTAACAGGTCAGCCAGTATTCGGTTTCAAACGAACGAAACGCTCCACTTTCCCCGCCACTCATAAAATTGTAATAAGCATATTCATAAGGATGCAAATGAACAATTCCAATCAATCCGGGTAAAACCAGCAGCAGGATAATAACCGACCATAATAGCGGGTTGAGTTTTTCGAACAGCCATTCAAATCCAAAACCAATCATCAAGAAGATAGGCGGGGTGATAAAAAAGAAATGGCGAAAGCCATCGTAAACCGATGGTTTGTTGTAGAGTAAATAGGCCAGCATGAAGGTGAAAAGGCTAAAAACCACTAGAAGGCCACGCCATTCCAGATTCCGATTTCGCACGCGCCATATAGCAACAAAACATCCAAAAACAAACAGGAACCAGGTCGGGTCTGTCAGCGTGCGGGCGAACATCTGTAGCAGATAACTGCGCGGCATATCGTTGGCACGAAAGATCTGACCTTCAAACAATACTGCCAGTTCAGTGGGATTGTTTGACATGTGTTTGAAGACTTCCACCAGACGATTCAGCGGGTCGGCCCATAAATACGGCCAGAAAATGTACATAATAATGACCGCAATGCTGCCATATAGGATGAACAATGGCAGAGACCGCCAGCCTTTTTTGAATAAGAAATATACAAAAATGAGCGCGCCAGCCAGCGGGCCAATGACCCGCGTGGCGGAAGCTAATCCAAGAACCAAAGCAGATACCAGCAGGTAACCCCAGGGTTTTTTCTCTTCACCAGTCAGGCGGTCAACCAGCCCCAATCCCAGGAGCAGCGACAGCATGAATAGAACCATGAATGGAATATCCTTCGGGTTGATGAAGGCATGTCCCCAAAAAACCGGCTGCCAGGCCATGAAAGCTGTGGCGGCGGCGGCCGGCCAGGGCGCCAGCCAGCGCCTTGCCAGGAAATAAAAAATCAGCAGGCCAATTTGGAAGGTCAAGAAGTTGATCAGATGCCAGGCTGAGGCCATATCGATGCCCGGAGCAGCGGTGAGCATCTGTTCAAAAGGCCGTGCCATTAACAGATACGCCGGGCCGTAGATTTTGTGATCTTCCGGGCTTTTACCGAATACCGAGTAAAAATCAAAACCAGGTGAGAAGGCTTGCGGAGTGTAGGCAATGCGGATCGAATCGGCGTAGTTGTAAAACAGCGGCTCATCCCACGAAAGGCCGTAATCTTTAAAAGTCAACACACCGGCTGCCATGTTGATCAGCAATAGCAGAACGATCGGGGTGAGGGGATGTCTGGTAAAGCGTGACACGATGTTATTTTTCCCGTTCTGGTGGAGCGGCCAGTGTGTTGAGTAAATTTTCCAACTCGGTTTCTTCATCCTGCTGCTGGTTGAAATACTCAGCCATGAAAGCTGAGCGGCGCAGGCGCAAAGCCATGCGGGCAACTGCGCTTAAATCTTGCGCGCTGACCAGTTCGCGTGCATCGGCTGCGGCGTAGGCGCGGGCAGCTTCGAACCAGGTGATCTCGGCGCGCAAAGAATCGATGCCCATTTTTTGGATCAGTTGGATGGCCTGACTGGCCAGGTCATCTGATAAGCGCACATGCCGCAAATGAGCGCGGGCTTCCTGGAGTTCATGGTTGGCGGCATTAATTTCACCGGCGTACTGGTTGATCAGGGCACGCGGGTTAGTCATATAAGCGGTAACCCGCCGGTAGGCCTCCAGACGTTCATCTGGGTTTTCCAACCCGCGCACGACCACCCGCAGCCCAAAACGATCCAGTATTTGCGGGCGAAGTTTGCCTTCCTCGGGGTTCATTGAGCCGATCAGTACAAAGCGTGCGCGATAGGTGGCCGAAACCGGTCCACGGCGGACGGTGTATATGCCTTGTGCCGCCGCATCCAGGATAGCGTCGATGATTTCATCGCTGAGCAAATTGATTTCGTCGATATAGAGCAGGTTTTTGTCTGCCTGTGCCAGGATGCCGCGTTTGATGCGCATGCGCTCGTCGCGCAGCGTGGCAGCCCGTTCGTCAATGCCACCAACCACATCTTCCAGCCTGGCATTAAGCGGCAGTTCCACCAGACGCACACGATCAGATGCGGTAAGAGGTTGACCTTCGGCATATTTTTTTGCGCATTCGGGGCAGACCGCATCGATGCCGCCTGTTTCGATATCTTCCGGCAGGCAGCCGTAATAACAAGTGGAGCGTTCTGTTTGAGGAAGAAGGTCAAGCAATGAGCGGACGGCCGTGGTTTTCCCAGTTCCGCGCGGTCCCACCAACAGGATTCCCCCCACATTTGGGTTGATCAGACCCAGCATCAAGGCCAGTTTCATGTCATTTTGGCCAACCAGGGCCAGGAAGGGGAAGGGCAGCGGTTCAGCTAACCCGGAATCACCCATTTGCTCCATGCTTTTGGCCAACTCTTTCCCGGAGGCAAAATCCAGCAGTTCCTTCAGAGAACGGAACTGCCGTGCGGGCTGCGCCTCCCCTGGCAAGTTGTTGATTTGTGGGAGCGGGGCTGATTCTGGTGTGGTCATGCTTTCATCTTTTTAACCGAAGCGCCTGACGCTGTTTCGCGATGTCCAGGCGATACTGCTCCGCGGGTGTTTCAGCGATGACCTGCGGGATTTCAACAGGTTTTCCGGTTTCATCGAGGGCTACATACACCAGGTGGGCGTTATTTGTGTACACTTTTACACCAGTGATGGGGTTTTCAGCCTCGACATGCACTTCGGCTTCCATCGATGTACGACCGGTGTAGGTCACTTCGGCGCGCAGATTGACCAGATCTCCGATTTTGATAGGCTGCTGAAAGGTCATGCTATCCACCGCGACCGTTACCACCCGGCGCTGCGCGTGGCGCATACAGGCCAGCGCACCACATTCGTCTGCCAGCTTCATGATCCAGCCGCCATGCACATTCCCGAGGTTGTTGGCATGTTCGGGCTGCATCAATTGGGCAATGCTGATCTGAGAGTGGCTCATTGTTTTGGGCGAAAGTTCTGTCATGGAAAGTACCCATAAGTTCAGTATAGGAAGATTAATCCAGATCCAGGCGCATTTCGCCAGCATCCAGGGTATGCAGCAGTTCTGGTTCGTCCTGCAATACATCGATATTTTCAGGTGTCAAATCGCTCATCAATTTTGCCAGCGGAATGGTGGCATTAATGCGCAGCGGGGCCGGAGGTCTGGGCGGTTTTAGGCGCTGAGCATATTCTGATGAGCGTTTACGAATGATGCGCGGATCATTCGTCAGTGTACCCACATAGTAACCCAGCACAGAATACACTTCTCGTTGTGGGGTTACAAAACCGATCCATTCGCCAGCGCGGTTATACAGGTATGGAAATGCCAGGAAAGCCTCTGCATCTCCGCTGGTAGTATATATTGGAATAATTGAGGTGGCCATACTGTTTATTTTACGCCAGAACCATTCGATTCGCTAAGCAAATCGTTCACTATCAATATCGTTATAAGTCCAGTAACGATTGACAAAGAAATTCCACATCATCACAACTCCCACGGCAATCGCCAGGGTTCCGTTGTGGCTCAAAAGCTGGTGAATGCCAGTTGTGCCCGGTATATTGCCCAGTAATTGATCAAACGCCGGCTCTCCAAAATGCAGGATTGGAACCCGGATGAGCAGCCCGGCTGCATTTACCAGCGCAAACTGGAAGAGCTGGCGGGCGAGGGGTTTGGAGCGTGATTCCGGGTAAGTCCAGAAGCGATTCCAGACAAAGTTGCTGATAACCGCGCAGATGAAGGAAATTGTTCCGGCGAATACCAGTGACAGGCTAAAAAGAGATACCAGCAGGTTCATCACGCCAAAATCGATAAGGGCGCCAATAACCCCAACCACGGCAAATTTTAGAAAGCGGTTGCGCTCAACCGGATTTGTGATTAGAACGGTCATGCCAACCCCAATTTTTGCTTAAAGTACGGGATTGTGCGGTTCAGCCCTTCCTCCAGATCAACCTTTGGTTCCCATCCCAGGATGGTCTGCGCGCGGGTGATGTCGGGCCGGCGGCGCTGCGGGTCACGTGAAGAACGCGCGTCAACGTAGGTGATTTCGGTGGTATTGTCTGTCATGCGGTTGATGGTTTGGGCGAACTGTAGGATGCTCATCTCAACCGGGTTTCCAATGTTGACAGGCATGTGCTCATCTGACATCAACAGCCGGTAAATGCCTTCGACCAGGTCATCCACATAACAAAAGGAACGGGTCTGGCCACCGTCACCGTAGACGGTCAGGGATTGACCCAGCAAAGCCTGCTTTAACAGGTTTGGCAGGGCCCGGCCGTCTTCCAGATCCATTCGGGGGCCATAAGTGTTAAAAATACGCACGATGCGTGTATCCACGCCGTGCTGGCGGTGGTAAGCCAGAGTCAACGATTCCGCAAAACGCTTGGCTTCATCGTAAACCGCGCGGGGACCGGTGATATCGACATTCCCAGCGTAGGTTTCCTTCTGTGGATGTTCGGTTGGGTCGCCGTAGATTTCGCTGGTGGATGCCAGTAAAAAGCGCGCGTTGTTGGCTTTGGCAACACCCAATGTATTATGTGTTCCCAGCGCGCCGGCTTTCATGGTCTGGATGGGTAGATTGAAGTAGGCATACGGTGAGGCTGGATTGGGGCTGGCGGGCGAGGCAAAGTGCAGCACGGCATCCAGCTTGGCGGGGATAAAAATATAGTTGGAAACATCGTGTTTGTAGAACGTGAAATGCTGGCTCCCAAAGAGATGAGCGATATTGTCCTTTGAGCCAGTGACGAAATTGTCCAGACCGATTACATCGTGACCTTCAAGAATCAGCCGGTCGCATAAATGAGACCCCAGAAATCCGGCTGCGCCGGTGATCAGAATTCGCATGATTTTCTCCAAAAAATGAATTGTTTACTTCCACTCTAGCTTCTGCATTAAGCCATCGGATGTAACCTGGTGAGATTTGCCTGTGGCGGCATCTACCAACCACAGATTGCCCTGGTAGATGACCGCCAGGAAATCGCCTTCCATATACGAAACCGGCGCTGGCGCCCAAAGGGGTGTTTGAGGTTCTAATCCCGGTGAGCCCGCATCTGGAAAGAGTATACGGTGGTTGGAACCATCACGATCCATTACTACCAATCGATAACCGGATGTGTCAGACTGGTTTTTCGAAAGCGCCTGCAAATAGGCCAGTTCGTAAGAGCGTTCTTTGCCAACCTGCCGCGGCGAGGATACGGATGGATAGGCGAACATCCCGCTGCCCTGAACCAACCGGACCGTGACATTGGAATCCAGTGAAATGGCCATCAGGTCAAAGTTGGGGGACTCTTCCGGGTTGACAAGCTCGGGTGGTGGGGCGTGACTGACCACAAAAAGGGTTCGACCATCCGCGCCCCACGCCAGCCCCGGGATGAGAGCCCAGTCTGAATGTGTTTGCAGCGGGGCAAAAGTCAGTTGTGAAATAAGGGCCTTGTTGGCGAAGCTCACAAGGCCAACACCGTCAGGGCGGCTGTAAGCCAGTAAACTTCCAACCGGGGCCCAGAAATAATCGGTGCCCCACCAACCGTATACGCCTCCCGTATTTGCGTCAATGATTTTTTCGCGCACGCCCAGGTTGCCATTGGTTCCTAAAACCATTCTGTACAGATCATTATTGGCCTGCCAGCCTGGTGCCGCTGAACGCGGTTCCACTGTGGAATATAACACCCGTAAAATTGAGATAGTGGTTGGATCCCAATCGGCAAAATGAATGACATTTGAGGTTTTTAAGTCGATGGGCAGGGCCTTTGGATCATTGAGGTTGAGGGCCCACAGCGTGTTGATCTCCACATCTGACGCTTTGCTGGATTTGCGGGTGAACAGCAGCCAACCGCCATCGTTTGATAATCTCAAGATGCGCCCATCCAGATCGCCGGTAGTGATCAGCGGCACCCGGTTCGAAGTTGAAGACTGCATCAGCCAGGCGCTGCCACCCGATAAATAAACCAGTTTGCCAGGGATGGGCAGAGGCGCAAAAGGAACTTGCACGCCAACCATTAAAATTTCTGGCAGGGCAGGGTCCAGCACAGTGGAACGTGAAATACTTGTGCTTACGAGTTTATCATCTTCATAATAATACCGATAAACAATTTCCTGCGTTCCGTTTGTGCCAGGTTGTAAGAGGCGGGTCTGCCCAGTTGGCATATCTTCATTCCGCACGGTCTGGCGCTCAAAGGGCAAGATGGATCGCTTGGTTTCAAACACTTCGCGGCCGCGAGTGACCTTGATCTCAAGCCCTTCTGTAATCAACGTATAGACAGGGGGAGTTACTTTGTCCAGACTTCCGATGGTGATCCCGGCAGTTTGAATCACCTGGGAGACTTTGCTGCCAGCCGGAACGCTCATCGATTTGGTTTGACCATCTACAATCAGCGAGACTGTCATACTCAGGTTGCTCTGGGATACATGTGGAGACAGACACCCGCTGAGCATAAGTGCCAGCAAGCAAGTCAGAAAAACCGGGCGGAGGGTGGGTTTGAGAAAGAACACTTGGTATAATCGCTTTACTTTACCCGGCCTGTGAGTGTCAGGATTCCATTTGTAATGGTGATCGATTCCAGACGCAGACCGGTGGCCGCCGGGCCGATAGTCCCGGTGAAGGCCTGATCAATCATCGCGCTGATGGTATCGTTCAGCCCAACAGGAGCTGGGAGCGGGCCAAAATCAGCCGAAGTAACCGTTACAACGGGTTTCCCATCCGGGTTTAGCGCAGCGGATAGGGTGATTCTGACGTTTGCTTCCAGGTTGCCTCGGGAGGCTTTACCGTAAATCTGAATTTGTCCATCACGCAAGTATACTTGCGGGTCCAGGATAAATGGATCTGTTTGAGTATCGAGATTATTGGCTAACAGGGAGGTTGCCTGTGTTTCAGTGATTGATACCGCCAGGATTCCGCTTTGAACCGCAGCCGTTTGCGCGGCCATCAGATTTTGGTTGAATTCAGAAACCGCCTTCGTGGAAACTGCTATTCTCGTTGCAGGATAGGCCGGGCCACCCATGGAAATGGTGCAGGCAAGCTGTGCGCCAGCTAAGGCTAATAAGAAGAACAATATTCTGGATGCGGGCAATTTCACAGAAATCTCCACCCCTGATCGAAATGAATCGGGGTTCCTATTTATAATGCCCCCGGTCACAAACCCACAGGGCCGTGTGCGGAGCACCATGTTGCGGTTTTCCACTATAAGCAAAAAAACACACCCACAGGCCATGATTTGTGACCGTGAAAAGTAAAGAAATAATGGAAAGTACCCATAAGTTCAGTAACGGAGCAATTATAGCATGAGCGACTCGGCTTCAATTGAATTAAGTCTGGCTGCCTCGTTAGAGGGTTTATTGTTTGTGGCGGCTGCACCGGTGACTCCATCCCAATTGGCTGTTGCCCTGGATTTGAAGGTAAGCGAGGTAGAAAAAGGGCTCGAAGAACTGGAATCCAGCCTGTCAACGCGCGGGCTGCGCTTACAACGACATGCCGGCCGGATCCAGATAACCACTGCGCCGGAACTGGCTGAGGCGGTGGAGCGATTTCTGGGATTGGAGGCCACTTCGCGTCTGAGCCGCGCAGCGCTGGAAACCCTGGCGATCATCGCATACCAGCAGCCGGTCACCCGTCCTATGATCGATTCGGTCAGGGGTGTAAATAGCGACGGCGTTATTAAAAGCCTGCTTAGCAAAGGTTTGCTACAGGAAGTGGGCAGATCAGAAGGCCCGGGTCGACCTATTTTATATGGCACTACCCCGCAGTTTTTACAGCACTTTGGCTTGAATTCGCTGGTGGAGCTTCCACCTCTTAACCTGCAAGAGCAAGAAACCAAGGACGTCAGCCTGTTAAAAGGCTGAGAGCGGATCGCATCCCTTTGCAGTCCGGTGTGTTATAGTTTTCATATTATGAGATGGGGCGCAGCTATGCTGCGCTCCTTGTTATTCGATAGAAAAATTTCAGGAGAAATTAGATGCGCAGACGAGTTGTTATTACCGGGTTAGGGTGTGTCAGTCCATTGGGAAATGATTTCCCGAGCACATGGGCTGCCCTGATCGAGGGAAAATCTGGAGCCGCGCCGATCACCCATTTTGATGCCTCAGGTCATAAAACCCGTTTCGCCTGTGAGGTCAAAGGCTTTGACCCTGCGGCCCACCTGGGCAGCAAGGAAGCCCGCCGTATGGATCGGTTTTGTCAATTCGCGGTGGTTGCTGCCAATGAGGCTGCCCAACAGGCTGGATTAAAAGTGACTGATGAAAACCGTGATCGCATCGGCGTGATCGTGGGTACCGGTATTGGCGGGATTGGAACCCTGCTTGAGCAGGTGGAGGTGATGCGTGAAAGGGGCATCGACCGGGTAAGCCCATTCCTTGTGCCGATGATGATCGCGGATAACGCTGCTGGGACAATTGCCATCCGCCTGGGTGTGCGCGGACCAAATGCAGCTTTTGTGACTGCCTGCGCTACTGGAACCAACGCGGTTGGTGAGGCAGCCGAAATGATCCGGCGGGGTTCGGCCGACGTGATGCTGGCGGGCGGCGCAGAGGCATCCATTGTCAGTGTTGCCATGGCTGGTTTGAACTCGATGACAGCATTATCGACTTTAAATGACAACCCTGCCGGAGCTTCACGCCCTTTTGATAAAAATCGTGATGGGTTTGTGATGGGAGAGGGCGGGGCCATGCTTGTGCTGGAATCTCTGGAACATGCGCAGGCGCGCGGGGCTCACATTCTGTGTGAGTTGAGCGGTTATGGAACCACAGATGATGCCTACCATATTTCGGCTCCCTCTGAAAACGGTAGCGGCGCGGCGTTGTGCATGCAGCTCGCACTCCAAAATGCCAATCTCCAGCCCGAGCAAATTGAGTACATCAACGCTCACGGCACTTCCACCCAGCTAAACGATAAATCAGAATCCGCTGCCATCCGCACAGCGTTTGGCAAACACGCGTATCGTCTGGCGGTTTCCTCTACGAAATCCATGACCGGTCATTTATTGGGTGCCTCGGGTGCGGTGGAAGCGGCTGTTTGCACCAAAATTTTTCAACAGGATATCCTGCCGCCTACTATAAATTATTCCACGCCTGACCCCAACTGTGATCTGGACTATGTTCCTGGCGTGGCGCGCAAAGCCCATCCTGAACATATCATGTCAAATTCTTTTGGTTTTGGCGGGCATAATGCTACTGCCATTTTTAGCCGGTTTTACGAATAATTCCAGGACGTGATCCTTTCTGCACGTGCCTGATGGAAAGTACCCATAAGTTCAGTATTGGGCAGCCAAGGAGTAATAATGCCTTACGCACATATCACCGGTTGGGGGATGTCTGTCCCGCATAAGGTGTTAACCAATGATGATTTGAGTAAGCTAGTTGATACAAATGATGAATGGATTCGCGATCATACAGGCATTCGCCAGCGTTATGTGGCTGGCGAAAATGAAACTACATCTTCCCTGGGGGTTGAGGCAGCTTATAAAGCCCTGATGGTGGCGGGTTTGTTACCCACCGATCTGGAGTTGATTATTTGCTCGACATCCACACCCGAATTTGTTTTTCCAGCCACAGCCTGTTTGATTCAGGATAAGCTTGGAGCGACCAACGCCGGGGCCTTTGACCTGCTGGCCGCATGTTCAGGTTTTATTTTTGCCCTGAACATGGGCGCACAGGCTATTCGTTCGGGTTCTGCGAAGACCGTACTGGTAATCGGATCAGAGACTCTCTCCCGCTATGTGAATTGGAGTGACCGGAACACTTGCATCCTGTTTGGAGATGGCGCAGGTGCTTTTATTCTGCAGGCCAGTGAACAACCCGGTGGTGTGCAAGGTGCAGTGATGCACTCGGACGGCTCGGGAGGGGAATTCCTGTCTGTCCCGGCCAGTGGCAGCGCCCATCCGGCCAGTGAAATTACCATCCATACTGGAATGCATTTTATCCAAATGGACGGAAAGGAAGTCTACCGTTTTGCCACCCGTGTGATGGGACAGGCTACACAGGAAGTTGTTGAAAAATCTGGCTGGAAAGTGGAAGACTTGAACCTCATCATTCCTCACCAGGCAAATTTGCGTATCATTGATGCCGCTGCCCGGCGTTTGAAGCTGCCAATGGAAAAATTTATGGTCAATGTTGACCGTTACGGGAACACTTCGACGGCTTCCATTCCGATTGCTACGGTTGAGGCCGTTCAGAACGGTCGTTTGAAGGCAGGCGATAAGGTAGTACTGGTTGGTTTTGGTGCGGGTTTAACATGGGGTGCATTGGCGGTGCAATGGAGCGGCCCGCTGCCTTCAGAGCACTTCGTCACTGCAGAATGGTACAAACCTTGGGCACGGGTGCGTTCGCTTTTCCGGCGGATTTCTCATGGTGTTGAGAGCATTTTTTCAGGCCGCGGTGAATGATGCACAGCACTTGTCAGGATAGGCAATCTATTCTGATTATGATATGATGGGTGCAAGTCGAAAATATTAAAGGAGTTCCTATGAGTCTCGGTGTTCCTGAGTTACTGATTATTCTGGTAATTGTGGTAGTGCTAT
>CAIWAX010000303.1 GCA_903910795.1 uncultured Anaerolineae bacterium
AGTAAAATCTTGATGGCTGAACTGAATTAAATTCACTGCTTTTTCAATAAAATCGCCGCCAATAATTTCATAATGTAAAGCTAATTGGTCAGTGTACTTAGAGAGTGACCGATTTATATCTTCGTGAAGAACATCATCCAATTCAAATGCATCTAATTTAATTCCTCCAGAAACAAAATCTTCAGAAATACATCTATCAAGAAGTGCACTTGAGAGAGAGCCAATGCCAGCACCTGCATCCAGAAAGCGATTATTACCAATATTTGTTTTTGAAAAGAGGCTGGCCATAAATTTAGATATTGACGCTGGTGTTAAAAATTGACCCAGCTGCGATTTTTTGTGCGCATCTGTGTTCTTAGAATAATTTAATCTGACCTGTTCTGTTGATAACTGATTATTTGATTCGGACATTTGATACCTGCTTGCTAGGCATTAATTTATTATTAATGATTTTCTCGGAGTAAATATTTCACGAATTCCCAAAATTTTTAAGGAAAATTAATTCTGTCTGCAAACTCATTGCCAAATCCTGGAAGGGCTTGCGCAGCGATGACTCGTTGCGCGACCCGCCGTAGCGGATGATCTGTTCGACTTTGCTGTAGTAGTTCTGGATGAGCTGGATGGACATGGGCGGCTTCCCCTGGGATAGGATAGCTCTATTATACGGTTCTTTTTTCTTCCCGCGCGCTTGAGTGTAGCAGTCACAAGTTAAGGCTTTTAACATGACAGGATTGGCGGTCAATGGGTCGCCAATCCTGTTTGTACGTGTCGGGGTCGCGCTTCAGCGTGGAGCCCGGATTTGGTTGTCTCAGGCGTGATTGAGCCAGAAGTTGGCCTGGCAACATTCTTTTGACATGTAATTTCGGGTCATTTTAATTTGACATGAGATTCAGAAAATATTATTATAGTATTGTACCTTTTTGAACTTCCGCCCAAAAAAGGAGCCGGAATATGAATAATAGAACCATCGCCATCACCCTGACCATCGTGACAGTGCTGTGCTGCGGCTGCCCGGGTCTCTCCTCCTGTCTGATGTTTTTTTATTCCCTTTCCATGACCGGCCAACAGGCTTTCGCAGCCTCCGGCATGCCCGCCACACCCGGCATGGACCTCAACGCGGCCATGTGGCTTACCCGTGGCATGTTCCTGCTTGGCGGCCTGGTGCTGATCGCCATCCCACTGGCGGTGGGCTTGATCACCTTCCGGCGCTCTGCTCAGCAGAGCGGCCAGTAAACAGCGGAGGCACAAATGGAAACCAAACGGGCAGCCGCCGCGGGCTGGCGGTTCTTCCTTTTAAGTGTCTTATTGGCGGGACTGATCCCGGGCGTCTTCACACCCAGCCCGGCGGCCGCCGCTCCGCAGTGGCTGTCAGCGCTATGCGCCCTATTGCCGCCCGGTGTCACCCAGGGAGAAGGCGGGTATATGGATGGCGCCCTGGACTTCTGCTCGGGTTCTTTTAACAGCGCTGCCTACAGCGTTGGCATTACGATTGGTTTATTTACCAGTGAAGCGGCAGCGGAAAATGAACTGAAGGTGGGGAATTACCCGGCTTGCAGTCAAAACCTGGGGGATCAATGTATCGACTTGGGCAACTTGGGCAGCGGTGAAATGATCTATTTTAAATATGGCTGCTACGTTGTCATCGGCAGCGACTCCGCCACAGATCAAAGTGATGTTGGCAAATTGACCCCCTACTTGCAAGGCACCTTACAAAACCTGCAAAAAATACCGCGCTGCCCGGCCGGTCAGCCTGCCCAGCCCACCCAACCGGCACAACCCGCCCAACCCACGCAGCCAGCCAACCCCATCCCGGCCACGGCGGCCAGCGGCCCATTCTCCATCGCTGGGATGGCCTGCTCGGGCACCCCGGCCGAAACCGGGGCGCTCGGGCGGGTGGTCTGCAACCCCATCACATCCAATGAAAGCGGCCCGGCTTCGATTTCCTATGCCATCGACGGCCAGCCGGTTGGCAGCCGGCGCACCCTGAGCGTGGATGGGGTGGCGCCCGGCCTGCACACCGTCACGGTCACGGGCGATCTGAACGGGGCCAGGAGCATCTTCAGCATGCTCATCACAGTCTACGCCGATCAGACCCCGCCAAATTACACCCTGCTGGTGAACTGCCTGCCAGATGGCAGCCAGGCCAAACGCACGCTGACCTGTTCTGCCAGCCCGGATAACGGCAGCCCGGCCGGCAGCCTGGGCTACAACTGGTTCGCGGGCGGGGCGCCGGTCGGCGGCTGCAGCGGCGCCACCTGCACCATTTCAGGTGTCGGATTCGGCCAAACCCAGGTGCAGGTGCAGGCCAAAGACAGCTCCACCGGCAAAAGCTCCGGGCTGGCGACCAGTGTGATTCCACCCGCTCCCGGCGCGCCGGCCCCGGTCGCGCAAGACAACCAGGTGCAGGTGCAGGCCCCGTCTGGCAGCGTGGTGCTCGGGCCAGGCCAGCAGACCAGCCTTGATCTAAAAAAAGGCGAAAAGGCCAGCGTCACCGCCATCTGCAACAAGTTGGTCTCTTATTTCAGGCTGATGGAGCTGGCCTTCGATCAGAATGAAGTCAGCAGTGACGCCAGCCTGGCTTATTTGCACGACCAACTTCTGTTCATGATCTCCCAGCTCAATTGCAAGGATTTCAAATCCTATGCCCCTTCAGGGACTTTGCCCGGCCTGGCGGCAATTGGGCTGCCCGCGCTGGCTTCGGCCCGGTTGGCCGCCCCCAGCACGGCTCCCGTCCAGGCGGAACTGACCCTGAGCCAGGGGTATGTGCGCGTGACGCCGCAGTTGGATTTGCTGGATTTGATCTTTCAGACCCCCTCTGCGCAGGTAACGAGCCACGGCAAGGCTGATTTTGCGATCAGTTACAACCCGGCCAGCG
This sequence comes from uncultured Anaerolineae bacterium, assembly GCA_903910795.1. Lineage (GTDB taxonomy): Bacteria > Chloroflexota > Anaerolineae > Anaerolineales > Villigracilaceae > UBA5195. Next base: position 2,876 of record CAIWAX010000303.1, read on the forward strand.
GGCAGACCTCGCTCGGTTCTTATAGCGGCACGCTGACGCTCCAGCCCAGGGCGGCCGGGGCCAAACCGGTCACTCTCTACGCGGGCCAGAAGGTGGCAGTCGATAAAAGCGGGGCCGGGCAGGTGCAAACCTTTTCAGCCGCCTCCACCCCGTTGATCGGGGGCGATGCCAGCGGCCTGCTGCTGGGTTTGTGCTGCTGCCTGGGGTTGATCTTCCTGGCGCTGGGCGGGCTGTTCCTTGTCTTTCGCCGGCGCAAGCCCAAACAGGCCGCGCCCGCCATCCCGCCCGCCCCAACCCGTGTGCCTCAGGGCCCGGGTGCGCGCTTGATCCTGGTCAGCGGGCCGGCCAGCCAGACCTGGCTGTCCCTGCCCGCCCAGGGCCTGCTGATCGGCAGCCATCCCGCCTGCGGGTTGGTCATCCCCGGCGCTGGGGTCAGCCCGTACCATGCCCGCCTGGATTGGGGGGACGGCGCCTGGGTGTTAGCCGACATGAATACCCAGGCCGGCACCTACCTGAACGGCGCGCGCATTCAGCGCCAGTTCCTGCGCCCCGGCGATCAGATCAAGATCGGCGGGACCATCCTGGGGCTCCAATAATGAAGGAGGCCTGAATGAATCGAAACATCGCCATCATCCTGACCATCGTGACTGTGCTGTGCTGCGGCTGCCCGGGGCTGTACAGCCTCGGCAATTTCGTCTTCTCGTTTTTCTATGTCTCCCCCGACACGACCCGCGCCCTGGCTGGTTCGGGCCTCGACCCTGCCACCGGGTTGCTGATGAGCCGGTTACTGGTGCTGTGCGGCGGGCTGTTGGGGCTCGTTATCCCGCTGGCCGTCGGTTTTGTCAGCTTTCGCATGGCGAAGAAATAAGCGCGCCCAGCCCGGCGGGCTGCCCGCCAGGCTCGAATGCCGGCCGGCGCAGCCGTGCCCGTACACAAGGCGCTTTGGCGGTTCGCTTTCTCTTTTCCGGCTTGCCCGGGTCAGGAACTGCGCCCATACAGCGGATGATTGGCATTGATCTGCAGCAAATCCCATAAATTGCCGTACAAATCTTCGAAAACTGCCAGCATGCCGTAGGATTCCTCTTTGGGAGGGCGCACAAAATGGATGCCGTTCGCGCGCATCTCGTCATAATCCCGCCAGAAGTCATCACTGTTAAGGAACAGGAAGACCCGCCCGCCGGTCTGGCTGCCGATAAAAGGCAGCTGTTCCGGTTTGGAGGCGCGCGCCAGCAGCAGGGTCGCGCCGCTCGAACCGGGCGGGGCCACCACCACCCAGCGCTTATCCTGCTCGGGCTGGTAGGTATCTTCCACCAGGGTGAAGTGTAACTTTTGGGTGTAAAAGGCAATCGCTTCGTCGTAATCGCGCACGACCAGGGCGATATGCAGGATCGATTGTTTCACAGGCTGATCACTTTCTGCATCAGACGCCCTGGCCTGAGAGTTGACGCACGCATGATAGCGGTAGGGGCGGGTCTCACGTTCTGGCGATGTACCCTTGCCTGGCATGTTCACGATAAGCAAGTGTTCAGCGCTGTGAAGAAAGACCCGCCCTTACGCAACCCATCCTACCAGCGCTGATCGGTGGCGGGCGAGTGGCCGTAGATGCTGGCGCCGCTGTCCTCGACCGGCTCGAAGGCCGACTGGATGGCAACGCGCCCAGGGCCGGTGATGCGCAGCCACAGGTAGCGCAGGGCAAAGGAGGTCAGCATGCTGAAGAAGCCGCCGCCGCCACTGGCCGGATGTTCAAAGTGCAACTGCATCGAAACGCTGGGGTCCTTGAAGATCAACGCGGTCGGCTTGATCAGGATCGACTGCCCGGGCGCCAACTGGCGCACATACACATTGCCGGAGGCGTGGATCAGCAGCAGGCCGGGCTGCTGCGGCGCCGTGAAGCGATCCATGAAATTGCCGATCGGGTAGTGGTACTCGGTATCATCGCCGTTCTTGGTGCTGAACCAGATGTTGGTGTTGAAAAAGTCGTAAGCCACATGGCTGGTGGCCGCCAGGAACATGTGTTCGCGCACATCCAGGGCATGGCCGGGCTGGATCGGGATAGCCAGCAGTTCGCCGGGGTTATCACGCGAGAAGGCGATGTGCCCGGGGCCCTTGGCCTGGGTCATGAAGATCGGCATACCCGAAAAGGCGCGCTTCCAGCCGCCCTTCATCGGCATCATGGTAATGTTGACGGAGTTTTCCTTCCAGAGCAGGACGTGGTGGGTGAAGTAAACGCTGTCCTCAGCTGCCAGGTTGAAATCGGCCACCGGGACGTACAGACCTTCAATTTGCATGGAGGATTTGCCCAACTGGATATGGGTCATATCCTTGCGGCCGGGCACTTCCGTCCAGCCGGTGGGGGTGACGATGGCGGCGATGTTGATGGTCGCGCCGCAGGCCGGGCAGGTCAGCGAGACGCCATCCGAGACGGTTCCGCACCAGTTACAGGTATACGAGCGGGCTGCAGGCTGCATGGCGCGCTCCTTAATCGGTCGAATGGTGAACGTACATGGATTGGATGCCAACCCGTCCCGGGCCGACCATCTGCGCCAGGCTCATGGCCGTGCCGCCAAACAGACCGGTGGTGAGCTGCTGCATCTGGACGTTCATCTGGACGGTGGAGTCCTTGTACAGGAAGGCGCCCGGTTCGATGATGATCGATTCACCCGGCTTGAGCACGCGTTCAAAGACGTTGCCATAGCCGTGCAAAAGCAGCAGGCCCGAGTTGTTGGTAGTCACGAAGCGATCCATGAACATACCCTGCCCGCCGAACAGGATGTTGCGCAGGCCCTTGATACGCAGGTAGGAGTAGGCGATGTTGTTGGAAGCCAGCAGGAAAGCGTGCTCGCGCACATCCATTTCCATGCCGGGGTGCAGAGGCAGCACCACCAGTTCGCCGGTGGCATCGCGCGAGAAGGCCACGCGTCCCGGCCCGCTGGCCACGCTGATGATGAAGGGCATCCCGGCCAACATGCGCTTCATGCCGCCGGGAAGCTGCATGACCTGCATGGGCACGTTCTGATCCTTCCACAGCATGACGTGATGCTCAAAATAGACCGAGTCGCCCTGGGCCAGGTTGATCTCGGCCACCGGGACGATCTCACCTTCCACCTGGCAGGTGCTTTTGGAAAAATGGAACTCGACCATGTCTTTCAGGCGCGGAGCTTCACGCCAGCCGGATTCGCTGACGACATCTTTCAGGTTAAGCGGCGCGCCGCAGAACTGGCAGGAAAGCGCGGTGGGCAGGTTGAGGCCCTGGCACCAGCCACATTTCAGGCGTTCGATCGGGGCGGCTGCGGGGTTGGGGGGGATCACCGACATGATTGTTTCTCCTCATGGAATGCCCCCCGGCCACAAACTTACAGACGACTGTGGGTTTGTGACCGTGAAGGGCTGTAATTGGATGAATAAGACAGTCTCAGATTTTATTGTAGCGCCGCAAGCTTAAAATGACGTTAGGAAGTGATCTCATTTCAACCCACCCATCATGACCCCGCCGATCGTGGCGCAGACACAGCCGATCAGGGTCAGGGCCGCGGCGCGGGTTTTGGGCGCAGGGTCCCTCAGGAAAAATACACCCAGCAGACCGTTAATCACAATCCCAAGCTGCGAGATCGTGAATCCGCGCCCCGCGCCAAACTGGTCGACCAGCAGCAGCATACCGTAGTTGCCGATGCCCCACAAAATGCCAGTCGAGATGACACGCGTGTAGCTGGACGGACGATCCAGCTTGAGGCCCTGGCCGGAAAGCGCCACCAGGATCAGGCTGCCAACGAAAATGCCAACCGACATCGGAAAGGCCGCCACCCACATCGAGACGGCGGAGAGTTTGATAGGGATAAAGTAGGTGCCCCACAAAACACCCGCGCCGAGCGCGGCCAGCAGCCCTGGCAAGGCCAGCGCGCTGGATTGACCGCTGCCGCGCAAGCCTTTTGCAAAGATGATCAACAGCACGCCAATCAGCGTGATCAACAAAGCCAGGCCAAACAGGATCAGGGTCAGCGGGCCTTCATGCAGCATCTCGCCAAACAGGAAGATGCCCCACAAGATGCTGACCAGCACGTTGATGGGCGCCCACAACCCAAAAGCGCGCGCCATGCCCAGCCGGTTTGTGGCGGTAAAGGCCAGGAATCCGCTGACGGCCCAGATCAGCCCGCCCACGAAAGGCAGCCAGAAAACGCTCCAGGTCAGACCGGGCAGTCCCTGGAAAAGGATCACCAGCAGCGCCAGCACCAGGTTGGCTGCCGCCACATAGAAAGTCTTGATCTGCTGGTTGCGGAAGGTGACGTTCTGAGAGGGAGTCAGCCAGGTTCCCCAGGCAAAGATCGTGATCAGTGCGTATAAAATACCGGGCATGAGTCCTCTTGCTTTCTTTTTGGCAGGTTGAAATCATGGTTATTGTAATATACTCCCCCAAAAAATCCCGGTTTTGGGATTTGTGGCCGATCGCGCCTGCGTGTTCTCCGCAGTCAGCATGAAAATCTATTTTCACCACCAAGCATGAAAATCTATTTTCAGATCAGAACAGTATC
>CAIWAX010000304.1 GCA_903910795.1 uncultured Anaerolineae bacterium
AATCACTACGAAAAGTACTGTCTCCCCCTTCCCGCTTTTGGGAAGGGGGTCGGGGGTTCTTTCACCCCGCATGTTCTTAGCGGGGATGGGTTTCTGCCCAAAAGCATCCACCCCGTGAGTAGATACGATTTTTTAAGCATTTCTTGGCGCCTAGGCCCACATGCTTGTGGTGGGTTGCGACTTTGCGGTGAAATTTTTAATCTTTGTTCGGCCGCAAAATCTTTCAAAATGCGGAGTAATACTTTTACAGGCCCTTACCAAAAAACTTTCGATCCGTCAAAAACAGCGGATCGAAAGTTTTATTTGTACAAGAAAAAGTCTTTAGCCGGATGGAAAGTACCCGTGAGGTCAGTATATGCCGTAAATGCTGAGCAAATCGCAGATCAGGGCGTAACCGGTTTCCGCACGTCCGGCGCCAGGGCCAATCAGGGTCACATCGCCCAACAGATCGGTAGTGTAAGTGATGGCGTTGGTGGCTCCGCTGACGCTGGCCAACGGGTGACCGAGTGGCAGCCGCACCGGTTTGACGCTGGCGAGGAGTATTCCATCCTTTTTTTCCAGGCTGCCGATCAATTTCCAGCGCTGACCATTCGCCCGGGCCTCCTCGACATCGCTGTTGGTGATCCCCGTGATACCGGCGCGGTCGATTTGATCCAACGGCAGGGATGTACCCATTAAGACGGCGCTCAGGATGGCAACTTTGCCCGCAGTGTCAAAACCTTCCACATCACCGCTCGGATCAGCTTCCGCATAACCGCGCGCCTGAGCTTCAGCCAGCGCCCCGGCATAACTGGCGCCGCTCTCCATCTGAGTCAGGATATAGTTGGTAGTGCCGTTCAAAATACCCTGGATACGAGTGATTCCTGCACCTGCCAGAAGTTCCATGCCGAGGTGCAGGGAGGGGGTGCCGCTCATCACCGTGCCTTCGATGCCAATTTTTACGTTCTTTGTCCGCGCGAGTTGGGATAACGCAGCGTAATTCAATGCAATCGGGCCCTTGTTGCTGGTGACAACGTGTTTGCCGCTTTCCAGGGCCAAGCGCACATGGCCGGTGGCTGGTTCGCCGGTTTTGAGATTGGTGTAGCTGAGTTCCACAACCGCGTCAGCGTTGCAGCGGGCAATAGTTGCGAAAACATCCAGGCCGGGTGTGCCGTCAGGCAAGTCAGAAAGATTGGCTGCGCGCAGGCAGGCGGCCAGATCCAGTCCATCTGGGTTAAATGCGCTGCCACGCAGCATATCATTGATGGCAACCACCAAAAAACGCAGGCCAAATTTCTCTGCATAAATATCGCCGCGCTCAAGCAAAATTTGCGAAAAGCCCTGCCCAACATTGCCAAAACCAATTAAAGCCAACCGAACGGTTTGCATAGCCTCTCCCTTTTTCGATGATAAATGATGGGTTGTAATGCTGCATACAAAAGATCATTAATAGCCCCTATCATATCAAATTTCTGCCATATAGGCCTTTAATTCGAAAGATGTCCCCAATTTAAACATGATTTCCAATCTAAACTTGACGCAATAGAAAGTGTGTGCTAGTATCAGCTAAAATCGCTTATTTTGCGTATAACCCGTCGTTTTGATGGAGGAGAAGACATAAACATGAGCAAGAAAATTGGATTGATCTTATTCTTTTTGTTGGCGCTAACGCTAAGCGCTTGCACACGTTCTGCTTCAACCGCTGCCGATGCTACTGCGACCCCAAAGGTGAACTTTCCTAAGCCGCTGGCAACCTCCGGGATGAGCGTGATTGAGATTGCCGGAACGCAGACCGCGGTTGCCACTGGCGGTTTGCCCATGCCCACATCCGCAGGTACCACGGAAGCGGGAACTCCGGCAAATGGAATAGTCCCCACCTACACAGCCATAGCTTCTGGGACACAAACCACGCCCGGCTCAGCCAGCACTGCCCTGCCGACAACGACTCCCAACGCGGTTGTCCCAACTGCTTCGGTAGCTACCCCCGCTCCTCAGGTCACATCTGCACCAGTCAGCAACCCGGGTACATACGCCCTGCATGAAGGCGAATTCCCATATTGTCTGGCCCGCCGCTTCAATGTCAACCCACAGGAACTGGTGACGTTGAATGGTTTGAGCGCCAACCAGATATTAAATCCGGGAACAACCATCAGCATCCCGAGCACCGGCAATGTTTTCCCCGGCCCGCGCGCTCTTCTTGCTCACCCAACGCAGTACACCGTGCGCTCTGGTGACACCATCTATTCTGTCGCCTGCGCTTTTGGTGATGTTGATCCGCTTCGGATTGCCAGCGACAACAACCTGTCGGGATCTTACACCCTGACCGCTGGCGCCACCATCCAGATTCCATAATTCATTAATAAGCCATTCTCACCCGGGCTGGTTTCTGCCCGGGTGTTTGTTTTGGTGGTAATCCTGATTTTTGCACGGGATGGGAGACAATATGAAATTTGAATTACTTAAATCAGAAAAAACCTACCAGGGCCGGGCGTTCAGCGTGCGCCGCGATCATTTACTCACGCCATCGGGCACAACGGTCAAGTATGACATTATCGAGCACATAGGCTCGGTCAGCCTGGTGCCGGTGGATGAAAACGGACAGATGTATTTTGTGCGCCAATACCGGCACGCCGCGCAGCTTGATCTTCTGGAATTGCCCGCGGGAACTCTGGAACCTGGTGAACCTCCGCTGGAAGCGGCCGCCCGCGAAGTGCGAGAGGAGATCGGCATGGCAGCCAGCAGTCTGGTGGAAATCGGCAGCTTTTACCTGGCGCCGGGTTATTCTACCGAATTGATGCATGTGTTCCTGGCCACCGGACTGAGCCATGATCCGTTGGAGCCTGACGCGGATGAATACTTGAGTGTTGAAAAAATGCCGGTGGCCGCCGCACTGCAACTGGCTGAAAGCGGCCAGATCCAGGATGCCAAATCCCTGGCTGCCCTTCTTCTGGCAAAACCCTACCTGATGGAAAGTACTCATAAGTTCAGTATGAAATAAAAGAAACTTCCGAAGCGCGAACGCTTCGGAAGTTTCTTTTATTTCCATTTACACTCATTATTGTCCAAATATATGACAAGATACGGTTTTTTTAGGTGTCATTTATTACTAGTATATATAAAGTGTTACCGCTAAACTTGACTTATTGTGGCATAATTAATCGGATTTGCGACAATTTTCACAATAACAGAGTTTACTCTGACCTTCTCTTATTATAAGGAGTTACTATGTCGAAACGACCTATGATCACCATTGACGGCAATGAAGCGGCTGCTTCGGTTGCTTATCGCGTTAACGAGGTGATCGCCATCTACCCGATTACGCCCTCTTCCACAATGGGCGAACTATCCGATGAATGGGCTTCAAAAACCAAGCCTAACATCTGGGGCACCACACCTCATGTGATTGAAATGGAATCCGAGGGCGGCGCTGCAGGTGCTGTGCATGGAGCTTTGCAGACCGGCGCGCTGACCACCACCTTTACAGCCAGCCAGGGTTTGCTCTTAATGATCCCCAATATGTATAAGATCGCCGGCGAACTGACCAGCACCGTTTTCCACATCGCTGCGCGCGCCATCGCTGCCCAGGGTCTTTCCATTTATGGAGATCACCAGGATGTGATGGCTGCCCGCCAGACTGGTTGGGCCATGCTTTCTTCCGGTTCAGTCCAGGAAGCGCATGACATGGCTGCCATTGCGCACGCTGCCACCTTACGGGCGCGGCTGCCTTTCCTGCACTTCTTTGATGGG
>CAIWAX010000305.1 GCA_903910795.1 uncultured Anaerolineae bacterium
CATGCGAAGGGGGTGGAAATGGTCAGGCCGTAGGCAGTGTACTGGTATGTCATTCAGTTTTCCGGCGAAAATATTGATCCACACTGTTCATAATCACAAGCCCACAGGGTTACGTGCCGAGCACCTGGTTGCGCTTTTTTGTTTGCGTGGAAAACCGCAACCCACAGGGCAATGTGTGAAGTACTTCGTATTTGACCGGGGCATTATATACCCTTGCCGGCATAATAACGACGGCCTGTTTATCCTGCTTCGGTTGGCGCGGCTATGGCAGTTCTGCCATGACTGATCAGGTAATATATAACCAGTAAATAGGTGATGATCCAGAGTGGGATGCCAGTCACCGTCAGACGATCTTCCTGGCCGGTTGAAATGCCAGAAACCAGGATTTGGATCAGGAAAACGGCGTAGATCAGGGCGATGGCGGTTTTGTTTTCTTTGTATTTGGATGAAGCCAGATAATAAAGCACCAGCGGCAGCATAATCAGATGCAAGTACACGGCGGCTGCGTTGGCTGTTTCAACAAAACCGATCATGCGGTTATTCTTGCCCTGGATGAAGAAAGAGCCGACCCACTGGTTATTATCAATCAGGTTCTGGCGGTAGGTCAGCAGGGTTTCGCGCTGATGTGCCAGCAGGTAGGCTAGTTCCTGCCCGGTATCCCAGTTTTCGATGGCTTGCATGCTTGGTCGCCACTCCAAATTTTCCACGCGCGAATACACGACTGCCACAAGATAATTCTTAAAAGTCTGCGGGCCGATGTTGGAGATGCTCAGGGTGCGGTTATATGTAAATGAAAAAGTGAGCTGGATCCAGATTGGTATCAGTGCCAGAGCGATCAGCCCAATTTGCCTGATCCTGACTTTTCCGGCCAGGCGGAATGCCTGCCAAAGCGCATAAATGACCAGAAGCGCAAGTTGGATCTGGTAGGTGGGTTTGGTAGCGGTCAAAAGGCTGAAAACGAAAATTAACAGCAAGATCGGAAACGATTTTTTGCCTGCCAGCAGCCAGCAGAAAACGCAGAGCAGAAATATGTTCAGGGTTTCGGTCAGCCCATGAAATGTCAGAATCAAAGGGGAAGGGTGCGAATAGAAAAAGATTGCACCCAGGATACCGGGAAACACCAGGCGCGTGGATTTGTAAAGCGCCAGGTAAATCAATGCCCCGCTTGCCAGCCACATTAGGAACTGGCTGTTCCACAAAAACCTCTCGGCGCCTTTCCCAAAAAGCACCCGACTCAGCCCAACGAACACTGGGTAAACCCACGGCCGCGCATCTATAACTGTTTGGACGGAGTTTCCAAACATCCAATCGCCGGTCATCCTGTAATCGCGTGAATCATCTGCCCACCAGAAATATTTCTGAGGAAAATCGACATTAATTTTGCTGTCGGGCAGGCTGGTGAGGTAGTAGCCCCACTGCGCATAGTATAAACCGGCCGTGACCAGTAATAATATTAAACCCAGCAAAACATCTTTGCGTTCCAATGTAAGCTTCAGGTTGACGTTCTTGATCCAGGATGGTTTCATCAGGCTGTTTCCAATAACTTGAATTGCAGTTTGAGGTTCGTTCTTTATGCTTGATAGGAGGCATTCAACCTCATCCAAAGGTGCGGGATTATTATACTATCCGCCTTCACTGCATTCAGGCAAAAAAAAAGACCCCTAAAAAGGGGCCGGTGGTTCAAGAATCGTGGATTGTTTTATCATGGGTTGGCTGAGGAGCCAGGAACGCAGGATATCTCTTCTTGATCCCAATACGAAACCTGGCAGACCGGATGCCCGGGATTATTACTGATGATTGTCGGCGGCCAGATAACATCCGCGGACCAATCCAGCCCTGGGTAAGTGGTGCGTAGGGTGTGTAAGTACCAATCCCATCCCAGCAGGTTGGTGGCAATTACAGTGATGTCTGGGCGCTGTTTGAGTGCGTAATGAAAATACCAGAGACCAAAGATAGCCTGGTCACTGTCGGTGAAGACAATTGCATTTTGGGGCAGGTTTTGCATGGCGTGCGCGCCAAACTGTTCAGCGTTGGTGTCTCGGGATGCGTCCACTTCCGGCCATCGGACAAGGCTCGCAGTGAAAAACCAGAGCGTAAAAAAGATCAGCAAACCGATTCGGGCCAGGCGCTGGTGTTTGCGTACCGATTGAAGCAAACCGCCTATGCCGAGACCAATCCACAGTGCAAAGGATAAAAAGACTGGCAACAGGTAAATATAAGAATCAAAGGTAGCATAAAGAATCGCAAAAAGTGAAAAACTGATGACGTTGAAAATCGTGATGAAGTACAAGCGTGATGGTCTGAAATAGTAAACCAACCCGACCAATCCCATCAAGATGCCCGGCAGTTCAAATTGGTTCAACAGGAGGCCAGCCAGAGTACGCCCGCGCTCCAACATACCTGCCAGTGGCAAATCCAGCAGGCGGCGCTGGTATAACGCTCCAGATACAAGCCACCAAAACTGGTTCAATGTAGCTGGGTTGCCCCAATTGACAGGTGGGTTGGAAAATGCCCGCAGCGGCAGCGAACCATAAACTAGTAGACCGGCGCCAAGCCCGCTGCATGCCATCAGGATGCTGCGGAGATTGAACTTCCAACCGCTTTGCCAGGCGCTGATGAACAAGATCGGTGGAATCAGAAATACTGACGTAAGCTGGTTTCCGAGCGCCAGCCCGAGCGCCAACCCTCGCATGACTTCCAGCCAGGTTCGCGACCGCTCACTGGGAATCCATAAGGTCAGCAAAATAACCAGGGCTGCCAGAGCAGTGTGGAGCGTGTAGACTTCAGTGATGACAGCCTGCGACCAGATGATTGGCGATAGGCCAAATGAAAAACCAGCGACCAGCCCGGCCAGCCAGTTTCCTTGTACGGGTGAATCAGAGACCCAGACCAGGATACCATAAACCAGCAGGGCCGAAAGTACCCCTGCCAGCGCCGACATCAGGTTGGTGCGAAACGCCAGCGTGCCTACCGGGATCATTTGGAACAGCCTGGCGAGAAGCAGGTAGGTTGGATACCCGCTCGGGTGGGCAACCCCTCCAGTGACCGCCGCGCTGATTAAGTCGCCGCCATCTGCGCCGTCATTGGCCCAGGTCAGACCAGGCGCGAGGGTCGCCAGGTAAATGGAAAATAAAGATAGCGTCAGGAAAACAGGCGGAATAATTTTTCGCATGGATGATTAAAAAAAGCGGCAGGGAGGCAAAATCTCCTCCCTGCCTGAAATTAACCTAAAATGTTTATTAATTCCCAAATGCGTACAAACCGTTCTCGCTGATGGTTGCACAGGCTTGACCTTTGCGGAAAGAGAATGGGATTGTTACCCAGGTGCTGCTGTTTACAGGCTGGAAATAAATATTTCCGATGGGAGGGTTGGCGGCAAAACAAATGGTAGCCAGGTTGCCGCTCTTGAATGTGACTGAGACAACACCATTTTTGAAGTCGGTGCCCTTGTTGCCAAAGGCAACCGCCCATACGGAGGCATTATTCCCGGCTAATACTGTAGCTACTGAGCAGACACCCTTCTTTTGGGAGGGATTGACATTTACTCCGCCGCAGTTCCAGCCATCTGCTGAGCCTAAATGCCTGGCCTCCAGAGGCGCGGGATTACCGCTGACTGAGATAACCTGAGGGGCTTTGGCGGCCGGGCTGGCCCAGACACCTGATCCGCCAGCAATAGCGAGGATTGCGATCAGGGCAACCGCAATGAGCATAATACGAATGATTTTATTCATATTCTCTCCTTCAAAAATTGAATTAAGATTACATTGATTGTATTTTATGCCTTTTGTTTGAAAGAGTGTATGGATCCAGGTTCGGATTTTGTTCGGATTCATGGCAAAGAGAAGTTTACCCGGATGGTGACATCGGTTGTAAGGTCTGTTTCAAGCAGAACATTGTTTGAGTCAACGCTCGCAGCCGGGTCAGCCTGGATATCCTGAGCCTGGTTGGGTAGATGGATACGAACTGTCAGGGGCGTAGCGAGAGTACCCGGCTGTTTCTGAATTTTGAGAAAGTAAGAACGCTGGCGGCTGCCCGGTTCCTGGGAAATCACGCTGGCTGGAAGTGCAAAACGAAAACCTGTATTGAGCGATTTCATCCCTGGTATTACCAGAAGTGTGCCAAAGCCCGTTGCCCCATTGATTTTTTCAAATTCCATATTGAGCGTATCCACCCGGGCGGGTACGGGCTGCCCGAGCAGCATCCATTCACTTGGGATTTCATGCGGATTGGCATCGATTAATCTGGCTCCAGCCGGCAGATAAACACGAAAATAATCATAATAACAACGGTTAATCGGATACCAGCTTTTTTCATCTTCGATGAGAGGTTTGCCGAAATGGATGCAGTTGGGAGTGTCTATGGCAAAGTTTTCCTGAAAAAGCGTCAGTGAGCTGACAGGGTTGGCCGGCTCCGTCAGGTCAACATCATAGCTGATTTTTTCCTTGACCACCGAACTAGTCTTATTGAAGCCAATGTTTGTATCCACGTTCATCAGAAAATCGCCAGTCCCAACACGAACCGCGCCATCCCATCCATGCCTGGCTACCAGGGCTGTCATCTCAGGATCGTCAAACTGGAGCAGGATGTGTCGCTGATCCAGTGCCTGCAGCATGTAATGAGCCAGGGCTTCCACATTCAAGTCTTTGCCTGAGCGAAGTTTCGCCATGATGGTGGCGGCCATGTTGCCAATGAACGCTTTGCGATCCCATTTAGATGCGGGTACAAATTCCGGCGGGATTTTTGCTTCACGCATATAAGTAATCACGTTATCGGCGTTGATCGGATCTGGCACGCCTTGAATGGTAATGGGGCCAATGGCTCTTAATAAGAATATCAATGCGCGCTGATCGATGGCGATGACCCCATCAACCGAATGACCGGTTTCGTAGGAATAAAGATATTCAGCCAATTGAACTGTGTTGGGAAAATCTGGTGACCAATTTGAATCGCGTAGAAAAAAAGCTGGCATATTCATATACAGGTTCAATTGCCAGGGAGTAGGTGGATAAGGTTTTGCCTGGTCTTCGAAATCTTCTGATTGCTGGAACTTCATTCCAAAAATGTCCCCATCCCGCACTACAAAGCTGCCCACGGAGGTGATAAAGCCGCCAGTAGCGCGTAGTTCATCCTCGTTCTGCACCAGCAGCAGGTAGGTTTGCGGCCCTGCGCTGCTGGCGCCTAAAATTTTTGGCAGGGTTACAAGTTCAGTCAACCCATCATCCAGTAATCCGAGTAGGGGATCCAATTTCTCCACCAGACCCCTGGTTTTGGGCGACAGGGCGGATGTGTCAACATACGCCCGAGCTGCCCGGGCTTTCTCGATGTATTGGCGGGCTTCCTGAAACTGTGGGCCGGCCTGGATTACCAATTTTGTGATTTCTGCTGGCGATTTTGGCGCGTCTTTTGACTGCAGAGAATCAATCAATGGGTTGGCAGCCAGGAAGGCAAGCTGTGCGCTGGCGACTGTCTCGTCGGCCATTTCGAGCAGGTCCGCGGAAGCGGCAATATCCGGGCCGTAAACCGGTAGCCAGCCGAAGAGAACCCCCGCTGCTTTAAGCGGTGTTTCCAGATTAGCGCGCAGTTGGCCGAGATCATTATGCAGATTGGCGATTGGTTCTCCAGCTTGCTTGAGGGTAGTCAGGTCCGGTTTATCTGAAATCAGCGCCTGGAGCTGGGTTACTTCCAGTTGGATGTTATGTACCAGATGGAAATCCTGCCAGACTTTGGCCGCCAGAAATATATTTACAAAAAGCAACGCGGCCAGCCCGGCAATGAAAAGCCATTTTTGATGTTTCATTGATAAAGCCGGTTGTGTCGGTAAGGATTTTGCTGGAACGGCGGTATCGTTCGGGATTGTGGATTGCGGGAGGTTGGAAGATTGGGATAATACCCGGCTGAGATGGTTTTCGCGTTCCAGAATCAACTCATTTAGATGGCTGATCCCCTTGCGGTGCCAATCGCTGATGGTGCTATTGGGGGCAGTTTCCGGTTCATCTCGTACCAATTTGTAACGTGAGATATCCGCCTCTGCCAGGTTCTCAGGTGTTTTTTCGAAAACGAACCATAAAATCGCCAGATCAATTTTTCCCCATGCTTCGCGCATTGATTGGGGTGCAGGTAAACCAAAAACAAAGGGTGCAAAGTATTGAGCCGCCAGCAGGCCGAACTCCCCCCAGCGAGTATCGAGTCGTTTTCCGCGCTTGGGCGGCGTGGTGGGCATCATGCTTGAGAAAATTCGCTTAACAGCACCAACCAATTGGCTGCCAGGATTTTTGGCAGCCAGGCTCGGATCTTCTGAGGTAGCCTCGCGCACAAACAAATAATTCACCCAGGGGTGCGTGTCGAGCCGCTCTGGGACGCGCAGATTCTCCAGGATTTCCCTGAGATGTTCCTGTGGTTCTTCTGGTTTCATTTGCTAAAAAAGCCTGATAAAGGATTAAACATGGCGAGTTGAAATTACCCTTGTGGATAAAAATCCCCCGGGTTTTGATTTTTGGCTATGGGGAAGGGATAATTGCCCAATCTCCCGCGTATAGCTGGCAGGTTTCTGCACAGGCATTGTAATGTCTCAACAAGGCTGCGTTGACCTTAAGCCTGGCTGCCAGATCATCTATTGCAACCTGTTTATCCAGCACCTGGTAAGGCTGGATAATCGGCCAGGCTGGATCGGGAGTTTGAACACCTGGGAGCAGGATGACTACGAAACCAGCCCAGACCAACGGGTGATTTGGATTATTGATCGCCTGGATGGTGGCCGGAGTTGTATTATATCTCCTGGAAAGGATATCCAAACTTTCCCCGGCCATGACGCGGTGTAAAACAAATCGAAGCGCATCCACCTGAATGGACATCTCGAGTCCATGTGCCGAAGGGGTTGCTGTCGGGCTTGGCGTGCTGGATGGCCGGGTTGTTAGAGTCGGGGTGCGTGTAACAGTTGGTCTGGGGGTAAGGGTGGTAGTGGGAGTAAAAGTCGGGCTGGGTGTGATGGTTGGTGTGCGTGAAACAGTCGGGCTGGATGTGAATGTGAGTGTGGCGGTTTTCGTCAGGGTGATTGTTGGTGAGGAAGTCAAAGTATTTGTCAAGGTCAGCGTTGGCGTGAAAGTGGAAGTTGATGTCAGGGAGGCGGTCGAGGCCAGGTTGGGTGAAGGGCTGGTTGTATCAGGCAGCGTTGCACTTGTTGAAAAAGGCCGGGTGGGACCGGCTGAAGGCACGTCAATCAGCGCCCCGGCGCTGATTTCAGAACCAATTGGGGCCGATGGTGCCTTCCCTGCGAGATAGCTCTGGACAATAATCCCGAAAAACGAAGCTATCGCAAAAAAGCCGATTGCAATCATTATGATTTGCGTGAAGGGAAGCCTCAACATTCGGCGTTGAGAGTTGTAAAGCCTAAACTCTGCGGGGAAAGTTCTTCCATCCGGCTGTTTGTAAACCGGGCAAATTTCGTGTGCTTCCACCAGACAATATCCTGTCTGGTGTTCCAGTCTGGGTACCGCAGCCGGGCGGCAATGGAAGCAATGATTGGCCGCCCCAGGGTAGATAAGGTAGGTTGATGGGTCATTTATTAAGCCCAAGTATGGGCACACTGCTGAAAGTGCAGATAATTTTGCAGTTTCTTTCATACAATATTCTGTGAATCTTCCGGAATCGTAAAGTGGCTCATTGGGAAGGAAGCGCCGATTTTCTAATCAAACAGGAACTTAAAAAGCGCCGGTTTCAAACAGGACAACGATAACCGTTTTTAATAAAATCTGAATATCCAGCCAGATCGTACAGTTTTGAACATAATATATGTCATCTTCAGTGTGCAAATGCATGGGTTTGTTGCTGCGGCCGTTGATTTGCCACCAGCCTGTCAGCCCGGGTGGGACGGCGAAACGGGCGTACTGCCAGGGTTGATAGTTCTCCACCAGGTATGGAAGTTCAGGCCGCGGACCAACCAGGCTCATTTCGCCCTTGAGAACATTATAGAGTTGCGGAAGTTCATCCATGCTGGTGCGCCGCAAGAAGCGCCCAACCCGGGTGATACGCTGATCATCTGGCGTTTTGTGCAAAATATTGCCGTTTATATCAAGATGTTGAACTGTCCCGGCTAATTTATCAGCATCCTGAACCATGGTGCGGAATTTATACATTTTGAAGGGTTTGCGGTTTTCCCCGATGCGCTCCTGACGGAAGAGAGCCGGGCCCTCGCTGTCCCGACGGATGAGGATGGCAATCAGCAGCATGATCGGGCTTGTAAATACAGCCAGGATGGAGGCGGCGAAAAGGTCAAAAATGCGTTTAGCCAAACGCTGGTAATCGTTAATGGCTGGGGCACGTAAATCCAGCATCGGCATTCCAGCGAATGTTTCCAATCTTGGCCTGTAGAGTGCCAACCGGAAAACATCCGGGATCACCCATACGTCGATTAAAAGGCGCTTTAAAATATCGATCAGTTCTTCGCGGACTTTGTGGGCGCTGTCGGGCAGAGCGATCAAGACACCGGTGATGTGCTGATCAGTAATCACCCGTTGGGCATCCATGACCCTTCCAAGCACCTCAGGTTGATTCAGTTTTTGCGGGTCATCATCTAGAAAGCCCACAATCTGGATAGCTGATCCACTATCAAATTTCTGGATTTCAGCCGCAGCCCGCTGGCCTGTTCCCCCGGCCCCTATGATTAAAATTTTATGGATTCCGTTACCGTTGGCATGATGGTTATTTGTGCGCCATGCAATGCGCAAACCAATGCGTGCTAGTAACTGCATAAAGATTGTCAGAACAACGAAAGTCAGAAAATCGGTGCGGTGAACGCTCAGTTTAGCAAGATAGAGAATACCTGCCAGAGAGATGGTAGCCAACAGGCTGAGGAGTAAAAAGGAGGTTAATTCATCAACAATTCTCAGGTTGCGGCGATTATCGTATAGAGATCCAACCAGAAAAATAACCCACCAGATGATCGGAAAAACGATAAATGTAAATGGCGAAAACTGCGCCCTGATCCCAACCACATTGGTCAATTGCCGGTCGATCACAAATGTGGTGATGGAAATCCCGGCCAGCACCAGCAGGCTATCGATGATCATCGTAATAATTGCTAAATTAATTGAAAAGCGTCTCAGCATAACGAGCATCTCATGGGATATTCAGGTCTATGTATAAAAAAACGGGGGACATCAGACGAAACGGCGTTTAAAGGATTTTACTCTTTGAATTCATTTTCAGCCAATATTCGCATAAAATGCGTCAGAAAAAAAGAGGATTGCCGATTAGATACCTGCGCCATAATCGCTGCGGCTCTAAAAGCAGCCTGTCCAGCTATTTGAGATCGGTCCCCCAGCGTGGCGCACGATATTTATCGCCAGCCAGGGTATCCAACAAGGCGCCCACGGTCAACATCCATTGTTTTATTTACCCTAGGAGTCTGCTGAAAAAGTGGTCAAGTTCCAAACATTCTCAGCAGGGAGAAAATCGGGTAAAAATAAGGCAATCCATTCA
>CAIWAX010000306.1 GCA_903910795.1 uncultured Anaerolineae bacterium
CACTCAAAAATGCAGCCCGATAACGTGTGGCATGTTCTGATACATCATTGTTTACGAACAGATGACAGGTGTACTGCCTCGCATGCGCATCCCCCCGGCAGTTTTACGGGAGTGCGCTGCCAGTGGAAGTCCGTTCATATTAACCACCCGCAGGACCCCATCCACCCGGCGCGGATAGGAACCTGCGGGTGGTAGCGTTAAAGCGTTGTATCTGCCTGGGTATGGGCAGCAAACCAGCAGCATGTGTCACATAAAGTGAAATTTGCAGCACCATGCTCCGGGCTTGCCCCCGATTTTGTGGTTAGGGTGGATGTTTCCTACCCGTGTTCGTGCATCCCCTCCTGAATATCACAGTACAGCACCGCCGGAACGCAGCCGGCGCACTCCAACTGCAGCGTGGCGTGCGCGATGTGATAACGCTGCCCCAGCAGCGCCCCCAGCGCCGCCTGGATCTCGGCCCCCGCGCTCATCGAAAGCGCATCCGTCAGAATATGCACCGAGAGCGCCCGCAGCTCCTGGGTGACGCTCCAGACGTGCAGATCATGCACCCCGCGCACCCCTGGCACCGCCTGCATCTCCGTGATCATCTGCTGCATGTCGATGTCGCGCGGCGTCTTCTCCATCAAAATGTCGATCGTCTCTTTGATGATGCCCCAGGCGTTGAACAGAATCAGCACGCCGATGAAGATGCTGGCCAGCGGGTCGAGCCAGTTCCAGCCGGTGAAGGAAATGGCAACCCCCGCCAGCACCGCCCCGATGGTCGCCAGCACATCGCCCAGCAAGTGCACGA
This sequence comes from uncultured Anaerolineae bacterium, assembly GCA_903910795.1. Classification (GTDB taxonomy): domain Bacteria; phylum Chloroflexota; class Anaerolineae; order Anaerolineales; family Villigracilaceae; genus UBA5195. The sequence goes on from CAIWAX010000306.1 coordinate 791, forward strand.
AGGCGCTCTTCATATTAAGATCATGCTGGCTGCCGGCGTGTACCATCCAGGCCGTCAGCCCATTCACCAGCAAGGCCAGCAAGCCGACTCCCACCAGGATGCCAGAGTTAACCGGGCGCGTTTCACTGAAGCGCTGGATGGCCTCGTAAAACACCCCCAGCGAGATCAATACCAGCGTGGTCGAGTTGACCAGCGCCGCCAGAATCCCGGCGCGGTGATGCCCAAAGGTGTTATCCGCGCTGGCCGGGCGGGCCGCCAGGCGCAGCGCCTGCCAGCTCAGAGCCAGCGCCAGCACATCCGTCAGGTTGTGGGCCGCGTCCGTCAGCAGCGCCAGGCTGTTGGCGAAGAAACCCGCCCCGGCCTCCACGAATACGAAGGCCAGCGTCAACCCCAGGGCCAGCGCCAGCCGGTTCGAGTTTGTGCTTGAGGAAGTGTGGGAATGGGAATGGGTTGTCATTGGTTTTTGTGTTGGGGCGGGTTGCGTGCGTCATCAGACTTCCGAAGTCCGCCGCTCTTGCGCTTCGGAAGTCTTGTCTTATTCATCTATGCCGCTGGCCTTCTCGAAAGCCTCGCGGCCCTCGTTGATCGAAAAATAGATCAATCCCGCCGCGCCCAGGCTGTCGACAAAACCAAAACCGGTGAACTGGTACACCAGGCTGGCGGCCAGCAGCACAACCGACATGTAGATGCAGACCATCGAGCAGTTCGCGTCTGAAAGGATGGGGGCCGAACCAAGCGCGCCGCCCACCTTGCGTTTGGCCGCCACCAGCAGCCACATGAAACCGATCGAGATCAGCGAAATCAGCAGACCGGGCAGCGTGGTGCTGGGTTTGTGCCCCGTCCACAGGTTATAAATGGCCGTCAGGCCCAGCCCGGCCGCCAGCAGATAAAACGAACTGCCGGTGATGCGCAGCGCCGTGCGCTCAAAGCTGCTGCGCGGCGCGTCGCTATCCTGCCGGATGCGCAGCACCATCGCCAGGATGCCCGCGCCCGACAGCACCTCGATGAACGAATCCAGCCCAAACCCGAACAGAGTCAGGGCCTCATCGTGCGCGCCGAAGTAAACCGAGACCAGTCCCTCGGCCAGGTTGTAAACGATCGTGAACAGCGCCAGCCACAGCGCGTACTGCCAGTATTTGTTGGCGGCGATTTTTGAGAGAGTTGTCATAGGCTCAGGTTATTTTACACCCTCACGCCCGGCCTATACACGTTTTCGGGAAGGGGGTTCAGGGCTTTCTTAAAGTCTGATGTAACTGCTCACCCCATCAGTCACAAGTTAAGATTTTTGACAGCGTGTCAAGGGTATTTTGACCTACTTTCATGCCAATTTTGCTTGAGGCAGGTATAGTTGCTGAATATTAAACTATTGATTGCGCTGACCCACAGGGCGCCCGACGGGTGAGTCCCTGCCTCATGTCGTGGAAGTCGGCTAACCCACACGGCGCAAAGAACGCGAGCCGACTCGTTAATCAGCCCGAAGGGCTTGCATGGCATGAGCCGGGGCTTCAGCCCCAGGCTTTAAGAGCGCCATGCCCCGCTTCTCTGACGCCTGACCTGCCGGCACTTCTTTAGAGCGGCGGCGCCGTGCGGAAGGTGCCCACCAGCGGGTTGGAACCCCACTTCTTCGGGTCGGACGTGCTCAACTGGTAAACGAAATAATCCACCTGCAGCGGGTCGCCGCGCAGGTTAAAGCTGTACGTTCCGCTGATGCCCGGGTAATCCTGCATGGCCCGGATTGCGCTGACGACTTCCTGGCGTGTGGGCAGCACGATCTGGTCTGATCGGGGCAGACCGTTTTTTTTCGCCACTATATTCTCAATCGCCTTCAGGCACATCCCCAGCGCATCATAAGCCTGAAGCGCATTGCTGTTCATCGCGGCGTTGGCGCCGTAGGCGGCCTGGTAATCCTTGACGAACTGCGTGGCCCCCGGATAGGCGCCCGGCGCGGCGCTGGTGGAGGTGAAAAAGGTGCCCCCGCCCTGCAGAGCCAGCGGCCCGGCCAGGTCGGCAAACCCGGGGTTATTGGCGCTTTCGCTGCCGATGAAGGCACCCTGGTACCCGGCTGTGCGCGCCTCGCGGATAAAGTTCCCAAGTTGGATCGCCGAGCCGGGGAAATAGACCACATCCGGCTTGAGGTAGGTGACCTTGCCGATGATGGTCTTAAAACCTTCCGTCAGGTTGGTGATCGTATAGCCCGCTTGCTTCAGGCCCAGTTCGGCCGAAGTATTCAGAAAACCTGAGACGTTCTTCTTGCCATCGCTGGGGCTGACGCTGATGATGTAAACGCTCTTAAAGCCTTTGGCCTTGGTGAACTGCGCGGCGGCGATGCCCTCGCCGTCCGTGCGCCCTATCAGGCGGTTGATCTCCAGGTATCTTTTCTCTGTGATGCCCGGCGCCGTCAGGCTCGGGTCGATAAAAGCCAGCCCGGCCTGGTGGTAGATATCTTCGACCTGCAGCATGACGTTGTAATTGTAACCTCCCAGCCCGCACAGGAACCCCGGGTCGGCCGTAAACTGGTTGGCGTTTTTCACCGCCGTTTCCACATCATGCTGGTCATCAAAGGCCACCAGTTCCACCGCGATACCCTGCTGGTTCAACGGGCTGGAGAGCTGCCGGACGGCCAACCTGGCCGCGTTGTACAGACTGTTGCCCGCGGCGGCGCTGTCGCCGGTCAGCGGCAGATGCACCGCGATTTTGACCGTCGCCTTGACGTCGAAAGGCGTGTCGGTAATCGTCGGGCTGGGCGTTGGGCTGGCTTTTTTGGCTGCTTTGGGGGTGGCCGTGGCCCTGGCCTGGAAATTTGCTGTGGGCAGGGGCGTTTCCGTCGGCGGCCGGCGCGTCTTGCTGGGGATCGCATTCACGCTGGTTGGCACGGGTGTGGGTGGTAATAGGAAGGACGGCACGGCACAGCCTGCCAGCAGGGCACAGCTTGCCATCAACAATCCCAGCCTCCGCCACCATCCTGCTTTTTGTCGCAGCTTCGTTATCTTGTTGCGCATAGCTTTCTCCACTAAGAATAACCTTCCCGAATTACCGGCTCACCAGCCGGGCGGAAATCCGGGCAGCGGCTTGCAGGTCAAATGGGCGGTCGGTCAGCATATTTAAGCCAGGATCTCTTTGGACTTGGGGGTCTTGCAAAATTCGCTTTCCACCGTGATGTCAATCCCGCCACGCACGTTGAAGGCTCCGCTCACCTTGCAATAGTGCGGGTCGAGCAGCTTCACCAGGTCATCCAGCATGGTGTTGACCAGGTGCTCGTGGAAAACGCCCTCGTTGCGGTACGACCACAGGTACAGCTTGTACGATTTTGACTCCACCACCAGTTTGTCGGGGATGTACCTGACCGTGATGCTGGCGAAATCCGGCTGACCGGTCATCGGGCACAGGCAGGTGAACTCATCCGTGTGCAGGCTGACCAGGAAAAAGCGATCCGTGTCATGGTTGGGGAAGGCTTCCATCTGCTTGCTGGGCAGCACCTGCCGTCCGAGCTGGGTCAAATCCTTTAAATCTTCCTTCTGGGTTTTCACAATACGCTCCTTTGTTTTGTTAAGCGGGAACTTCGACCGCTTCTGTTCCCCCATTTTTACCATAAAAACCCCGGCGGTGGGTCTGCGCTGGACACTTCACCTTTTTTTGCAGATGCAAAACATCTGGAATTTGTAAAGCTGCTTTTGCTCAATCTAAACCGTGCCTTTTTCGCAATACCGCATAAGTTGCTATTTTCTCGTGTCGTCAAGAGTGTGGCTTCGCATCAAACCACAAAAAACATCAGAACCAGAAAATTTTGAACTTGATCCATACTGAACGATTCGCTAAGCAAATCGTGGGTACTTTCCACTGGAAAAGTCATCATATAGGATTTTAAGAAAGCCCTGCAAAGTTTGGGCTGCATCCTTTACGAGAACCGAATATTATGTTATTTTAATTTTGTCCACCAATCCAGGAATATTAATTGAACAAAACACAAGACGAATTAGCTAAAACGTTGTTATCAAGAAATCGAAGGATTATGTTAAAGAAAATTTTGATTGGATTGTCCATCCTGGTTTTGATCGGTATGCTCTATTTTGCCAAACAGGTAAACCAGGCCATACCAAAACCAAAATTGGATAAGCAGGATATCTATTATTCCTATATCGAAGGCCAGCGCCTCTTAATCTTGTCAAATCCGTATGAACGCGTGCTGACTGGGGATGGGCTTTCAAATCTGAAATACGCCACCTATTTCCCGCTATTTTACGAATTGTCGGCTCTCAGCCAGATACTTGGTTTAACTGCTTACCCGGCCTGGATCAAATTCTGGGGCCTGATCTTTCAAGGTTTTGAGGTGGCGACCGCGATTTTGCTTTTCGCTACCTATGCCAGGCGGAAATTGGAATGGGTTGGTATTTTTGCTGCTGGTTTCTGGCTTTTTAATCGCTGGACGCTAAAAATGGTGGCAACTGTCGACCTCGATTTTATCCCCATATTTTTTATGCTCGCCGGACTGATCCTTTTCTCTTCCCAAAGAAAGCTCAGCCTGCTTCTGTTCAGCATCTCCCTGGCATTAAAACAAATCGCCATTTTTATCGCGCCCATCCTGGTCATTTTGATTTTTCTGGAAGGCCGGCATACAAAAGACAGGCTGCTGCGATCCTTAAACGCTATGCTGCTGATCGCCAGTATCCCTTTGATTACCAGTCTGCCCTTCCTGTTTTGGAATGCCCCCGGGTTTATAAATTCGATTTTGTTTTCAGTCACACGCCTGGCAGAAAATCATTTTTCTGCTCCAAGTCTGGGTGAAATAGTAAACTGGTCCGGGCTGGTTGCGCGTCTTCCAATGCTCTTATTAATATTTGGCGTTTACAGCCTCAATTTCAAAGGAATGACAAAATTATTTATTTCCGCGACCCTTATTTTCGCGATTTTCACAAACTTTAACAGCGTTCTCTATGAGGGGTACATGACATGGTTTATCTCACTGCTCCCAGTCTTGATCATAGACTTTTTAGGTGACGGTAAAAATGATCAGCGTGCTGAGGCTCTGCCTGCCTGACCTGGCTCCCGGCGGCGCTAATATCTGACCAGGGCATCATCCGGTGCTTCTGGTGAAATTCATCTGGTAAGCAAGTATATCTACATCGCTTTCAGGGCGCGCTTCGACGCGCGCCACTGAACCAAATAAAGCCAGGCGACTCACCTGGTATTGTTGGCAAATCGTTATAAGCTGCTTACGGGGTACACGGATCGTTTCTATCGAATTTATTATACCCTTTTGAAAAATTTCAAACTTTCGTTATTGGTTTAAGCGGGAACTTCGACCGCTTCTCTCCCCTAAGGGCATCAGTCACAAGTTTAGCATTCCCGGTTTATGTCAAGATGTCTGTTTATCTGGCCCGCCTGGGGCTGAAGCCCCGGCTCACGCCATGAAAGCCCTTCGGGCTGGTTAACGAGTCGGCTCGCGTTCTTTGCG
>CAIWAX010000307.1 GCA_903910795.1 uncultured Anaerolineae bacterium
CACCAAGCGATGAAGGCATTCAACGATGATTTACAAATGCGGTCTGATTGGTTGATAGCGCTGACAACTGGCAAGGAACGACTGAAGGTTAACGGTGAAAAGGCTCATGCAACTCAAAAACCAGAAGGTTTGTTATACAGGGTGATCCTGGCAAGTTCTAATCCAGGTGATATTATCCTTGACCCCTTCTTTGGTTCTGGTACAACCGGCGCAGTAGCCAAAAAACTTGGCAGGAATTGGATTGGGATCGAACAAGATAAAAAGTACGTTTCCCTTGCCAGCGATCGGATAAATTCAGTTGAAACTGCCCCACTGGAGGCAATTGTTATTCCCGAAAAACGCCGGAATACCCGCATTCCGTTTGCTTCTCTCCTGGAAGCCGGGTTGCTAAAACCAGGTCAATTATTGTGGTTGTCAAGCGATGAATCAATCGCTGCCAGTATTCGGGCCGATGGGAAAATTACATACCAGGATTTTACTGGCTCGATCCACAGCCTGGCAAAACAGTTTTGCGGTGGAAATTCTGTAAATGGTTGGGAAGTCTGGCTTTATCAAAATGAAACAGGCAATAAAATAATCATCGATGAATTGAGAAGGAATATCCAGCATGAAACTCAAATTGACCATTAATGCCAAAGTCCATGAAATTGAATGCCTGCCAGGAGATACGCTTTTCAGTGTACTTCGCCGCCTAGGATATTACGGGGTCAAGTTTGGTGACGAACAGGGCCTGAGCGGCTCGGATACTGTGATTTTTGACAGCAAACCAATGAATGCAAGTTTAATACTGGCAGCCCAGGCGGAAGGCCATCAAATTGTCACGATTGAAAGCCTGGGTGAACACCCGGATCAGGGTTGGCGGAAAACAGATGGCCTGCATCCCATTCAACAAGCATTTATTGAAAGTGGCGCCATTCAATGCGGGTATTGTACGCCGGCCCAGATATTGGCAGCCAAGGCACTTCTTGATAAAAACCCCCACCCCAGCGAGATGGAGGTCCGAGAAGCAATTTCAGGGGTTTTGTGCCGATGCAAAGGTTATGCCAAACCTGTGCGCGCAATCTTGAGGGCCGCCGCTGTTTTGCGTGGTGAGGCCGAACCAGAAGCAGAAAATGGCTGGAGCTGGATACAGCCCAAAGAATCACCTGATCTCAGGGATGATTCACCATTGAGCGGGTCATCAAGTAGTACTCAAACCGCAGTTATGCCCAAATTGATTTTAACGCCCGATCGGTCTCCATACAAAATAGTTGGAAAGCCTGAAAAAAAGGTGGATGCCATCAAGTTAGCGCAAGGCAAGCCAGCCTTTGCGGCGGATATTGAACCGCGCAACATGCTGCATGCCAAAGTTTTGCGCTCCCCATTTGCCCATGCTCGTATTAAAAGCATGGATACAAGCAAAGCCAGGGCGCTGGAGGGTGTGGCCGCTGTTTTAACATGGCAGGATATTCCCCGTGTTGTTTATTCCACAGCCGGCCAATCTGATCCGATTCCTGGTCCTCTGGATGCGTTTTCTTTGGATAACAAGGTGCGTTTTGTAGGGGATCGGGTTGCCTTTGTGGCCGCTGAAACTCAAGAGATTGCCGAAGCGGCCATCAAACTGATCGATGTTGAATACGAGGTTTTGGATGCAATTTTGGATATGGCTCTCGCCATGCAGCCTGGCGCTATTCGCATTCATGATGAACCCGAATATGTAAATTTTGCTGATTCTCATCCTGAGAAAAATCTGGCTTCAGAAATCCGGATTGATATCGGAGATGTTGAAAAAGGTTTTGCCGAAGCCGATCAAATTTTCGAAGCAGAGTATGAAGTACCGAAGGTTCAACAAGCACACATCGAACCCCATGTTTGTATGACATATTGGGATGAAGATGATCGTCTTGTAATTCGAACATCCACTCAAGTTCCATTCCACGTTCGGCGCATGCTTGCCCCAGTTCTTGGTCTACCTATCAAGCGCATACGGGTTATCAAACCTCGTATTGGTGGTGGATTTGGCGGCAAACAAGAAGTATTAATGGAAGATGTCGCCGCACATTTAACCATTGCAACCCGCCGGCCAGTTTTGTATGAATATACCCGCGAAGAAGAGTTTATCGCGGCCCGCTCCCGCCACCCTATGCGTGTACGAATGAAAACCGGCGTCAAGAAAGATGGCACAATTACAGCGAATTCCATGTATGCCCTTTCTGACACCGGTGCTTATGGCTGCCATGCTCTGACGGTCACTGGCAATACTGGTCACAAATCCATGGGGCTTTATGTCGGAGATGGCGAATATCGTAAATCACCGAATATCCGGTTTTACGCCGATGTTGTTTATACAAACACTCCTCCTGCCGGCGCATTTCGTGGGTATGGGGTTCCGCAGGGTTATTGGCCTTTGGACCGACATATGGAAAAAATCTCCCGAGCCCTGGGTCTCGATCCTATTGATTTCAGGCTCAAAAATGCCATTCACGCCGGAGAGTTCCATCCTTTCAGCACAGCCTGGAACGAGGGCCGCGAGCCTCGTCCGGAGATCGTTCACACTGTTGGACTGGAACAGTGCGTTGCCCAGGCCAGGGCTTCCATTCGATGGGATGACAAATTTGGCAATGAAACCTGGCATTCTTCAAACACGAGCGGCAAAGGAACAAAGAGAAAGGGCATCGGTGTGGCGATGGTGATGCAGGGTACAGCCATTCCCTATCTCGATATGGGCGGTGCCATGATCAAAATGAATGATGATGGTTCTTTTAACCTGCAAATCGGAGCAACGGACCTGGGGACAGGTTCTGACACGGTGCTTGCCCAAATGGCTGCTGAAGTTTTGGGCGTCCCCATTGATGACATGATTTGTTATTCATCAGATACTGACTTTACACCTTTTGATAAAGGCGCATATGCATCCTCGACAACCTACATTTCTGGCACTGCAGCTACCAATGCCGCCAAAGATGTAGCCGAGCAAATAAAAACCCGCGCCGCAAAAATGTTAAATAAAAATGTATCCACTAAACAACCAGAACAGGCTTTGAGCTCCGAAGACATCACTCTCGCTAACCGTCAGGCAGTAGCCCCAGACGGAAGAGCTGTCAGTCTGGCTGAAATTGCTCTCGATACCCTCCACCACAATGACCAGCGCCAAATTATGGCCGCCGCCTCGTATGTCTCCCCATCTTCCCCACCTCCATTTGGCGCACAATTCGCGGAGGTCACTGTAGATATCGAAACTGGCGCTGTCACTGTGGACAACCTGGTCATGGCTGTCGATTCTGGCATCATCATCAATCCGCTGACTGCATCCGGACAAATAGAAGGCGGTATGATTCAGGCGCTTGGTTACGCAGTTTGTGAAGAAATGCGTTACGACTTGTTTGGCTCTGCCCGTGAACGGGATATGGATACTTATCATATTTTCCGCTCTGATGAAGTACCTACCCTCGAGACTATTTTCGTTGAAACCTTTGAACCAAGCCACCCCTTTGGCGTCAAGGCTGTCGCGGAAATCCCAATGGATGGTGTGGCTCCTGCGGTCGGCAATGCCATCCTTGATGCCATTGGTGCTAATGTTGATCAGAACCCAACCACGCCAGAAAGAGTCTGGAAAGCAATCAAATCTCTAAATACGGCTTAACTATATATAATCAAACTATCATTTTTAATTGCCTAACTGGCAAAGGTGCGCCTGCAGGATAAATATTATGCCAAACAAATCTGATACGATTTATGTGACCGGCCATATAAACCCGGATACCGACTCAATCGCGGCGGCAATGGGATACGCCTGGTTGATACGTCAACGGGATGGTCTGGATGCTGTTGCTTCCAGGGCAGGCGCGGTTAATCCTCAAACATCATGGATTTTGAAACGCCTGGAACTGGAGGCACCGCTTCTACTTACAGATGCTTCGCCTCGATTTGAATCCGTGATGCGCCAGCTCGATACAGTACTTCCAGATGCACCCCTGAGCGAAGCATGGAATCTTGCCAGCCGGACAGGTGGCCTTGCGCCGGTGGTCTCAGAGGATGGCAAACCATTCGGTATGATCAACGGCCTAAGCCTCTTCAACTTCTTTCGACAAGTGGTCGGTCCCAGGCTGGACTTGAGCGATCACCGCATAGTAGATATCATGTCTGCACCCTGCAAGGATGCAGCCGATCAGGATAACCCCAAATTTCAGGCCAATTCCCATATTCGCGATTCGCTTAATCGGATTTACAGGGATGAGCACAACGATTTTTTCATTGTGGATGAAACCGGGCACTACCTGGGAGTTTGCCACCAACGCGCGGCATTAAATCCTCCCCGACTCAAAATTGTGCTAGTTGACCACAACGAGCCGCGCCAGGCGATTGCAGCGCTGGAAGAAGCGGAGTTACTAGAAATTCTGGATCATCACCGCCTGGGCAATCCTCATACTCACCAACCAATCAAATTCACGGTCGATACGGTTGGATCAACAAGTACACTTGTTTCGGAGTTAACCGCCGAAGCCGGTTTATCCCTGCCAGCGCCCCTAGCCGGGATTTTGCTCTCCGGCCTGCTCGCAGACACGCTTATATTAACCTCTCCCACTACCACGGCACGCGATAAATTGGCAGCCGACCGGCTTTCACGCTGGGCTTTCGTTGGAAGCGGCCCCCTCAAAGGCGAAAACATCCAAACCTTTGGTATGGCAGTTCTCTCAGCCGGCGCCGGTTTGGAAAACAAAGACCCAAATGATATTGTCAGCACAGATATCAAACCTTACGAATCAGGTGGTTTCCAGTTTGCTGTAGCGCAGGCAGAGGTAACAGACTTGCTACAAATACGGGAACACCTGGAAAGTTTGCAGCTCGCACTCAATGATTTAAGAGAAAAACGCGGCCTTGATTTCACTGTATTGCTGGTTACAGATGTTGTGCGTGGTTCGAGCAGAGTTTTAATTTCTAAACCGTCACCTCCTATTCTGGAAGAATTACCCTTTCCACCTCTGCCCGATGGCACTCGAGACGCACCCGGTGTTGTATCTCGTAAAAAACAATTATTACCTGCTATTTTGGGACTTTTAGAAAAATGACAATTAATTTATACCATCTCATGGCTGATCTGGAGAAACGCGGTGAGAGTTTTGCGCTTTGTACGATTACCGAAGCGCATGGCTCAACACCGCGTCATATCGGCAGCAAGATGGTTGTGTTCGAAAATGGAGAATTCGCGGGCTCGGTTGGCGGAGGCGAACTTGAACATCGGATTTTGGACGAAGCCTGGATTGCCCTCGGCGATGGCAAACCCCGAAAATTATCCTACTCAATGACAGATCCCGCCCGCGGCGACCCTGGAGTTTGTGGCGGTCAGGTGGAGGTTTTTGTGGATCCTGTTTTACCAGCTCCAAAACTCATTATCATAGGCGGAGGTCACGTAGGAAAAGCGGTTGCCCATCTGGCAAAATGGTTGGGCTTCCGTGTAGCTGTTTCAGATGACCGGATCGAATTTTGCACCCCTGAAATGAATCCAGATGCAGATGAGTTTCTCCCCATCCGGATGGAAGAGTTACCCAAACAAACAAAAATCAACCGGCATACGTATTTAATTCTTACCACCAGGGGTGTTAACGTGGATGTACCCGGATTGCCTGCCTTGCTCGAAACCAGCGCTGCCTATATTGGTGTAATTGGCTCGCGAAGACGTTGGACGACAACCATTAAAAGCTTAAAAGAAAGCGGCATTTCCGAAGAAGCTATCGCCCGCATTCATTCGCCAATTGGGCTTGAACTTCAGGCAGAAACCCCTGAAGAAATCGCGGTCAGCATCATGGCCGAGATTATCATGCTCAGAAACAAGGCCACTGGAAAAATGATGAAATCACCTGATTGAATTTTTTCAGTAACTACTCTGCCATATCATTGCGAGCGAGCGCTCTCCAGCGAGCGTGGCAATCTCCTCACCGGGAGCAGGGATTGCCAGGCCGCCACACCTGTCCCGGTGTCCTTCGGGAAAGAACAAAAGCGGCGGCTTGCAATGACAATTTCGAAGTATGGCTGAGTAGTAACTTTTTTTATATCACCCAGATACTATAATGTTCCAGCGAGGGAAAAACGCCTAAGTAACAACTTTTTTTTATGTATCGCGTATATCTGCTTGAAAGTAGTAATTGCTTGAACTATAATAATTCAGTCGACTAAGGTCAAAAGGAGAAAGTCATGGCCAGAATTTTTGATGTTATTGAATACCGCAATGAAATGGCGGATGAAATTGTTCACCGGTTTCCGGATGATAGCGGAATTGGCGATTATCGCATGGGTTCTCAGCTAATTGTCCGGGATGGCCAGGCAGCCGTGTTCTTCCGAAATGGCCAGGCGCTGGACGTTTTTGGCCCTGGAATGCACACCCTGGCAACCGCAAACATTCCAAAGGTGATAGATTTTATTGGTAAAGCTTTTAATGATCGCACACCATTTCCCGCAGAAGTTTATTTTGTTTCTTTGAAAGAATTTGCGAATAAAAAATGGGGCACACCGCAACCCATCATCGTACGTAATCCGGGTGTGGGACTTGGTGTGGCGCTGCTACAAGGCTTTGGCACCTATTCATACCAGGTCAGCGACCCCCAATTGTTTGTGACAAACATCGTTGGGAAACAGGCAATTTTCCGCACTACAGAAATAGAAGACCGCGTACGCACTGTCTTGCTTTCCAAACTGCAGGATTTACTCGGCGAAACTGGTGCAAAGAAAAATGTTCTTGAACTGATTGGTCTTACTGAAGAACTTGGCGCTGGTGTGCGCGCAAAAGCGCAGGATGACTTTGCCGCCCTGGGGCTGCAACTCAAAACCTTCTACATTGGCAACTTAAAACCCTCTGATAAATCAGCGCAAGAATTGCGCGATATGGGTATGTTAGATATGAATGTCTACACCCAACTGCAGGCCGCCGATGCGATGCGCGATGCTGCCAACAATCAGAACGGCGGCGCGGGACTGACAGCAGGCATTGGCGCGGGCATGAGCATCGGTAACATCATGGGCCAGGCTTTGCAAGGAGGCATGCAGCCAACCCAACAGCAGGCACAACCTCAAGCTCAAGCTGCTGCACCTCAGAACGCAGGAACTCCTGAAGTGATGACCCCATCTGAAGCAGCCGCAATTTTACGCGTTTCCGAAGAAGACGTCATGGCTGCCATTACTTCTGGCGATCTAAAAGCCAAAAAGCTCGGCAATGCTTACCGCATCAGTAAAACAGCGCTGGATGAATTTCTAAAGAGTTGATTCCACAAAAAAATGAAAAAAGCAGGCTCTTAAAAGAGAGCCTGCTTTTTTCATTTTTTAGACTCGCACACGTACCCTAGCGTATTTTAAAGAATTGGGTCATCTTCATTGCCAGATTAAGATCGCCTTGCAACTTAAGCTTTCCTGCCATGAAAGCCTGCATTGGATCAAGCTGGCCTGTGAATATTTTGATGTAATCATCCGAATCCGCAGAGAGAGTCATCTTTGGATTTGGGTGAGTTCCCTGTTGAACCTCCACCTTGCCATCCTGCAGTACTGCATACCAATCACCAGGCTCGGAACCCGAAAACTTAAATTGCAGCACGGCATTTAAACCCTGGGCTTTTTCTGGCACAAAGGCGGTGGGCATCCTGGACATCAAATCAGCAATCGTGAGCGGCATCTTTTTTCTCCTTGAGTATGTAATTTTATTGAAGGTTTTCAAAAATTGTGGCGGCACCCATACCACCGCCTATGCACATGGTTACCATACCGTATTTTGCCTTTCGGCGAGCCATTTCAAAGATCAATTGCGTGGTCAGTTTGGCCCCGGTGCAGCCCAACGGATGGCCCAGGGCAATTGCGCCACCATTTACATTCACTTTTTCATAATCGATTTTGAGCTCACGCAAAACTGCCAGTGATTGAGCAGCAAATGCCTCATTTAATTCTATGAGTTCAATGTCTTCGAGTTTGAGACCTGCAATTTTTAATACTTTGGGAATGGCCGCAACTGGCCCAATACCCATCAATTCAGCCGGAACCCCACCAGTGGCGAAAGCGACAAACCGGGCCAGGGGTATCAATCCCAACTGAGCGGCGCGTTCAGAAGACATGATTACCACCGCTGCCGCGCCATCTGAAGTTTGGGATGAATTACCCGCTGTCACGGTGCCGCCTTCCTTAAAAGCCGGCTTGAGCTTTGCCAGAGCTTCCAGGGTGGTATCTGCCCGAGGGCCTTCATCCCGCGCTACCATGAACTTTTTGGTAATGGCGTGGCCTTCAATAACATCCACCTGTTCTACATTGACCGGCACAATTTCAGGATCAAAAAGCCCGGAGGTCACTGCTACAGTTGCTTTCTGGTGAGAATGAAAAGCAAAAACATCCTGGTCCACTCGGCTGATATTGTATTTTTCAGCCACATTCTCGGCCGTCAGCCCCATATTGGTGTAAGCTCCAGGATCATTGGCCGCGAAATATGCGTTCGGAGCAAACTTATTTCCTGTCATAGGCACCATGCTCATTGATTCTGCACCACCTGCGATTGCAATCTCCATTTGCCCGGTCATAATGGCAAAAGCAGCATGAGCAATCGATTGCGAACCCGATGAACAATAACGATTGATCGTTTCACCGCTAACAATATATGGCAGGCCAGCCCGCAGAGCCACGGTGCGAGCCATATTTAATCCCTGTTCACCTTCGGGGAATGCGCAACCCAGGATAACATCCTCCACTTCGGCCGGATCCAGCCCTGGTGTACGTTTGAGAAGATCGACAATCACGGCGGCCGCCAGGTCATCCGGGCGAACAGTGGCAAAGCCACCTCGTTTTGATTTTGCAATAGCCGTCCGGGCGGCTGAAACAATCACGGCATCACGAATATTCATAAGATCCTCCTCAATTCCGTAATGGTTTCCCAGTCTGGAGCAAATTCCACATCCTTTTCTGGGTTTTTTCATTGCCGCACAGGCTCAAGAATGCTTCTCGTTCAAGATCAAGGATGTATTGTTCGGACACCCAGGTCGGACGGCTAACCTCACCACCCGTCATCACATACGCCAGTTTGCCTGCAATAACCTTTTCATATTCTGTAATGAATTTACCTTCTGCCATCATGTGGATACCCACACGCAGTGCGGCCAGGGCGTCTCGACCGGCTGCATATATCTTCTCGGGAGGCGGGGGGGTGTAACCTCTGGCCGCCAGATGGAGGGCCTCCTGCTTGGCCTCCGTCAGCAGGTGTTCGCGGCGCATCACAATTCGGTCTTCTCTTCGGAGGAAACCGAACTGCCGGCCTTCTTCGGCGCTGGTGGCTACCTTCGCCAGCCCAATTTGTTCAAAGACACGCTGCAAAAATGGAAACGCATCGGCATTAGGCGTATTCATCGGCGGGTTGACAATACGGCGTAGAAGTTCCTTCGTTCCGCCACCCGCCGGGATCACCCCGGCGCCCATTTCAACCAGTCCAATGTATAGCTCACTGTGAGCCACAACCCGGGATGCGTGCATGGTCATTTCTGCTCCCCCGCCCAGGGCCAGACCAGCCGGAGCTACGACAACCGGCTTCGGGAAATAACGCAACCGCATATTTAAACCCTGCAATTTCCGAACGGCCTCATCTAGGGTCTCCCACATACCCTGTTGGGCACCTACTACCACCATAAACAGATTGGCGCCTGCGCTAAAATTTTCAGCTTCATTTCCGATTACCAAACCGTCAAAATCGGTTTCAACCCTTTCAAGCGCTTCAATGCACATATTGAAGATGTCATCATCGAGGGAGTTCATTTTTGTATGAAATTCGATACCGGCGATACCATCGCCCAAGTCGTACAAGGTTGCACCGGAATTCTGGCTGATGACCTTTTTATCTTTCAAAACAACCAGATTTGCATGGCGTTCAATGGACACATACGATTGCTTTGAAACATCATACACGCCAATTTTTTGACCATTTTCCACTCGGTAAAAATGATCAATCCCGTTTTGCAGCATTACATCCACCCAGGCAGGCGGGGGGAAACCTTCGGTTTTCATTATTTGTACGATATCCCGAACACCCAATTGATCCCAGATTTCAAACGGGCCGGCTTCATGTCCAAAACCCCAACGAACAGCATCATCCACAGGCTTAACTGTATCAGCCACTTCCGGGAGAATGGCAGAAGCATATTGAAATCCCTGCAACATCAGTGCCCGCACAAGCTGCGCGGCACGGTCTTTTTCTGAAAGAAAAGATTTTAGCCGCTCGCCAAGCGCCTCAATTTCCCTCACTTTGCCGACCGAATCGAAACGTATTTTTTGAGCTTTTTCGTGTTCCAAGGTTTTCAGATTCAGAGACCAGAATTCTTTGCCTATTTCGGATTTTACTTCCTTATAAAAACCAGCTTTGGTCTTGTTCCCCAGCCATCCTTTTTCAAGCATGGATTTAATCAGATTGTTGACTTTTTCATCTTTTAAATATGGCATTGCATATTGATCATTGGGAATTCCAAGCGCCAAGTTTCTCCCGACATGATCCCATACGTCAATCCCTACCAGATCAATCAAGCGAAAGGTTGCTGTTTTTGGGCGGCCGATCAAGGGACCGGTCAGAGCATCTACCTCATCCACGGTATAGCCATTTTCGAGGATATAGTGGAGGGCAAATGCGCCTGTTCCAAAGGCAAATCGGTTTCCGATAAAATTGGGAGTATCCTTGCACAATACAATCCCCTTCCCAAGACGGTATTCGCCAAAATGAGAGATAAAATCCACAACTTCGGGTAGGGTATCTTCAGTTCGAATGATTTCAAGTAGTTTTAAATATCGCGGTGGATTGAAAAAATGGGTGCCTAGAAAATGTTTTTTAAAGTTATCTGAACGTCCCTCAGCAATTTCCTTAAGTGGAATCCCCGAAGTATTGCTCGAAATAATGGAGCCTGGTTTTCGAACTGAATCAATACGAGCCATCAGTGCTTGTTTTATCTTCAGGCTTTCAACGATAACTTCGATAACCCAATCTGCTTTGCCAACGACTTCAAAATCATCCTCTAGATTTCCGGTCTTAACCAATTCAAATTGATCAGAAGAGAAGAATGAAGCAGGTCGTGATTTTTTTGCCCGATCCAAACCTTCTTCAACAATTTTATTCCGGATGTTCTGATTTCCAACCGGGGCATCCTTCGGGGGAATATCCAAGAGAGTAACAGGAACCCCAGCGTTTGCCAGATGAGCTGCAATAGCTGCGCCCATCGTTCCCGCACCTATGACAACTGCAGAATGAATTTGTAACTTCATATCTCCTCCTTGGGTGAGATAAGTTATAGAATTTTACTCAACAACTGCACCATAAGCTGTGCCAGCAAAATTTTAAAAATCAGAGCCGCCGGGTAAACACTTGCATACGAAAGAGTTGGCAGGTCTGATTCCACCAGGGATTGAGCAGCGCCCAATCCGGGTGGGTTTGTCATGCACGCACACAAAGCACCAAGAGTTGATAGCATGTTCATTCGATAAACCGGGATCATCAACACCAACCCGGTTATTACCGATGTCGCCGCAATCAACACACCTGCCACTACCAGGCTCCAACCATGCTGCTGAACAACTTGAACCAATTGAGATCCCGCATTGGTTCCCGCCCCAGCCAGGAAAAGCATCAAACCAAGATCACGCGTGATGTTGCGTGCCGCAGGTGGAACCCATAATCGAAATGTTCCAACCCGTCCGAAGTGACCGATCACCAATCCAACCAGGAATACGCCTCCCGCGTTTCCCAGGGATAAAGTCAGGCCATTTGGCAAGGGAATTGATATATTACCCAGCACTACACCCAAAACGAGCCCAACCAGAAAGGTCACCATCTGGGTTTCATCAGTACGGCCTGGTTTCCCGGCGACTACACGCACAAACTCATCCACAGCAATACTTTCGCCTACAACACGAATACTGTCACCAATTTCGAGCGTGGCGGTTCCGGTTGGTGTGATTTCCAATCCCTGGCGGCGAATTCGAGTGATTACGATCGTGTATCTTTCCCAAATTTTAAGGTTCATCAACTTCTTACTAATGAGTGATGGTTCACTGACATACACATCCACACTCTTGACATCTGTATTGACATCCATCTTTGTTTCTGTCGGGTCGCCTAATAGTACCGACATCTTAGCTACTTCGGCTTCTTGCCCAACCACCATGACAATATCCCAAAGTTTTAGCCTGGTTCCCGGTGTAGCAGCGAAAACTTGTTCACCACGCTTGATCCGCGAAAGGTTTACGGTACTCAAACGGTGCAGATCGAGTTCACTGACCATGCGCCCATCAACATTGGGATTTGTGATTCGATATTGTCGCGTGATAATTCCAGGCATTTCCTTGGCCTGTTCTTCGCGCCAACGGGCTTCCTCGGCCGCCAGATCGCGCCGCAGTATTTTGGGCAGTAGCTGAACCAGAAGAACCACTCCGACCATACTAAAAGGATAGGCAATGCCGTATCCAACTGAAACAGCAGCGCTGGTCCCAGCTCCTAGATGATTGACGCTATCAATGATCGCCGCCAGAGCGGGAGTACAGGTAAGAGCGCCGGCATACAATCCTGTGGCCAGGTCAAATGGCAGTTTCCAAACCTGGGCGACAATTACCGTAGTAACTCCGCCAACCAATACCGTGACAAATGCAATTATGATAAAACGAATTCCCTGGCTGCGAAAAGTCCTAAAAAAGCGCATCCCGGCTTGCAATCCAACAGGATACACAAACAACAGTAAGCCAAGATCCATGATCACCTTTGGGACGCTCAGCCCAAAATGGCCAAAAACCAACGCTACAAATAGAACACCAGCGGTTCCAAGTGATATTCGTTTAAAAGAAAGCGTTCCTAACCAGGACCCTAATGCCAGGATAAGAAACAAGACCAACATTTGTTCTGCAAATAATGCTGACATATTTCACCTCTAGCATGAGGGTAACACAACCTGATTTGTTTGATTAGTGTTGTTTATCACAAGTACTGTGACCATACCTTATATTCAAATAGGCGGCCACCACCTCCGCTTATCAGCGCAATTCAGAACCAGAATAACCGAGAATTTGGCGGGCAACCACCAGGCGATTGATCTGACCAGTTCCTTCATAAATATCAGTGATCTTGGCATCCCTGAACCATTTTTCGAGCAAAAACTCACGGTCATACCCGAGAGGACCGAGGATTTCAACCGCTTTTTGGGTGACCTTTGTGACAATATCACCGGATTTCACCTTGCTCATTGAAGACTCAAGCGCATTTGGCTGTTTATTGTCTGCCATCCAGACAGCCTTCATCACCATTAACCAAGCAGATTTAACCATGACCTCCATTTCGATCACATCTTTCTCGATAGAAGACAGTTTCTGGCGAGGCAAACCATAATGAATTGTCACACCCTGATCGGCCAGCATTTTCTTAACTTCTTCCAGGGCTGCCCGGGCAACACCAACACCAGTGGCCGCAACTAAAGGACGAGTGGCGTCAAAGGTAGCCATGGCACCTTTGAAACCAGTGGTCGTCCTTTCCACGGTTGGGCTGCCCAAAATATTCTCAAAAGGTACGCGCGCGCCATCCAATGAAATAGAAGCTGTATCACTGACCCGGATACCCATCTTGCTTTCAAGTTTGGTCACTTTGACACCCGGCGTGCCAGCTTCTATCACAAATGAACGCATCCCCGCGCGACCCGCGGATGGGTCAATGGATGCCCAAACCACGATAAAGCCTTTGCCAAATTCAGGATGATCATTGAAGGATTTATCACCTGCAGTTACAAATATTTTCTCACCTGTGATTACCCACTCACGGGTGTTCTCATCCAGTACCGCCCTGGTCCGAATGGCGGATGTATCAGAGCCAGCCTGTGGTTCTGTCATACACATGGCCGCGAAGGTGGGTTTTTCACCATTAAATCGAGCCAGGAACTTTTCGCGCTGCTCTGGAGAACCGGCTGCCTGCACAGCCGCGGCCCCCAGTCCCCCACCAGGTGTAATGAGGTACATGCCAACATCACCCCACGCCAGCATTTCAAGCTGGTTTGCCAGCAGCTGATAAGCGATGGAGGGACGTTTTGCCCTGGTCGGATCATCCGAGTTTTTACCTTCGCTTGGGGCAAGTGAGCCTGCCGAACCACTTCCCATGGCCTTCATGGCTGTGTTCATAAATTCCACATATCCAAAGGGAATTGCATGCTCATTCTCATCCATTTCGCGCGAAACAGGCCGCATCATATTATCAGCGACGGTTTGTAATAAAAACCGCGCCTGTTCAACCGGTTTGGGGTTTTCAAACTCGATAGTCATTTTTCCTCCTAAACAATCGCTAAGCCAGTGAATGTAGCAAATCCACGTCCATTTCGCATCCACATTTCGACAGGATGATCGCGTATATACCCATGGCCTCCCAAAATCTGGACAGCACGGTCTGTTACAGACATAACCATATCCGAGGCAGAGGTTGTAGCCAGGTAGGCATCATGAGCTGCATCTTCTTTTGCCATGTCCAACTTCCAGGCAGCTTCCCAAGTCAGCAAGCGGGTTGACTCTATCTCCACACCCATCTCCGCCAGCATAAAAGCAATGGCCTGTTTTTGGGCAATTTTGACCCCAAAAGCATCCCTTTCCTTGGCATAACCACAGGCGTATTCGAATGCAGCTCGCGCAACCCCAACTGCCAGGGCTGCATTCGTCACTCGCATACCGGCTAAGACTGGCTCAAAGTCACCTTCCAGCAGGCTGGTTTCTGGCACTTTAACATCTTTAAAAGTCACCCTATACATTGGCAGCGCATTCAGGCTCATCAATTTTATCCGGTCGGATACTTCCATACCTGTTATATTTTTACTGACAATAAAACCTTTCGTCACTCCATCCAAAGCGGCATACACCACCATCGCTTCGGCCTGGTTTGCAAAAGGCACATAGGTTTTCACACCATTAAGCACAAACCCATTGTCTACTTTTTTTGCGGTCGTTTTCAATGCATTTGGGTCAAAATCGAAGGACGGTTCGATTAAAGCCGATGTGAATGGGCGCCAACTCCCTTCAATAACCTGGGGAATATAATTCGTCTTTTGCTGCTCATTGCCAGCCAGCAGGATTGGGAGCACAAACAAACCAGGAGTCATAATAGCGATAGCCCCTGCCAGATCTCCAAAGCCTAATTCTTCAGCGGCCAGTACACCGGTCACTGAAGAACGCTCTCCAAACCCACCGTAAATGTCTGGGGTGGATGCCTGCAATAGGCCCAATTCCCATCCTTTATTTACAAGTCTTTGAGCAAGATTCTTATGTTCCTCAGCTGCATGGGCGGCCGTACGTAAATCACTTTTTGAAAAGCGCGCCACGGCATCAATCAACATTTTTTGTTCTTCTGTTGGCGTAAAACCGTACATATTCAACATCCTCCTATTGTTTTCTGAGACCCTTCAGGAACATATTTGCAAAAATATCCGCTATTTCTTCGATCGACAGCCTGCCAGCAGGTTTGTACCAGGTGATGGACCAATTCAGTGCGCCCATAAGCCCTCGAACCGTGACCTGAACATCATCCACTGAAAAAAAACCAGTATCAACTCCTTCCTGGATTAATTCCCGCCACAAACTTTCAAATTTATCTCTCAACGGAATGTGCCGGGCTTGATATTCCGGATCAAGTGACCGATATTCCAACAGTAAGACCGATACAAGATCACCTTGTTCGTTCAACGTACTGAGATAAGAACGGATGGCCAAACGCAGTTTCTCATCTGCTGGCAAATTTTTCGCCATTACCAAATCCATCTGACCTGAAACCATAAGCAGGGCTTTATCCAAAAGCTCCAGTAAAATTTCCTGTTTACTGGCGAAATGGTGATAAAGGCTGGCTTTCTGGAGTTGAACCACCTCCGCAATATCTGCCATGGAAGCGCCGCCATACCCTTTTTGTCGGAACACTTGCGCTGCTGATTCTAAAATCGCTTCTCTACTCATGCAGAATCTCCCTACCGACCGTTCGGTAGGATAATAATAGCAGAGAGGCCGAACAGAGTCAAGGGGATTTTCCCGATTATTTCACGCTCAGCATCTTGAATAGTTTGTGTTATGCTATAATAATTGTATGACAGAGACACAGCCAACCATTCAACCTACCCTACCCACCTCTCAGGATGTGGATAAAGAAACGTTGCTACGCAATCGTAAGTTAACTATTACAATTATTGTTTCCGCATTTATTTTTATTCTTTTACTTGCTTTGGCGATATATGGGTTAAGCATCAACCCTGGCACCACACAAAACATCCGAGACATTTTTATCATTTTTATGGCGCTGGAATCGCTTGTGATTGGCGCCGCCCTAGTTATTCTGATCATTCAAATTGCCAGCCTCATCAACCTGCTCAATAACGAGATCAAGCCAATTCTCGATGCAACCAATGAAACCATCGCCACGCTGCGAGGAACTACCCAGTTCCTCAGTGAAAATCTCGTAGATCCAGTGGTTAAGCTAAATTCTTACCTCGCTGGATTGCAAAAAATATTTGAACTGATGGGCATGAAGAAGAAATAGCCACTTTTGAACCACACATCTAAAAACGAAAGGAGATTGAATATGTCTGAACGTGATGATTTTGGTGCTTTTCTGGTTGGGTTTATAGTGGGTGGTCTCACCGGAGCTGTTGTAGCCCTGGTATTTGCACCGCAATCTGGAGATGAAACTCGCGCAGTAATCAAAGAACGCTCGATCGAACTTCGCGATAAAGCTACTGCCGAAGCTGAAGAAGCCTGGAAGCGCGCTGAAGCTGCCGCCATTGATGCTCGCCAAAAAGCTGAAGAATTGACCAAGCAAGCAATGGCTCAGAGCGAAGAAATTACGCTCAATGCCCGCAAGCACAGCGAAGAACTAGTCTCAACAACCAGAGAAGCTGTCATGAAAGCCACCGGGCGAATCAAGAAAACTGAAATTGAAGCCCCGGAAGAACCACAAGAACCGCAGGACTAGCATAACGCGCTTGGAAAAAGGGTTTGACTTTACAGGTCAAACCCTTATTTTTATTTATGTTGGATTTGTCTTTTCACTCCATTTTGAACAAACTATTAAAAACCTTTTTTCACTTGCTATACCATCCCTTCGCCTGGGCATATGATTATATTGCTGCTTTCGTTTCACTAAATAGGTGGAAATTTTGGAGGGTTGCGGCATTGGAATACATCCACGGTTCTGACATCCTGGAACTGGGGTTTGGAACTGGGCATTTACAGGTTGAATTAATCAAACACAATTTTCATGCCATTGGCTTAGATGAAAGCTGGCAAATGGCTGAAGTTGCCCGGAAAAATATCCTTAATAATCACCTCCAACCCTTGTTGATGTGTGGCGTTGCCCAATTTCTGCCATTCTCCCCAAAATCACTTGATGGAATAATCGCAACCTTCCCGAGCGAATATATGATGGACAACCGCACTTTACTGGAATTAGAACGGGTGTTGAAACCCACCGGTCAAATTGTGATCATTCCAATGGCTTGGCTGGGAGGCCACAGTCTGCAAGATTCTGCTGCCAGATGGCTATTTAAGATCACCGGACAAACTCCTGAACTGACAATAAGTTTTGAAAACAAGATCAGCAGATTACTAAACCAGGTAGGATTTGAAGTTCAAATTATAAAAAAGACAATCCAGTCAGATATTGTCATGATCATCATTGCAGAAAAATACAAATAAACACAAGTGATTTCAACAGCGCTGTGAATATGTTAGAATAAAAATATGGAAATTCAAATTGCGGTTGCGAAAATTAACAAATACGCAGTTTCTGAAAGTGGAGATACGCTTGAAGTCGTTGAACGGCCAGGCGGCGGCCTCTCTGTGGTGTTGGCTGATGGCCAATCTTCAGGCCGGGGCGCAAAGGCTGTTTCAATGATGGTTGTTCGCAGAGTAATTGGCTTGCTGGCCGAAGGTGTGCGTGATGGCGCGGCAGCCCGCGCAGCTTCAGATTACCTTTTTGCAGAACGTAATGGAAAAGTTTCAAGCACTTTAAATATTATCTCTGTCGATCTAGCCAGCCAAACGGTTGTGCTTGCCCGCAACAACGAAGTCCCAATGTATGTCGCCCGCCAGGAAAATATAGAATGCATCAATGAGCCAAGCCGCTCCATTGGCACAGCGCGCAATATTAAGCCCTTGATCACTGAAATACCGATCCAGGAAGGTATAACTGTCGTCATTTTCACCGACGGGATAATACATGCCGGCGAACGACGCGGTACACCCATGGATGTAGGCACAACTTTGCGGGGACTGCTCGAAGAAAGCCAGCCTTCATCGCAAGTGCTGGCTGACGCTTTATTGGCTCAGGCTCTGCGCCTGGATGATGGCAGGCCTGTTGACGATATCAGCGTCGTGGTTATGCGCATGATACAGCATGATGGGGATAATGTGCGGCGGATGACTGTCAGGCTTCCAATCAATATAATAAATGGCGGATAATTTCTTCTCAGTTGAATATGGACAGGATCAATTCTGACCAACTCGGCACATTTTGATATGCCAATGATTAATTTTGAAGAAAAGCATCCCAATCAAAACCAACCTTTAATTGGCATAGTAGGTGTTTGCGCCTCTGGCAAATCCACCCTCATATCAGGCTTGAATGAACTCGGCATGAGGACCCGACACATCGCACAAGAACACTCGTATGTCAAAGACATGTGGAAACGCATTACAAATCCGGATGTATTAATTTTCCTAGATGCATCGTATGAAGTAACCATTCATCGCCGTCAGCTAGATTGGACGAGAGCTGAATGGGAAGAACAGCAAAGGCGACTGTTACACGCCCGCCAAAATGCAGATTTATATGTAAATACAGATAACCTCGGAATAAGTGAAGTCATAAATCAGGTTGTCAGGTATTTATCACAATTGTAAATCTGTCTCTTAAAAATTTCCCGATGCAATAACTGTGTCTCATGGTCTGAAATAAAATGCCATTTACACAATCGAATAAGTTCAATTTCAGGCTCGCTTTTCAATGAAAATAAAAATCCTACTCACCATCTCTACACTCCTTTTATTATGCTCTGCTTGTAGATCGCAAAGTAATACTGGCACACCCACCGTCTTGGAGACAAATACTCCCCCAACAATAAACTCGACATCCACAAACACCACAGACGGAGTCATAAAAATATCGACAACAACATCAGAACCTTCCTTTACACCATCGCCAGAACAACCCACAATTACACCTTCCCCCACGCTTGAGATTCAGCCAGTTGATGCAACCTGCATAGAAAATAGTAATGTGCGTTCTTGGCCCGGAAAAGGTGGCGATAACCTGGGAGGTTTAATTTTTGGCAACCCAGTCAAGGTTCTGGCTCGCAATATCAGCGGAGTATGGTATTTAATTGGTTATGAAAATTCCCCGATGAGAAGAGGCTGGGTTAGATCCAGCGCAATCTATCTTCGAGGATATGCTGACCTTTTGCCAATAGCTATCGAAGATCAAAACCATAATTTATCATTCCTTGCGCCCACTCGTTGGACGATTTTCGGCACACCGCTGCCGCTACCAACATTATCTGGCGGAACTACCTTAACATCTGCCACCATCTCACAATCTGCAGATGTGCGAGTATGCCCAACGATAAGCTGTATGATTATTGCATACCTACACCCAGGCGATAAAATCATCCTCAACGGGAAAGAAGGGCAAAATGAATGGGCTCGATTTATCTATCCTTCCGGCCCGGATGGGGTTGGCTGGATAGCAAGTAACTTCGCATCACCTGAACCTGGTGCCTTTAGCGACCTTCCTTCTTATGATGAACTAGGTAATCTGATCACACCCGAACCACCCACATCCACTCCCGATCCAAACATGTCACCAACCCCAACGACTACAGCCACATCCACTCAGGCAGGGCCGCTTGCCGAGATTACCGGGCCCACCAGCGTTTACAGCCTGCAATCATCCCTTTCTTCTGTAATCGGTACTCTCCAAACAGGTGATAAGATCAATATCACGAGCGAATCTCTTAATCACATTTGGTTTGAAGTCCAATATCCAGCCAATACCACCGGAAGGGGTTTTATTTCAACAAAATATATTCGCAAATTAGGCGATTTTCGATATTTACATTATACAGACTCAAACGGAACACCTGTCCCAACTCCTTAAAAAATTTCGATAGGAAATAAATTCCTAAATTTTCATGGAATGTGCTTAAAAAGCGGTATAATTGATCTTTGCCAACACGCCAGCCTCTGGCTGGTATTTTTATGATATGGAGAACGATACATGAATCGTCGGCCCTATACCACGCTGATTATTATCATCATTTTGATCGTACTAGCCCTATGGATCAATCTGAGTAACACAATCAGCATAATCAACCCCTTCAACTCACAGCTTATTTTTTCGCGCAACGTTGAGACCCAACTGGGTCTTGATCTCCGCGGTGGGTTGCAAGCCCTTCTTGAAGTGCCTGAAGGAACCAACGTTACCACTGCAGATCTGGAAACCACAAAGGCAATTCTCGAAAGTCGCGTGAACGCCCTGGGTGTAAGCGAAGTAACCATGCAAGTGGCTCCGCCGCGTCGCATTATCGCTGAATTCCCTGGCATCAGTAACCCGGAAGAAGTAGTCGCCTCTGTAAAACAAACTGGTTTGCTTGAATTTGTTGATTTTGGCTCCAACCCGCTGCCTGATAACACCGTTATAAAGACAGATCAGGGTGGCGGTTTGACCGCCACACCGGCGTCGGACACCACCACGCCTGCCAAAGATCGCATTTACCACACCGTGATGACTGGGACGTCCCTGCAGACGATCAACGTTCAGAACTCCACTTCGGGTGGTTATGAAATCGCCTTCGCGTTGAAATCTGACAGCAGTAAGTTGTTCAGCGATTACACGCTTGCCAATGTCAATAAGTATCTGGCCATCGTCCTGGACAAAAAAGTCATCTCTGCTCCCCGGATTAACAGCCAGATCAGTGACGGATCGGGTGTCATCACCGGTAGTTACACACAGCAAACTGCAAACGAATTCGCAGTGCAATTACGGTATGGTTCTCTACCTGTTCCGATCCAAGTTGCTGAAAGTCGAACAGTTGGCGCTACGCTCGGTGCAGAATCTGTACGCAAAAGCCTTCTGGCTGGTGCCATTGGCTTGAGCGTTGTGATCCTGTTCATGTTGCTATACTATCGTTTGCCTGGTTTTATTGCAGATCTGGCTTTGGTCACTTACGCGCTGCTTTCTCTGGCGCTCTTCAGGATTATCCCGGTTGTTCTGACCCTGCCAGGCATTGCCGGTTTCATCTTGAGTATTGGCATGGCAGTGGATGCGAATATTCTAATTTTTGAGCGTCTCAAAGAAGAATTGCGCTCCGGAAAAACCTTGCGACAGGCTATTGATTTGGGTTGGCAGCGGGCCTGGCCATCTATCCGCGATTCAAATTCATCCACTCTAATTACTTGTGCAATCCTGTACATTTTCGGGAATACATTTGGAGCCAGCATGGTGAAGGGGTTTTCGGTTACCCTGGCCCTGGGCGTAATTGTCAGTCTTTTCACGGCAATTATTGTGACCCGAACCTACCTACACACTGTGATGGACAATATCAAAACTGTCGATCACCCGCGCTGGTTTGGACTGTAGGAGACAAATCATGAATATTATCAAGAATCGTTACCTGTACTTCGCAATTTCCCTTCTCGTTATTATCCCTGGCTTGATTTTTATGGGCATTCATTGGGCCCAAAATCCAGCCGAAGGCCCCTTGTCTCAAGGCATAGATTTTACGGGTGGCTCTCTCCTTGAAGTTCAAATCGCATCCGGCATTCAACCACCGGTGAGCGATATTCAGGCAATTTACGCCAAGTTCGCTACCAATGATATGCAGATTAACAACCCTGCCGTTCAAATGCTCGGTACTGACAGCGTTTCAATCCGGTCCAAAGCCATGGATGATGCTACAAAGGGCAAAATCGTGGCTGAAATGCAAACAAAGTTTGGAAGCAATGTAACTGTTTTGAACTTCACATCCGTAAGCCCGGCGGTTGGGCAAGAAGTGGCCCGTGCCTCTTTTGGAGCAGTCGCCATGGCTGCCCTGGCAATCTTGGCCTATATCTGGTTTGCCTTCCGCAGCATTCAACACCCGCTTCGCTACGGCACCGCTGCTATCATCGCCATGCTTCACGATGTACTGGTGGTAGTTGGCGTGGAAGCTATGCTAGGTTTTGCCTTCGGCTGGCAAATTGACTCGCTATTCCTGACAGCACTTCTGACGGTTATCGGCTTTTCGGTGCATGACACCATCGTTGTTTTTGACCGCATTCGCGAAAATCTATCCATCTACCGTAAGATTGAATACGAAACGGTTGTGAATCACTCTGTTGTTCAAACGTTGGACAGATCGATCAATACCCAGCTAACCGTTATGTTTACACTTTCGGCACTGGCACTTTTTGGCGGAGAGAGCATTCGCCATTTTGTCCTGATCTTGCTTGTTGGTGTATTCAGCGGCACGTATTCTTCTATTTTCAACGCTTCTCCCATTTTAGTCGTATGGGAAAATCGTGAATGGAACAACTGGTTCAAACGCGGCAATAACAGCGAAGCTGTCGCCTAAAAACTCTCAGCATAAAACATAACAAAGAACGCCCTTTTTCTTATCAAGGGCGTTCTTTGTTGTTTAACTCGCAGAATGATGAAAACCAAATTAAAACAAAATCGCCCAAACGGGCGATTTTTTAGCTGTCGGCAATGGATTCGAACCACTACTGGATGCTCCAGAGGCATCTGTCCTGCCATTAGACGAGCCGACAAATTGTCGAGAAAATATTATAGCATTTTCTTCTAAAAGAAGCAAGCGTTTTTCAATCCTCTTTTTTCCCAATCCTGGAAGCGCGGCGGGTGTTATCTTCAATATCCAGAAGGATCAATAATCCGTAACCGCATACATTCAAGAAAACAAATATTACCACGCCCTGAAATAAGCGGGAGAGGGTTGTAACCAAAAGGTATGAATCCACCGGATATCCCCCAGAAATCGCGTTGGAAAAACTTTGGAATACATTGTAGCCAGCTTCCAGCCCATAAACAACTAATGCGGCCCAGGCGGTAAACCTGGCAAACCGCCCCAGACGTAGAATAACATCCCGATCAAAATAGGTACCCATAAAACCCATAGGTGTTTTCATCGCATATCCCTTTAAATATGGTTGTGCTGTTTGTTATAATAAGAAATAATATTGTGAAATTATACGCGAAAAGGATAGTTAAATGGATTCCAACGAAGCTCCTCGCCCCTCAGACTTCATCCGTGAAGCTGTTGCGGAGGATTTGAAAAATGAACGATTTACTTATATACGTACGCGTTTACCTCCCGAACCAAACGGGTTCCTTCATATTGGGCATGTCAAGGCTTTTTT
This sequence comes from uncultured Anaerolineae bacterium, assembly GCA_903910795.1. GTDB lineage: Bacteria > Chloroflexota > Anaerolineae > Anaerolineales > Villigracilaceae > UBA5195. The sequence continues at coordinate 23,386 of CAIWAX010000307.1, forward strand.
GATTGATTATAACGTTGCTCGAGAAAACGACGGTGAACTTTACCTGCGATTCGATGACACAAACCCGGCAAAAGAAGAATCAGAATATGTGGAAGCAATCAAAGAAGATGCCCATTGGATTGGAATTCACTGGGTAAAAGAAACGTTTGCTTCAGATTATTTCGACAGGCTCTATTCATGGGCTATCAGGCTTGTAATGCTTGGAAAAGCCTATGTAGATGATCAGAGCCCAGAGGAAGTCAGTAAAAACCGCGGTACATTGACCGAGCCAGGCATAGAAAGCCCCTTCCGCAACCGAAGCGTTGAAGAAAATCTCGATCTGCTTGAGCGTATGAAAAACGGTGAGTTCCCAGACGGAAGTCGCATTTTACGTGCAAGGATTGATATGGCACATCCTAACATGGTCATGCGCGACCCTGCCATGTATCGCATTATCCATGAACCAGCTCATCACCGTACAGGCCAGAAGTGGTGTATTTACCCGATGTATGATTGGTCACATGGTCAAAATGATTCCATGGAAGGCGTGACCCACTCACTATGTTCGATGGAATATGAAATCCACCGTCCACTCTATGAATGGTTTCTGGAGCAGTTGGGTGAATTCAAACCGCGCCAGATTGAATTCTCGCGACTAAACCTGACCTATGCCATGATGAGCAAGCGCAAACTGCGCAAATTAGTGGAAGTTGGTGCGGTTAATGGATGGGATGATCCTCGTTTGACCACCCTGCGTGGCATGCGGCGGCGCGGCTATACATCCGCCGCCATTCTGGATTTTATTAACCGGATTGGTGTGGCAAAAAATACCAGTTGGATCGATTTTGCCCTCCTCGAATCCTGTGTGAGGGAAAACCTGAATAAAACTTCCATGCGAAAAATGGCTGTTCTCCATCCCCTGAAGGTAATCATCGATAATTATCCAGAAGGACAGGTGGAAGAAATGGATGCAGTCAATAATCCTGAAGATGCATCAGCCGGTTTTCGTAAAGTTCCTTTTTCCAGAGAACTTTATATTGAACAAGATGATTTCCGCGAAGTACCACCGCCCAAATATTACCGGCTTTACCCCGGCAATGAAGTCCGATTACGCTATGCCTATTTTATAAAATGCTCCAGTGTAATCAAGGATAATCAAGGTAACATTATTGAAGTTCACTGCACGTATGATCCGGCCACCAAAGGTGGAGATGCCCGTGATGGGCGCAAAGTTAAATCCACTATTCACTGGGTCTCTGCCCCACATGCCGTGCCAGCGGAAATTCGCCTGTACGATAAGTTATTTACTAAAGAAAATCCAGATGAAGGTGATGATTTCCTCTCTTATGTGGATTCCGCTTCGCTGGAAGTATTGAATCCATGTTTTGTAGAAAAAAGTCTCAGCGAATCCCAAGTCGGAGATAAATTCCAGTTCGAGCGCATCGGTTATTTCTGTGTCGACCCTGAAAGTCAGCCAGTTAAACCCTTCTTCATCCGGACTTTCACTCTCAAAGATGCCTGGGCCATGATAGAACAGAAACAAGGAAAATAAAAAACGACGCGGAGGTTTGATACCCTCCGCGTCGTTTTTATATCATTTTGTCTAACAACCCAATGGCGTTTTGCAAACGCTCTATCACCCTGGCTTTTCCGACAATCTCCATACTTTCAAAAAGCGGCGGACTGACAGTCTGCCCAGTCACAGCAACACGCAAAATTCCAAAAACCTGGTTGGGGCTCAATCCCAAATCCACAATCAAGTGCCGCATGGGCGCTTCGCTAACCGCATGCGAAAGATCAGGCAGCGAATCAAGGATGGCATAAATTTTTCTAGCCACATCCGCAGACTGAGCCGCTGTCAGATTTTTGCCAACCAATTCTAATGGATTTACATCAACCTTTTCTTTGAAGAACCATGCCGCAAATGGCAGGCAATCATCCAGTGTTACCAGTCGTTCCCGGATAATGGGAATGATTTTTAGCAATGTTTCATCATCGACTGAGTAACCGGCATTCAAGAAGTATGGTTTGATACGTCCTGCCAGATCGATATGTGTCAAACGGCGTATGTGCTCACCGTTAAAATAATCTAGCTTAGTAAAATTCACAGCGGCCGGGGAAGGTGTAAGATGGGTGATATCAAATTTCTCAATCATTTCATCCAGGCTCAAAACATCTTCTGTTTCACCTGCGCCCCAACCCATCAAGGCAGCCCAGTTCACCAATCCCTCAGGAATGAAACCAAGGCCTTCCAAATCCTTGATAAAAATAGAATGACCATCCTTTATTGCTTCGGCTGATTCCCGCTTACTCATCTTACCTTTGCCAGTGGGTTTTAGAAAAACCGAAAGGTGCATCCAGATTGGTTCTTCCCAACCGAAGGCCCGGATAATATTGACATGCAGTGGAAAGGTTCCCAACCACTCAGAACCTCTGAAAACATGGCTGATTTTCATCAGGTGGTCGTCAACCATCGCCGCCAGGTGATAAGTTGGCCAGCCATCTGATTTCATCAACACAGAATCATCCAGGTTGCGATTCTCGATGGTTATCGAGCCGCGCAGTAGATCATTGGCGGTTGTGCTACCTTCTTTCGGCATTCTAAAGCGAATAACGTATTTTTCTCCGCTGGCAATCCGCCGGGCTGCTTCATCTGGCGCAAGACTTCTACAGAAGCCATCATAATGCGGGTTCTCTTTCCGAGTCTGTTGTTCTGCACGAACCCGATCCAGACGCTCTGTAGTACAAAAACAGGGAAAAGCATGATCGAGATTGACCAGCTTTCTGGCAAATTCCTGGTAAATCTCATAACGTTCTGTCTGTCGGTACGGCCCAAACAATCCGCCAATATCTGGGCCTTCATCGTAATGAAGCCCCAGCCAGTGCAACCCATCGATCAATTCCTGCTCAGTACCAGGCATGAAACGTTTCCGGTCGGTATCTTCAATCCGTAAAATAAATTGTCCCCCTGTTTTTCTCGCAAGGAGATAGTTATACAAAGCAGTCCGGGCGCTGCCGAGATGCATGTGACCGGTAGGTGATGGCGCAAAACGTGCACGAACGGGTGTTTCTGTCACTTAAACCTCCAGAAA
>CAIWAX010000308.1 GCA_903910795.1 uncultured Anaerolineae bacterium
ACGGTGAAGGCGCCTTCTTCCGTCATTTGCTTGATCTTGTCAGCAGAGAAGCCACAAACCTGACTCAGAATCTCGTTGGTGTGCTCACCCAACAGCGGTGCTCTCAGCAGTTCAGGAACCAGACCATCCGACAGTTTGACTGGCATACCTACTGTCCAGTAATTGCCGCGTTTTTCATCCTTGACTTCGACCCACATCTTGCGATGACGTACGTGCTCGTCTTTGGCAACGTCTTCCGTCGTCAGAACCGGGCCGCATGGGAAGTCTTTGGAGTTGAACAGTGCCGACAATTCGAACTTGGTGTAGTTCTTGGCAAAGTCACCAATGATTTTCCACAGCTCAAGCTGGTTTTCGCGACGTGGCCCAATCTTCGAGAAACGCTCGTCATTGGCCAGTGCTTCGCCGCCAATCAAGGTGGCGATTTGCGGGAAGATCGCATCTTGCAGAACCATGTAAACGTAGTCGTTTGAACCGAAAGGTTTGCAGGGGATGCAGTTGCCAAGCTGACCACCACCAGAGTCATTACCTGCACGTGGTACGGCAGTCAGACCCAGTGTTGGGCGGCTGAACTCGGACAGAGCAGCCTTGCCACCCGACAGACGACCGTGGTCGCGGTACTTGACGCGGCACAAGTTCATGACGGAGTCTTGCATGGCGCACTCAACCAATTGACCTTTGCCGCCATTGTGCGTGCGGTGATACAGCGCAGCCAGAATACCAATCGCCAGATGCAAGCCGGTACCCGTGTCGCCCGTCTGTGCAGCGGATACAACCGGAGGATTTTCTGGGAAACCAGTCAATGACATGGAACCGGACATTGCTTGGGCAATCGGCTCGTAGGCTTTGAATTGGGAGTAAGGACCAGTTGCGCCGAAGCCTTTCAGGGTCGCGTAGATGATGCCTGGATTGATTTCCTGGATACGCTCAAAAGTATAGCCAAAACGATCCAGAACGCCAGGGCCGAAGTTTTCCATCATGACGTCGGATTTGCGAATCAGCTCTTCAAAGGCGTCGCAACCAGCTTTGCTTTTCATGTTGACCGTTATCGAACGCTTGTTGCCGTTGAGCATTGTGAAGTACAGGCTGTCGATCCACTTGCCTTCGGCATCCTTCAGATGGCATAGCTGCGAACGGGTGATATCACCCGTGCCTGGTGGCTCGAATTTGATAACGTCTGCGCCCATCCATGCCAGCAACTGCGATGAGGTTGGACCTGCTTGTACGTGGGTCATGTCCAGAATCCGGACGCCCGATAGTGCGTGCTTACCCATAATTAAACTTCCTCCAATGATCAGTTAATCGTGCTTTTCAGTACTTTACGTACTTTATTTAAATCTGCTCTTTTCCAGCAAAACCAGGTACCGCTTGTTACATCCCAGCCCTCACTCCGATAGAAACAACAGAAATTGGCCTATAATAACCAACACCCTAAATATGTTTCCCCTCTTATCAACATATCTTTATTGCTTCTTACCAGATATTTTTAAGCTCATATCTATCATAGCCCCTCAACCTCTGTTACATTCTTGACCATCGTCAATTTTTTTAAACCACTTTCAAATAATTCTTGATCAGAGTCAATTTTCTGAACCACAGGCTTCGCCAGTATCATCCAGGAAATCTATACACATGGCTTTAATATCAAACCACCCTGAAAAAAATATTATTCGTGTGCAGCTTACTCAAAACGCTGTGCTAAGAGATTTGACGTCTCGAGAAATGTCAGCGCTGGAGCCATTTCTGGATATTCAGGATCACCAAAAGGGAGATTGCCTGCTGCATCAGGGTGATCGGGATCTGGACGTGATTTTCGTGCTGGATGGCATCTTGAAACGGGCGGTTGCGAACCAGAATGCGAAAGAGATGATCCTGCGCTTTACCAGCGAACGCAACATGGAAGCGACCTATGCGTCCTGGCGCCTGAATAAAGCCGCGCCAGA
>CAIWAX010000309.1 GCA_903910795.1 uncultured Anaerolineae bacterium
AGTAATGCGGAAAAAATAACTTACCTCAAAGTGGCGCTACCGATGGTATGGCTCGGTAGTTCCATTTGCCCAAGTAACCATCAAAAACAATACGCATGGTATCTTTATAATCATCAGCGACCTTTCGTCCAGTTTGGTAGATGGTTTCGATGATATTTACAATCACCTTCAACCCAGTGCGAGTGGTTGCTCTTTCAAACAAGGTTTGCACCAATTTGTGACTGGTAAGAATGACTCCTTGCAAGGCCCGTGTCAAATGTGGAAAAACGCGATGTTCAACCGGGTTCCATTTGGAGCAGTACGGTGGATAATGCGCCATGCGGATTTCGATGAATAACTCATTGGCCAGCTTTTCGAGTTCGGACTTGAAAATAAAGTGACGAGATGAATTGCTGCCACCTCCATCTGCCAAGATTAACACAGAAGACGCCGAAGGATAGAGTTGGCTACCATAATTGAGCCACCAATGTCGAATACAATTGGAAACAAATTCTGCTGTATCTTTGCTGGTTCCAAGATATACATAGGCGCGGTTATGCCGAATATCATAAATGGTGTACGGAATGACAACGCCATCGGCCAGGTAAGGAAAGTCGTGGTCGTAAACCCGGATAACTTCTTTCGTATACAGATGCCCATCCCGATACAAATTGCCCAAAAGCTCTTTTTTCTTCGTGTCGATGCTGATAATCGGTAAGCCTGCCGCAAAATAATCCTTTTTGAGCGTGGCAATGTTCTTGAATTGTTCGTCCCGGAAGAGGCTTGTTCCCAAGCTCAGGCTTTTGCGGGCTTTACGCTTCTTGAATTTATTCTTTTTGAGTAGCTGCTTCACCGTATAAGCACTCACTGAGTGCCCTTCCGTTGAGATTTTCTCGGCAATTTGGTTTGGCGTGAGATTTGTCCAGCGAATTTCCTCATTCATTGGGTTACCAGCGGTGTTTTCTTCTAATGCTTGCTCAAACATCTCGTTTAGTTCCAAATGTTCATCCAAGATGCGTTTCCGACCACCGCCTTTGTGACGAATACGATCTTTTGCTGGCAATAATTTTTTATCTTCCAATTCCTTTTCGCCACGTCGAATGGTTTTGGGTGAGCAGTCAAACAAATCTGCTATGTAGTTCTGGCCGCCTCGTGGCAGTTTCTGAGTTTCTAACCCAGCGTATAAGCGGCGATCTTTTTCAGAAAGTTGAGAAAAAACGAACTTCATGTTTTCGGTTATTGTTTCTGAATATGGTGCTTCCAACGCAGTATCCTCTGGCCTTTTTTCCCTGAGGATAAACCCTTTTCATCGACAAACAGGTAAGTTATTTTTCAGCCGTTCCTTAGCATAAATTGAGAAACAAATACACACGCAATTCAACGGCACCAACTATGTGTTCAATTGCCATTACACGGACGGATGGACTATGGACTACCCGGCCTAAACACCCCAATTGATGTAAGCAAATAGGTCGCAAAAAATTAAAACAAGATAAGTAACTTAGTGAGTTTTAGCACACACAATTGAAAATTTGCAATTTCCAAAAAAACACCCTCCTCAACCCATCCCCTGAAAAATCAGCATGATGAATCTACCAGCAAAGCTGATTCAATCCGCAGAGATCAGACCTGCCACCACCCGCGCAATTTCGCGGCCAAGAACCACATGCTGATCAGCATCAAGGTGAATGCCATCCACCTTGCTCGTGGAGACCAGCAGACCGGCATCCAGGAAAGCGCAGCCCATTTCACCGGCCACCTGCCGGTATGCCTCTCCCAAACCCGCGCTTTTCTCTCGCGCAGCCTCGAATTTGGGCGCCATGTTGGCTTTAGCCTCACCGGCCTGCGGAGGGGTAACGATCAGGATGGGCGGGACCGGCATGCCCGGCTCAACCGGCGCCTGCCGGATGGCGCGCACCAGCGCCGCAATTCCCTGGGCGGAATGCCAGGAGTTTAATTGGTGCATGGATTGAAAGTCGTTTATGCCCAACATCAGAATGACCAGGGACAGGGGTGAGTTGATCTCGATGCGCTGCTCGATGCCTGCCAGACCATTACGCCCGGGCTTGAATGGATCCTCCCAGACCGTGCGGCGGCCGTTGAGGCAATCCTCAATGACCCGCACCTGGCTACCCGAGGCCAGCAGTTCGGACTCCATCACACCCGGCCAGCGCCGGTCAAAAGCCAGGCGCTGCCGGGTATTGGGGATGATGCCCCACGAAAGTGAATCACCATAGACCAGGATGTGCTTCATTCGTTCCGCTTCCCCCGTTATATCAGCCCAGCGTGCCGACCAACCCCAATTCCGGGGCGATGTGGCGCATAGCGGTGATGACATTCCCGACATGTTCCCATAAATCGATGCCAAACTCGGCGGCCGCCAGTTCCATACCGGAACGGTCGGTGCCCGCCGCGAAAGCCCTATCCTTCCACTTTTTCTTGACGGATGAGGCTTCCAGGTCATACAGTGAGCGCGAGGGCCGCACCAGGGCCACCGCCGTGATCAGCCCGGTGATCTCGTCACAGGCGTTGAGGGCTTTTTCCATCTGGCTGTCGCGCGTCACGCCGGTATTGTCGCCGTGGCTGAGAATGGCACGCACAATGACGGGATCCACGCCGTGCTGCTCGAGGATGGGCGCCCCTAGGCTGGGATGCTCCTCAATGGTCGGGTGGATTTCCCAGTCAAAATCGTGCAGCAGACCAGTCAGGCCCCACAGTTCCACATCCGCGCCAAATTTTTCGGCATAAAAACGCATGGCGGCTTCCACGCACAACATGTGGCGCACCAGGCCTTCGTTTTTGACATATTCTCGCACAAATGCCAGGGCTTCTTCCCGTGCTGGAACCGGGATTATCTCATCGCGTGTCATTGGTTATTCTCCGGGAATATAGGTTCGGGGTTGCCGAGGATCGGCAGGGGACGGGTGACCACCGCCACAAAAGCGGCCGCGGTGGCAGGCAGCTCGCGGGCATTCCAGACAAGCAGGGAGAACGGGCGGTAGACACGGTTATTGGCTTCCACACCGATGCCGTCTACGCCGAGCGCATTGCACAGGAATAAGGCGCGCGGCAGGTGAAAGGGCTGGGTGACGAGAATGGCTTGTTTGATGCCAAAAATGGCCTGCGCCCTGTAACAGGAATCATAGGTGCTGCGCCCGGCATAATCCAGCACAATGGCTGAATCAGGCACGCCTAGCTTGAGGGCATACTGACGCATGGCCTCCGGTTCGTTATATTCCACCTGGCTGTTATCGCCGCTCATCAAGAGCTTCTCGACCTTGCCCGCGAAATAGAGCTTCGCGCCGGTCTCGACCCGATCCTGCAGGATGGGGGTCGGACTGCCGTCGCGCCACAGCCCCGCGCCAAACACAATCCCCACCCGGCGGGTTGGAACCGCCGACTCGGTGTATGTCTTGTTCGCCGCCAGCACTCCGGTAGCCACCCTCGCCAGCACAATCAAAACCAGTCCCGCCAGAAACAGGTACAACAAAATCATCGTCATCTTTTTTAATATTTTCTTACCCATTCCCGGGATTTTACCAGTAATACGAAACCAGTCCCCTGATGCGCAGGGGTTCTAATATTTTACACATATTGCCAGGCTATACCAGAGCCTGCCTTAACTTTGCACTGGCAAAATCCAACATGGAGGGAAATTGCTTCGGGGAAGGGCGTCCCTCGCAGTGACATGGCTGAGTAGTATCTTTAAATTCTTTGGAGAGCCTGGTTTTCAAACCCCGTTTTTGTAAAATAACTTCTGCTATGACCGTTCCGTCCAACTGGGGTGGTTATATTTGGTTTGAACCAGTTCTTCGGCGCGAGCCAGCTCAGCGGGGCTCAGTTCTCCGGGCTCCAGTCGAAGCCCCAGCCAGTCTTCAAAAGCCAGGACAAATGCCGCCGCCGCGCTTTCCCATGAAATTACCCGTCCAGTTACCATCTCGGCAGTGACTGCCCGTGAGAGCAGTTTCTGGCCGGCCGCCAGGCGCTCCTGTTCATCCGCGAAGACCAGCGCCTGGGTAATGCGGGTCAGGTCGCCGTGCAGGGGCAGCGTACCGTGTTGTAAAATACCGCTCTTTTTACGCGTCTGCGCGGAACCAATCAGCTTTTTCCCGTCCACCACAATCTCATAAGCCGAAGGCACTTCAAAACACACCGGCCCTTTGGGTGCATTGACTGGCGGGGCCTCCGTTTCCATCTCCACCGGCAGTCCCAGGGCACGCAGCGCGGCGATCAGCGCACCAGCCAGGCGCTGGTAACTCTCCAAGACAGAACCGGCCATACGGGGCTCATTCACCGGGGTTGCCACCGAGTAAGTCAACTCATCCACATGCAAAATAGCCCGCCCGCCGGTCGTGCGGCGCACAACATCCCAACCGTGGGACTTCAGCCGTGCTACGTCCACATCCTTGAACGATTGGGCGAAACCCAGGGAAAGACAGGCCGGGTTCCAGGCGTACAGGCGCAGCGTGGGCAGCGCCTCTCCATAGCTGGTGGTTTCCAGCACAGCTTCATCCACAGCCATATTCCACGCGCCGCGCGCCGGGGGGGTAATCAGGTAACGCCAGGGATCAGACATATAGATCAGCGCGACGAACGGACTTCAAAACCGGAAAACTCTGCACGAACTGGCTCCTCTTCCACCCGGCACTCATCGACCCGCGAAGCACGCGGGCCGGTTTTTACAGCCTTGACAAATATATCGACCTGCTGCCGGGTACCTTCGGCAATTGTCTCAACCGTATCCCAGTTGACATTGCGCACCCAGCCATTCACGCCGATATATTCGGCACTGTCTGCGACAA
>CAIWAX010000310.1 GCA_903910795.1 uncultured Anaerolineae bacterium
CTGCCTATCATGTACTACAATTATGTTGACACCTGACACCTGACACCTGACACCTGACACCTGACACCTGACACCTGACACCTGACACCTGACACCTGACACCTGATATGACATCTTCCACGCCTTTGCCCCAATCGACCGATCAAAAAGTTGCCAAACGCGGTAAGCTCAAGATATTCTTGGGCTATGCTTCCGGGGTTGGCAAAACCTGTGCCATGCTTGAATCGGCTCTTCAGCAACGGGCGGAAGGGGTGGATGTTGTGGTTGGTTATGTGGATACCCATCATCTGGCCGAAACTGAGGCGCTGTTGGCAGGGTTTGAAATCGTTCAACGAAAAAATGCAGAATTCCGTGCTGGCAGCCAGGCTGCTCTGGATGTGGATGCCATCCTGAGCCGGCGGCCCGCATTGGTTCTGGTGGATGAACTTGCTCACAGCAACACCTTTGAATCGCGGCACCCCAAACGTTATCTGGATGTGTATGAACTACTTGAGTCCGGGTTGGATGTTTACACTACTCTCAATATTCAGCATCTGGAAAGCCTCAAGGATGTTGTCGCCCGGATCACTGAGTTGCGTGTTCATGATAGCCTGCCAGACCGGATCATTGATGAAGCTGATGAGCTTCAATTGGTTGATTTATCTCCAGAAGAGCTTTTGAAGCGTTATTCGGATGGCAAAGTATTTATCGCGGAGCCAACTTCGCGAACCGCTGGAATATTTTTCAGAAAGGGTAATTTGACGGCCTTGCGGGAAATGGCGCTGCGCCGGGCGGCTGAGTGGGTGGATGTTCAGATGCGAGCTTATATGCGTGCCAGCGCAATCAAGGGCCCCTGGGCAGCGGCAGAACGCATTCTGGTGTGTGTCAGTCCGGGCGAATTGGGCGAGCGTCTTGTGCGCTCAGCCCGCCACCTGGCCGATGAATTGAAGGCTGAGTGGTTTGCGGTTTATGTTGAGACCCCCTCTCACCTCGCTCTTTCCCAGGCGAAGCGTGATCAGATAACCCGCACCTTGCAGTTGGCAGAGGATCTCGGCGCACGCACAAAGATCATACCGGGCAGCGCTTCAATACAATCCATTTCCCAGCTAATCATGGAATATGCCCGCAAACATAACATCACCAAACTTGTCGCAGGGAAACCTATCCGCCCGCGCTGGCTTGACCTGCTGCGTGGTTCCCTGGTGGATGACCTCATTTATCGCAGCGGCGAGATCGATGTTTACGTCATCACCAATACTCAGCCCGGCCGAATTCCACCGGAAGAAAACCCGCTGCGTCTGCACAGTTCCTGGACAAAATACGCTCTGGGAGTTCTGTTGGTTTCCCTGGCTACGGGTCTTGGTTTTTTGGTGAAAGTTGATATTTCCCCGACCAACCTCGTGATGATTTATCTGCTGGCGGTCATGATCGCCGCATTTTATCTTGGCCGGGGGCCCGCCATCCTGGTTTCCCTGCTTGGGGTGGCGGCGTTTGACTTTTTCTTTGTGCCCCCCTATTACACATTGGTGGTCTCTCAGACGGAATATATTATTACATTCATTGGCTTGTTTCTGGTTGGAGTGGTGATTAGCGCCCTGGCCGTACGCGCCCGTGAGGAGGCGGAATCGGCACAGCGCCGTGAGGCTGATACTGCCCGGTTGTATGCGCTCAGCCGTGATTTGGCGGCTGCAGAAGGCATGGAAATGGTGACCAGGGCTATCCGTACTCACCTGGAATCTGATTTTGGTCGAGATGTTGTGATCTATTTGCCGAGAGGGGAGATACTGCATCCATATCTTGACCCCGAATCCAATCAACCCGCGCCTGGTGAGGCTGAACTAAGCCTGGCTGTCTGGTCTTACCGTCATGCTGAACCTGCCGGGTTGGGCACCAACACTTTGCCTTCGGCAGAGCCGCGCTTCATGCCGCTCAAGACATCGCGTCACACGGTGGGTGTGCTGAGCCTCAAACCGCTTGACCCCACTCGCCCACTGAGTTCCGACCAGCGGCGCATGCTCGAAGCTTTTGCCAACCAGGCCGCCCAGGCGGTGGAGCGCGCCAACCTGGCCGAACAGACCCGCCAGATCAAATTACTCCAAACGACTGAAAAATTGCAGAATGCTTTGTTGAACTCGATTTCGCATGATTTGCGTACCCCTCTGGTTTCGATCACAGGCGCATTGACTACACTCGAGTCGCAGGGGGATGCTCTTGCTCCTACTGCTCGTCAAAGCCTGGTGGAGACCGCCCGCGAAGAGGCGGACCGCTTGAACCGTCTGGTGGGCAATCTGCTGGATATGACCCGGCTGGAAGGCGGTGCGCTCAAAGTAAAAAGGGAATCGGCCGATGTGCAGGATATTATCGGCACATCTATCGGGCAAATGGAAGCTCGTCTGATTGGGCGCAATATCAAGGTGAACGTGCCAGACTCGCTTCCTTTCATCGCGGTGGATTTTGTGCTGATAGTTCATGTGCTCAATAATTTGCTGGATAACGCGCTTAAATACTCCCCTTATGGTTCACAGATTGAAGTACGAGCGCAGTTATTGGAAAACGAGATTCAGATCAGCATACTTGACCAGGGTCTGGGTATTCCAGTCGAAGATTTGGAGCGCGTTTTTGATAAGTTTTACCGCGTTCAGCGCCAGGCCCAGGTGGCTGGGACAGGTCTGGGATTGGCAATTTGCAAGGGAATTGTTGAAGCGCATGGCGGCCGGATCTGGGCCGGTAATCGAATAGATACCGGCACGGTCATAACACTGGCCCTGCCAGTATAATAGAGTTATGACAGAAAACCTGCCTCGCATTCTGGTTGTGGATGATGAACGTCCCATCCGGCGCTTCTTGAGCGTATCATTAAGCGGGATATATACAGTCATTGAAGCTTCCAGCGGCGAAGAAGCCATTAAGTTAGTGGCTTCGGAGCGTCCAGACTTGATGATCCTGGATCTGGGCCTGCCCGATATGGATGGCATCCAGGTTACTCGCCAGTTGCGCGAATGGTCGCAAATTCCCATTATAGTTGTTTCTGTTCGCGAGCAGGAAAACGATAAGATCGCTGCCTTGGATGCTGGCGCAGATGATTATCTTACAAAGCCTTTCGGTGCCGGTGAGTTAATGGCCCGCATCCGGGGCGTTTTGCGGCGTTCGCTGCAGAGCGAAACTGAACCGATCTTTAACAGTGGAAATTTGATTGTCAATCTAACCTTGCGAACTGTAAGTGTTGACAATCAGCCGGTTACCCTTACACCTACCGAATACGACTTGCTAAAAACGCTGATTCGAAATGCTGGCAAGGTACTGACTCACCGTCAACTCTTGAGGACAGTATGGGGCAATGCTTATGAGAGCGATACGCATATTTTGCAGGTTAATATCAGTAACCTGCGCCGGAAAATTGAACCTGACCCTGCATTACCAACACACATCGTCACTGAGCCAGGCGTAGGATACAGACTCAAAATTTGATGAACCTTCAGACCCTGCATGTTTCGCAAACATGCAGGGTCTTTTATTTTAATAAATAGTATAATCTTTATGTTTTCTTGATATAAAAGTGAATAAAATTGACAAAATATTTACATACCATTTTTGATCGCAGGTCGGACATAATTTTGATCTGGTCGAGAACACTGCTGTCGGTCCTCTTTCGAGTATCGCAGTCAACCACAACCGCCTTTTTGGCGTCGGCTTCAATCCGTATCAGCTCCTCTACAGCAAGCAGGTCGTGCCTGGTACGGC
>CAIWAX010000311.1 GCA_903910795.1 uncultured Anaerolineae bacterium
CCTTCAAGAGCATGGCCGCGTTTCCCATGTTGAATTTGAGATTCTCTTGCGCCTATTCTGGGAGCAAAACCATCGTTTGCGTATCCAGGATTTGGCCGCCCAAAGTATCCTGACCCAAAGCGGGACAAGTCGCGCCATCGAGCGCCTGGAGAAGGCTGGTCTGGTCGTCCGTGAAGCCGCCAGCGAGGACCGGCGCGGGGCTTATGCGGTGATGACCGAGGCCGGAATTGAACGCTTTCGTCTGGTGATGGAAAAACATATTTTGTTTGTGAAGGCGCATTTTCTGAGCTATTTTACAGATCCAGAATTGGAACAAATGGCGGGATTCTGGCAACGTTTGGAAGAAAATGAAAATCCGACTTGTCAGAATAATGAAAAACCAGAGAATAATCCACAGAATCCAGGATAATCACGTCTTTAAGTAGCTCATAACCTTGGCGTCGATCAGGATGTCTTAAAATCGTCGCTGGGTACACCAGAAATGGAGTGCCACCCGAAATCATCCGGGCCGAATTGGAAGCTCTGGGTCTATCAGATTCCTGGATTGTAGCAAGTGCACACTCTCTGCAAAAGAGATCAGTCGATATTTTTGAAGATCAAAAGACCCTGGAATTAACTATGTCACCACCAAATCCAATTCGTGACGTCTATTTTTCCAATCCACACGTTCCAAAGTTGGGAATGGAAATCTTGACTTTGGAATCTCTCTTTCAGCGCAAAATCAACCAGTTTCTGCAAACTCCGCAGCGGGTGCATTTTTATCATTTACTCCTATTCACCCAAGGAACAGGCACGCATACGATTGACTTCACCGATTCTGCCTACGAAAAAGGGACCTTACTGCTCGTGTCCAAAGGACAGGTGCAGCAATTCCAGGTCAACCCGGAGAGCCGAGGCTTTATCATCATCTTTACATCCGAATTCCTGTACGAAAACGCGACCGGATTGGAACTGTTTCACAGCCTGCATGTTTTTGAACATGCCTTGTTTGCCCCCTGCATGTCATTATCAGCGGAACAATATCGAACGCTCCGTCACCTATCCCTGATTATTCAGCACGAATACCAGAAACCAGTGGATGAGTTGTCCAGCGAGATCTTGCGCCACCTGCTGCGCGTGATGTTATTGCAAATTGAACGCATTCGCGAGGATAGTACGCTCAGTCAGCGGGTAGCGCCGCATTACCAGGAGTTTGTTGCCTTTCGTCAGTTGGTGGAACGTGACCTGGGAAAATCGCGCAGCGTGCAATATTACGCCCGGCAACTGGCGGTCTCGCCCAAAAAGCTCAATGAATTGACCCGCCAGGTGTTGAACAAGACTGCCAAGGACTTCATCGAAGAACAGGTCATTCTGGAAACCCGGCGCCTGCTGGCGCAGGGGGATTTGCCTATCAAAGAGATTGCCTTCCGCATGGGCTTCATCGACCCTACCAATCTGGTCAAATTCTTCAAAAAGCATGCCCACACGAGCCCGATGGCTTTTCGCAACCAATTCCTTCCGCCTGCCTGAGCACACGTCAGGGATAAATCCGCCTGCTCAGTACAGGCAGCCCGTCGTTGATAGGTTGCCCCGTCAGGTTATTCAACCTGACGTTTTTTTCGTTCCAATTTGACCATCATCTGGCACAGTTTGACCTTTGCGGGAGGGGGACGCCGCATAGAATTACAGTGTTTCATTTCTTTCTTTCGGATGCATAGGAGTCTATCATGACCACCATTAACTTACAGGATGCGCAGGTAAATTCTGTGCTGACAGAACTACATCAAAAATCGAAACGGGATATTTCCACCGCGCTGTTCAGCCTGCCACGCCTGGCCGGCTTCTTTTCCGCAAATTCGGAAAAAAAATCCAAAATCATGGGCGGATTGTACCTGGCGGTGGATGAAGAACAGGGCAGCCTGCTCTACACCCTCGCCAGGGGGCTGGACGCCAAAAACATCCTCGAATTTGGCTGTTCCTTTGGTATTTCGACCATTTACCTGGCCCTGGCCGCCAGGGCCAATGGGGGAAAAGTCGTCACCACCGAATTGAACGCCGAAAAATGCCAGGCCACCCGTGCCAGCCTGACCCGTGCCGGTCTGGCCGAGTGGGTGGAAATTCGCCAGGGCGATGCCATGACCACACTTGCCAATTATCAAGCGGGCATTGACTTCATTTTTCTGGACGGCTGGAAGGATTTATACCTGCCGCTGGTCAAAATGCTCGAACC
>CAIWAX010000312.1 GCA_903910795.1 uncultured Anaerolineae bacterium
CACTTTGATGGCCTATTAGGCCATTTACGAGAGAAAAACACGATTATCAGACACGTTTTTGCCAGTTTTCTCCCACTTTTATTGAAGAAAATTGGTGAAACGACCTTTTTGCGGTGGAGTCATAATAAAGGATTTTCATCATCACCAGGCTGCTTCAGGTTGGGTATATTTTTCTTCCGGTGTTCCATTATATCTTCTCCTTATCTCGATTCTTTCAACTTCTGTAAATATCAGGTTGTGGTAATTTTGAGTACGCGCATATAAAGCTTTTTCAACTTCCAATAGTACGAAACTAAAATTTCCGATGAGGCGAAAAGGTGGTAACCTTGATGTAATTGATTTAAAAATCCTGATCGTAAGGAGGATGTACCATGTCATACGGTTTTCCCCGTACCACTGTAGGTGGTGTAAGCCTTCCGCGCCTGATCATTGGCACAAATTGGTTCCTTGGTTATTCTCACACCAGCCTTGCCAAGGATAAATTCATCAAAGAATTTCAAACTCGGCAGCGAATTGTTTCCATGCTGGCAACTTTCCTGGAATACGGCATTGATGCGGTTATGGGGCCAGTTGCTTCGGAATTGGAAGAGGCGGTTGCTGAGGCCGAACAACAAACTGGCAAGCGGATTATCCGAATTTATACCCCGGCCTTCGAACTTGGCGCAGATGCAGCTCCAGAAGAATGCGCCGAGGCCGTTCTGGATCGTTGTGCCGCTGCGCATGCCACTTTTTGTTTGCCTCACCAAATGGTTACGGATGCCTTAATCGACCGCCGCGCAGGTGTCATTCGCGATATAAACAAATACACAACCATGATCCGTGATCGCGGCATGATCCCAGGGCTTTCCACGCATATGCCCGAAGCAATTGTCTTCGCCGATAGACAAAAAGCCGATATCGAGACCTACATCCAAATCTACAATGCGGCGGGTTTCCTGATGCAAGTGGAGACAGATTGGGTAATGCGAACGATTAGCGAAGCAGACAAACCGGTCATGATTATCAAACCGCTGGCAGCGGGCAGATTGCTGCCAGTCGTTGGGCTTGCTTTTGTGTGGAACACTATCCGCGAACAGGATATGGTGGTGATTGGCACAACCACACCAGGTGAAGCCCGTGAAAGTATTGAACTTTCGCTCGATCTGATCAATCGACGCATCCCCAATAACGAGCTGCAACAGACTCGCAGTAAAAATTCGCTGAAATAAAGAGCCGGGCAACACACCAGTAATTCCTCGATCCTCGAGGAATTACTGGTGTGTTGCGTTTTGGTCAGAAGGGGCTGGTGACTTACATCCCGATCATTGGTTTAGCTGATACGCCAATACCTGTTCAAATCCGAATATAAACGATTGTTACTCTTTGCTGATATTTAATAAGGCAACTTTTAGTTTCTGCACTTCATCGAGAGTGTTGTAGTGCACTGCTCCAACCCGAACCATCCCGCCTTTATCTTCAATGCCAAGCCGTTCTGTGACATTGATGGCGTAATAATTCCCATCCCAAACATAAATTCCATACTCGTTCAACTTTTCGGCTACCTGGCGCGGAGTCAAATTCTTCATCCGAAACGAAAAAGTTGCCACACGCTGGTCAAGCTTCGTAACATCGGTGATGCCATAAATATCCAGGCCTGGGACTGATTGCAAGGCAGCAAGCAATGCACGGTTTAGCTCAAACTCGTAAGCGCGAAGAGCCAGCATTCCTTTTTTGAGTTCCAGTCGTCTACCGGTATAACCTTCTTTAGCAAGCCTTGCCCCATCTTCGTTGCCAAACTCTTTTCCCAGCCATTCAAAGTATTCGATGGCGCCTAAAACGCCGGCAATGCCTTCATGGTTTTGCGTGCCTGTTTCAAATTTATAAGGTAAGTGATTGGAGGCCGGGCGCACCTTGTAAGCGAATAGCTGCTCAAGCAAATTATGTTTGCCATAAAGGATGCCAGAATGAGTACCGAAAAATTTATACGCTGAGGAAATTAAGAAATCACAATCCAGCTTGCGCACATCGATTGGCCCATGCGCAGCATATTGGACTGCATCCACGTAAACCAGGGCGCCAGCAGCATGTGCCATTTCGATTATTTTTTCCACCGGATTTATAGTTCCAAGTGCATTGGATGCATATCCAACTGCCAGGAACTTTGGTTTGCGCTTGAGGGCTTGTTGCAGGCTGTCTAAATTCAGTGTGCCATCTTCGACATCAAAATCAACCCAGTTGACTTTGCAACCTCGATCCTGCGCCGCAAGCACCCAGGGCGTAACGTTGGCATCGTGGTCCAGACGAGTAACAACAATTTCATCGCCCTCGTTCCAGGTACGAGAGATCGATCTGCTCATGTGAAGCGTAAGCGTGGTCATGTTTGCGCCAAACACAATTTCCTCAGCGCTGGCTGCGTTGTAAAAATCAGCCATTGCCTGATGCGCTTCTTCCAGGACGGCATCGGATGCGATGCTGGTGGCAAAAGCGCCTTCGTGATTGGCATTGCATTCGAGAAGATATTTATTGATACGATCAAGAGACTGTTTGGCGATTTGAGTCCCGCCAGGGTTGTCAAAGAAAATGGCAGGTCGATTTAAAGATGGAAATTGACTGCGAATTACTGAAAGGTCAAGAGCCATGTTATTCCTCCAGAAAGAAAATAGGCGATGGGCAAATAATAACATCACTTTAGCCCAGCGCCTATCTATATTTTTTGATAACAAACATCATTTCGAGACTGAAGAAAACGCGCCCGGAAAGGCGCGTCTTCTTCACATTTATGCCCCGCCATCTTTTTCTAATCCAATCCTAATTATATTTATTATATAGCATATTGACAAATGTATAGTAATGCCTTATACTATTGAAAGGTTAGCAAATAACATAAAAATAATCATTATCTAAAGGAGATAAAAAGCATGAACGTAACTTTGATTGGCGCTGGTAATATGGGTCGTGGGATTGGTCACCGGCTGGTCGCGGGTGGTAATTCGGTAACTTTGATTGATTCAAATCCTGAGGCTGCTGAAACCCTGGCTGTGGAGCTGCGTGGCGTTGCCAAAAATGGCGCCACAGTGAAAACTGCCACCCTCGAAAATGTTGAACTCGGCGATGTAGTTGTCCTGGCGGTTTGGTACGGTGTAAATCTCGATCTGGTGAAGAAGTTTGGTAATAAGCTAGCTGGTAAAACGGTTGTTGATATCGCCAATCCGCTAAATTCCACCTTTGATGGCCTGGCTACTGCTCCTGACACTTCATCGGCAGAAGAAGTTGCCGGGGCTGTACCCGCTGGCACAAAAGTCGTCAAGGCCTTCAACACCACCTTCGCTGGTACCCTGGTAGATGGCCAGGTTGGCGGTCAGAAGTTGGATGTCTTTATTGCCGGCGATGATGAGGATGCCAAGCAGATTGTTTCCGGGCTTATCACGGATGGCGGCCTGGTGGCGGTAGATGCCGGCCCGCTGCATCGCGCTCGCCAGCTCGAAGGTCTGGGCTTGCTTGGCATCACCCTGCAATTTAAGCATAACCTGGGTTTTACAACCGGTTGGAAGCTGACCCGCGGCAACTGATCTATTACACACTAAAATAATCACAAAACCTCCGGATGAGAAATCATCCGGAGGTTTTGTGATTTAATTGAAATTTGCTTCCATTCGATATATACTTTAAATGTAACTACTCACCGGTGGCGCATTTCGGTCAAAAACATATTACTTTTGGTATGAAAGTGAGACATAATCGTTTTTTGCTCCGCAAATGGTATTTTCGCACAGCGGCCAAACTTGGCCGCTGCGCGAAAATACCATAAAAAAATACCGTCTTCCCTTTCCCGACTTTGGGAAGGGTTCTTTCACCTCGCGCGTTCTTCGCGAGGATGGGTTTCTGCCAAAAAGCACCCACCCCGTGAGCAGTTACCTTTAAATGAGCTTTTTTGAATGGAGGCAATATGTTTAAGAATATGCTGTTAGCCGTGGACGGCTCTACGCATGCTTTGCACGCTGCCAAAGTGGCGGGTAATTTGGCGCGCGAAATGAAAATTGACACAGTTCGCGTAGTGGTAGTCTATAGTACCATACCGGCTTTTTTGGGTGAGCCGAATATGCAAGCCGCGATTGATGCCCGCCTGCATGAAGCCAATGAAATGTTGAATGCGGCGTTGCGGGAACTTGGAGAAATTCCTGGTGAAACTCACACCGAATTGATCGAGGGTTCTCCTGCTGCCGCGATCATAGATGTGGCTACCACCCGCCAGAGTGATTTGATCGTGATGGGTTCGCGCGGCATGGGCAAACTGGCTGGTTTGCTGTTGGGCAGTACCAGTCAGAATGTTGTCAGTCACGCATCCTGCCCTGTTTTGGTTGTGCGCTAGACCCGGTACGGAAAGTACCCATAAGTTCAGTATGGAAATTTTCTGGTTCTAATGGAATTTGTGGTGTCGCCGTTTTTTTCAAACCGTCCACGAATTTTGCACGAATAATCGAATATTTATACGCAAATTCGTGAATGACTTTACTGAAAAAAGCTTTAACCGCTGAGAACGCGGAACTCACTGAGCTTAATTATTAACGAAACGGTAAAGAACTGACCGTAATAATGATGATTCTTTGAAAAATCTCTGCGTTCTCCCTGGCACCGTCCGCCAGGGC
>CAIWAX010000313.1 GCA_903910795.1 uncultured Anaerolineae bacterium
TCCTCCCTGACACCTGATATCACCCCCGCTTTTGGGGGCACCTTAACACCTGATACCTCGACAACGCCTGGCTCCTCTCTGACACCTGATATCACCCCCGCTTTTGGGGGCACCTTAACACCTGATACCTCGACAACACCTGGTACCTCCTCTACACCTGGCACCCCGGTACCTGACCTGACACCTGACACCTTAACACCTGGTACCTCCCTCACACCTGGCCCCACCCCCACCGCAGCCAGCGCCGAAGCCCAGCTCGGTTCGCCGCACGTCAACAACCAACTGGTGGTCAAGATCGACCCCAACAACCGCCAGGCCGCCCTGGATGCCATCAAAGCCCTGGGAATTACGCTCACCAACAACAGTGACTCGATCAGCTCACTTGGCACGCTGGTCATCGACGTGGCCCCCGACCAACTGGACGCCACCCTGAAGGCCCTCAAAAGCGCCGACGGCATCCTGTATGCCGAGCCCAACTTCGTGGCTCAGCTTGCCGGCCTGCCAAACGACCCGCGCCTGGCCGATCAGACCGACCTGAATGACATGCAAATACCTCAGGCCTGGGATGCGCTGCCTTCCATGCAGGAAGTGCTGGTGGCCGTGCTGGATACCGGTGTGGATACCAGCCATCCGGACCTGGTCAACAGTCTGTTCATCAACAGCGGCGAATATGGGTTGGATGCCAACAACAAAGACAGGCGCACCAACGGCCAGGATAACGACGGCAACGGTTATGTCAACGACTGGCAGGGCTGGAACTTCGTCGACAACAACAACGATGTCAGCGACACCCAGGGTCACGGCACGCACGTGGCTGGCATCATTGGCGCGGGCTTCAACAACAGCATTGGCATGGCCGGTGTGGCACCCAACGCCCGCATCCTGCCGGTCAAGGTGCTCGATCACACCGGTTTCGGCTCCTATGCCAATGTGGCCCAGGGCATCATCTATGCCACCGACATGGGTGCCAGGATCATCGAACTGGGCTTCGGCGGCACCGGCTCCAGCGAACTGCTCCAGAACGCCATCAATTACGCCACCAGTCACGGCGTGCTGGTCATCGCGGCCGGCGGCAACGGCGGCACGGATGTGCCCTATTACCCGGCCGCCTATCCGGGCGTGATCGCGGTCAGCGCATTGGGCAGCCACTACACCTGGGCGCCCTACTCTTCCGTCGGCAATCACATCAGCCTGTCCGCGCCAGGCACGGGCATCCTGTCCACCACCCTGGGCGGCGGCTACAGCACCTCATCCGGCACCTCGATGTCCTCGGCCAATGTGGCCGGTGTGGCTGCCCTGCTGGCCGGACAGCCGCAGTTCACCGATATGGAACTGGTACGCACGGCCCTGCTGAACAGCGCCCTGGACCTGGGCACAGCCGGACGCGACCCGTACTTTGGTTACGGCGCGGTGCGCGCCTTTGATGCCCTGGGCTATGTCGGTCCGGTGTTGCCCACCGCCACTCCCTGGGCTGTGCCAACATCCCTGACCCCTGGCGGCGTCAGCGCCCAGACTGTTTATATGTTGTGGGGTAAAACTCAGACCGCCTATAAAGGCCCCAACAACCCAAATAACAGCATCGACAGCCAGTTCAACAATAGCGCGGTTGCCAACTCCACCGGCGCCTATGGCAGCACTCCGAGCCGTAACTGGGAATATGTGACCTGGGATACCCTCAGCCTGGCAGATTCGACACCGGTTTCGACCCTGCTGGAAATCAACTACTACATGACCGGTTGGGTGAATGACACATACTACATCCAGGTCTATGAACCCAACAACCCACTCTGCAATTTGGATGTGACCTACCTGGGTTACTGCAACGTCCAGGTGGTAACCGCCCCGCCAACCGGCACCCTGCCCTCAGCTCCCATAGCGATCGATGTCTCCAGCATCCTGAATACCGCCGCCAAGGTCAAAGCCGCCAAGGTGCGCATCGCCGGTTCAGGCCTGGCTGCCAATGGCAGCACGGACAACGTGACTATTTTCATGGATGAAGCCCGACTAACAGTTTCGGATATTGTGCCTACCGCCACCCCCAGCCCGACCGCCACACCTTCGCTGGTACCCACTGCGACTCTCGGCACACGTGTTCCAACCGCCTCGCCACAGCCCAACGAACCGCATAATAATCTGATGACTTCAAACACTGATTTCTGCAGCGCGTGCCATCGCAGCCATTCGGCCAGGTTTAGTGGAATCCTCGGTACAGCGAGCACTGAAGAAGATATCTGTTATGCCTGCCATCGTTCGGGCAGCACGGGAATCGATATGAAAAGTGCCTTTACCACGGCAGTCAATACCACAACCGGTTTTTATAACCACCCGGTCAATGCCAGCACAAATCTCCACTCCACCTCCGAGAGTTCGCCTGACAGCTTTTCTGGTCAAAATCGGCATATCGAATGTGAAGACTGCCATCTGCCGCATAACAGTTCCACCACGGCGAATGCCACACCCAACCCGCCTCCAGCCATCCAGCAGGAAATGGCCGGTTCCAGCGGCGTCGATCCAGCCTTTTCTTCGGCTGGTACCAACAGCAACCCGGCCGCGGGCGCTCCAACCGGCTTCACCTGGCTGGGCAGCGCGTCACGCGAATACCAGGTCTGCTTCAAATGCCACAGTTCCTTCACAACCCTGCCCAGCTACGCACCAGACGGCCTCAACAAGCTGGTCAACACCGATCCGCAGCAGGTACCCGACAGCCGCGATCTGGCGCAGGAATTCAATCCCTACCAGGCCAGCTTCCACCCGGTTATGGCTTTGGGCCGCAATCGCAATATTGACCCCGGCAGCTTTGTGAGCCCCTGGACGCAGGATTCAATGGTCTATTGTTCCGACTGCCATAATGCCGGGAACGGCCCACATGGCTCTTCGAACCTGCACATTTTGAGCGGCTCCTTTGACGGCCAGGTCTGTTTCAAATGCCACCAGGAGAGCACCTATTCGACCGGTGCCCCGGCCACCACCACCCATTTCAAGGTAGGCGCGGAAAACCTGCACAGCTATTTCAACCATTCTTCCACCGCCTGCTACACCTGCCATGACACGCACGGCAGCGAACAGGCGCACCTGATCAATTTCGATCTCAACGAAGTCGACATTCTGCCCGGCTATAACAGCCAGACGGCCTGGAGTGTCAACCCGGCTACCGGGGTTGGTTCCTGCGCAATCTCCTGCCACGGTTATAACCATATTACGCTCAATAAATTCTACACGCCCTGAAATTCTACTTTCCCATCCCGACAGGCTTCCCGAAGGATAGGAATTCTTCGGGAAGTTGTTTTTTTATCGTTATTCAACAACGTTCCAATTTTGAATGAAACAGGTAAAATGAACGGTATCCTGGAAAAGATGCTCATGATTAAAGATCGTATCAAGCAGTTGGTCAATTTTTGGCAGCGAGACATTATCAATAAAATGATCATGCTCATCAGCGGATTTTTATTGATGATGGCGGTCGGAATTCTAGGCCTGATCATTTTCATGCCAGGCGGAAAATCTGTCAGCGGGGTGATCGGTAATTATTTTCCAAGCTCCACACCATCAGCGAAAGAGGTCATGACATTGGCTTCTTCTGGTGCAGCCACCCGCTCAGCCATCGCCACAGCTAGCGTTCCACCGACCATCACCACCATGCCATTCCCAACTTTTGCGGCCTCTGCCACGCCCGAACCCTCCAATACCGGTCAGCCAAACGTGCCGCCCACCGCCGTGCCGCAGGAACCAAGCGCCACGCCGTCAGCCACGCAAACCCTCATGCCACCCACACCCACTGCTTCACGGATGCCGACCGCCACACGCATCCCCACCAGCACCCGCATACCGACCGCTGCCCCGACCGCGCCAAACGGCACGCCACAGCCCACCAGCAGCGTGCCCAACGTGCTGCCCGCTGGCCTGGAGTGCATCCCCAACAACCCCGCTCAAACCGGCAAGGTGCTCTCGGTGATTGACGGAAACACCATCAAGGTACTGATCAACGGCTTCGCCTACAACGTGCGTTACATCGGCGTACAGATATCCACCAACAAACATTACGCCCTGCTGGCCTCTGTCACTAACAACAAGCTGGCCTTTGCCAAACAGGTCACACTCATCGCCGATGCGGTCGACAAGGATGCTTCCGGCTACCTGCTGCGCTACGTCCTGGTCGGAGATAGCCTGCCAGCCCTTGATATGCTCAAGCAGGGTGTGCTTTCCACTGTGGATATTCCGCCCAGTTTCGCCTGCGCCCAAACCTTCCAGGCTGCCCAGCAGACCGCGCAATCCCAGCAAATCGGTATCTGGGTGCCGACCGTTACCCCGCTGCCCTGATTCCCGGTGACAAAGCCGCATTTACCGCTAAGGCGCGAAGAACGCCAAGGAATGCCAATTTAAAAAAACTTTGCGTACCTGGTTAATGGTTTTTGAAGTGAAGTTAATAATGACTTCACTTCAAAAAAACCATTAACCACAGAGACCACGGAGCACACTGAGCTTAATATTTGCAAAATCCGCAATAAAATAGCCTTTTCTTTGCCGAATCGTTAATAAACCTCTGTGTTTTCTGTGCGCTCCGTGGTGAAATTGTCTTATTGCAGTAGAGTTAATCATGAATTCGCTAAAAATCTTGGTATTCTCCCTGGCATCGCCCGCCGAGCTGGTGTTGCGCCCTGTGCGGTAAAAATTCTTATTGCAGAAGAGTCGTGTTCATCAAAAGTATTAATGGACGTTAACATGCGAATGGACATCCAATCATTGCTCGAAAAATCCAGCCGCAGCCACAGCCACCTTTGCCCGCGCCAGATCCTGGGGGTGCGCCTGGGGCTGGCCGGGCTGCAAGCCCTGGGGTTTGAAACACCCCCGCCCGGCAAACGCCTGCTGGTCATCACCGAAACCGACGGCTGTTTTGTCTCCGGGCTGGAAGCAGCCACAGATTGTGCCGTCAGTCACCGCACCCTGCGGGTGGAAGATTACGGCAAAACCGCCGCGGTATTTATCGACACCCTCAATGGGCAGGCAGTGCGCGTGACGCCTGCCCCCGGCCTCCGTGAAAAAGCACTGGCCTATGCGCCCGATCCTCTCAATACCTATGCCGGGCAATTAACGGCCTACCAGGTCATGCCAACCGCAGAGATGTTCAGCATCTGCCCGGTGGCGCTCAATGTCAGCATCGGATCACTGGTCAGCCGCCCCGGCATGCGGGTGAGTTGCGCTGTGTGCGGCGAGGAGATCATGAATGAGCGCGAGGTGGTTGTAGACGGCCGGGTGCTGTGCAAACCCTGCTCACAAGGCGGCTATTACACCGAACTTGTGGGTACTTTCCACACTGAACTTGTGGGTACTTTCCACACCGAACTTGTGGGTACTTTCCACACTGAACTTGTGGGTACTTTCCACACCGAACTTGTGGGTACTTTCCAGCATGCCA
>CAIWAX010000314.1 GCA_903910795.1 uncultured Anaerolineae bacterium
CGGTGGTCAAGACAGCTATGGTATGATTCAACATGGTGATGGGTTCCTCGCTGCAATTTTGTCTTTCGCAAAACAAGATTACCATGCTTTGAACCCATTACCACCATCTTTTTGTCTATCAGTTAGCGGAAACTAAAGTGAAAGAGAAACATGTTCAAACCTACGGTGATGGCGAGAGCACCCAAGCTGGCTATATACACTGCTTCTGGTCGGTAATTGTACAGGAATCCCGCCGCAAGAGGAGCAACGACCATTGCCAGAGCGTTCCACGTCTCAACAAGGC
Organism: uncultured Anaerolineae bacterium; assembly: GCA_903910795.1. GTDB lineage: Bacteria > Chloroflexota > Anaerolineae > Anaerolineales > Villigracilaceae > UBA5195. The sequence goes on from CAIWAX010000314.1 coordinate 284, forward strand.
TATATGCCAACCCGGTATCTCCAACTTTGACCAATGAGCGTCAAAAAGCGAGTGCCATTGAATGATACTATCTTTTGGTCATAAAAATTCTTTTGGAAATTTGGTGAAAGGGGTGGAATAGGAGTGTGTATTTCTTAAAGTCGGGAATCACAAAACTGGGGGATAGTATTCTAACTTTACTCGAGTAAAACACGCATTTGTGAAAAACCTAACAAGTTCACAAATACTTCTGAACAGTTTCTGAACAACTCCTTTGTAATATAAGCACAACAGCAAAGGAGATAAGATGCGAAACCAAAAACGGACCCTTGTTCTCATTTTTACTTGTTTGATGCTGACAGGCAGTGCCTGTAATAGTCTCGCACTCCCGCAATCATCTGCCGCAATTGCGCCTCCCACTGTCATAAACAAGGTTCCTGTTACGGAACCTATAAAACAGCCAGTTACGGTGACAGCGATTCCCATTCGCCCAAAACTCCAGCAGGTTTCTGGCAGCTATCTTTTCGCTGAAAGCCCAGCCACCGATGTAAACGGCAATGTCTATTTTTCGGATATTAACGCCGGAAAAATATACAAGTGGATGCCTGATGGCAGCGTGACAGTTTTTGTTGATGGTTTGAAGTCGCCAAATGGTTCGATGTTCGACAAGACTGGAAATCTGATCGTCTGCGAGGGCGGTAATGGACGCTTGATCTCAATAAATCCTCAGGGGCAAATCACTGTCCTGGTGGATCAATATAACGGCAAACGATTCAATGAGCCAAACGATTTGTGGATTGATCCCCAGGGCGGTATTTACTTCACCGATCCTGTATTCCAGTCGTCGGTTGTGCAGAATGGGGAGTACGTCTACTATCTTTCACCGGACCGAAGCCTAACCACCCAGGTCATCAGCGACCTGGTTAAACCAAACGGGATTGTAGGCACACCTGATGGCAAGGTACTCTATGTGGCTGATTATGTTGGGAATAAAACGTATTCCTACTCCATCAACAGCAACGGTACTTTGAGCAATAAAAAACTCTTTGCCGCAGTCGGCTCGGATGGAATGGACCTGGATGCCGCTGGCAACGTGTACCTGACCACCCCGAACAAAGTCCAGGTTTTTGATGTGAGAGGAAACCATCTTCAAGACATCCCAACCCCCGAAAATCCGACCAATGTAGCGTTTACCGGAAAAGATGGTTTGACTCTGTTTATTACCGCCCGAACAATGGTTTACACACTCCAGTTATCACCTGACGCGGCGAATGTGATCTCCACCCCCACTCCTTCCCAGACACAAACCTTCACCTTGAGAAGTTCTGATTTACCCGCAGATGGCCGTCTGCCTGTCGAATACACCTGTGATGGGGCTGCTTCCACCCTGGCGCTGGCCTGGAGTGGCGCGCCTGCCGGCACACAAAGTTTTGCTGTCATCATGCATCATGTTGCCAGCCCAACAGATATTCATTGGTACTGGGTTCTTTATAACATTCCAGCCAACGTGAACAGCCTGGGAAAAAATATTACCGGCGTTGGCACTCTTGGCACGAACAGTGTCACACGCCGCAATGAATACACCCCGCCTTGCTCCAAAGGCCCCGGCGATAAGACGTACACCTACACGGTCTATGCGTTATCTGCCCAGCCACAGGTCTCTGTTCCCGCTTCTCAAGTCAACCGTGCTGCGCTATTGGATGCCATCAAGAATATCACCCTGGCCAGCGCCGAACTGCACGTTGTCTATGCCCGTCCATAAACCCGCAGCTTCAAAGCTATTTTGCGGAAACCCAAAAACTTGTACAAGGAGAAAAAAATGAAAACCAGACTTTTGTACCTGATCATGATTATAAGCATGCTGCTCTCAGCTTGTTCTGCCAGTCGCGCAGCCGCTGACCAGACCTTCGCACTTCCCGCCTCACAGGCTCAGTCTGCCGCGGCTTCGACAGGGCAAGGTCAGTCCGCTTCAACCGGGAACACACAGGGACAGGACCAGCCCGTTGGAATGCATCTTCCTCCCAAAGAAGCCTATGATGCCTGTGTCAGTAAAGTTGTCCAGGATGCCTGTAACTTTACGGCTGCAAAAGGCGCGGAGACCGGCACCTGTCAGACTGTCGAAAACCAGCTTGCGTGCGTTGCGCCGCACGGCTCCAGTAATGGCGGAAATGGCAACACGCAAGATAGCACCCAGAATGGCAGTCAGCAGGGCAACAACCAGCAAAATGGCACTCAACCATCCCTTACCCAGCAACCTGGTAACCTGCAAGGTAGTAACCAGCCAAAGGGAAACCAGCCCGCGGACGGCGCGCAAGCCTACAATATTGAACAAGCCATCTCGGATAAGGCCCAGGGTATGACAATATCCTATGATGCGCTGGCCTTTATGACTGGCGACCTTGGCGCAGACTCCTTCTTCCCGCCCGGAAAAGTGGCTGATTTCTGGGGCTTCCAGTATCTGCGCGATAACGACCCGAGTCAGATGGGCCACGCCGGTGACTTCCTGACCAGCGTCGCGATGAACACTCTCAATAACCTCACCGCCGATCAGCGTGCAGAACTGGTGGCACTCGCCAAAAGCCAGACCGCCTCCATCAGTGACTACGGCTACAAGCGTTTTGTTCTGATCAAGGCCTTTACCCGCATGTTGGCTGGTGACCTGCCTTTCGGGACGACCGGATTGAGCGAAGACGCAGTGAAAGCATATTCCGCTCAGCTCTACCACCTGGATGGTGAAATCAGCTTCGCTCGCGCCGAGTTGTACGGCAAAATGATCAGTTCTTTCACCACCGAACAGAAGGCCTATTTCGACGCCATGAAGGGCAAAGGTATGAAAACCTGGCCGACTGTGACAGAGCCTGAGGATATTCGCGGCCTCGACCGCGATGTGAAAGTGGCCGTCATGACCTACGCCGCCGATATGTACTCCTGGTACGCTGGTTCGGTGGCAGCCGACACTTACTTCTGCCCGGAACGCCACGGCACCTACTTTGGCTCCTTCTACCTGAAAGACATCAAAGCCATGAGCGATCCGACCTACGCGATCCCCACCAATTTGACCGGTGATCTTGGTCAGACCATGCTCGAAAAATTAACCCCCGACCAGGCCCAGCTTATCACCAGCCTGGTGACCACCGAAAAATCGCCCCTGCAAGGGCTGGTGGACGCGCGCACACAGATCTCCACCGAACTGCGCAAGTTTCTGGCGGGTGGCACCGCTGACCAGGCTGTCGTGCTGGGCCTGATGGATAAGTACGGCGCGTACGATGGCGAAATCATCTACAACATGGCGGTCAATTTCTCCAAAGTTGGCCAGAGCCTGAGCGCTGATCAGAAAACCCAACTGGTGGCCTTGCGCACCGAATTATTAGGCGACCAGGCGCACCCCACCGGCGCCTACCTGTACTCCGAGCCGGTCCCGATGCCAGAAATCCCGAACACCGACTTCTTATTCAAGTAAAAAAATAATCACTACCATTCCCTGCCCTTTCAAGGCAGGGAATGGTAGTTTGAAAGGGATCAATCGATGAAACGAAACTTCATTATCTTTACCATCCTCGTTATCCTGATCACAGCTTGCGCTCCAGCCGCTGCGAATTCCGCACCTCAGCCGAGACAACCTCCGGCGGTTAGCAACCAGCCCAAGACACAGACTGAAGCATCGACTGTTGTCAGTCAACCTGCCATCAACCCGACTCCATCTGGCGCTGCCAGCACGGCAACCGCTTCCCAGCCTGGCGGGAAAGAGAAGCTGGCCTTGATTCCGGCTGGATCATTCGAGATGGGTGACCATTTTAACTATGTCGACCCGGCCCATCCCGGTAGCGACGAACTTCCACTCCACACCGTCCGGTTGGACTCTTTCTACATGGCAATCAACGATACCACCAACCAACAGTACGCGGAATTTCTCAATTCGGCTTTCTCGCAGGGATTGATTGAGGTTCGTAACGGGAACGTGTTCGGCGCTGGAACGAATACCCTCTTTTTTACGATTCGTCAGGCGGATGAGTTCAGCCCGATTGCATGGGATGGTACCAACTTTACTATTCTTGATAATCGTGAAAATCATCCCGTCACCAGTGTCCGCTGGGAAGGAGCAGCCGCTTATACCGACTGGCTAAGCGTCAAAAGTGGTTATCAGGGTTGTTATGACCTGACAACCTGGAAGTGCGACATTTCTAAAAGCGGATATCGCCTGCCTACGGAAGCGGAATGGGAATATGCTGCCCGCGGCGGACAGTCGAACCCGTACTACAACTTTCCGTGGGGCAACCAGCCGGACAATACGAAGGCCAACTGGCCGAATTCTGGCGATCCCTACGAAACGGGATCTTATCCCTGGACAACACCGGTGGGGTTCTACAACGGCGAACTGCACCAGAAAAGTGATTTCAATTGGCCAGGGCCTCAACAAACTTATCAGACTTCCGATGGAGCGAATGGATATGGTCTGTATGATATGGCTGGTAACGTCTGGCAATGGGTGAATGACTGGTATGGGCGCGATTATTATCGAACCAGTCCATCTGTCAACCCGCCGGGACCGGAAAGCGGTTCCCCCATGCCCGACGGCAAACCTTATCACGGTATGCGCGGCGGCAACTGGTATAACGGCGAATGGGGGCACTCACGGGTATCGAACCGGGATCCGGGTTATTATCGCGGCCCGCAAGATCCCAACCACCCTTATTACCATGTCGGTTTTCGGGTTGTGCTGAAGAAATAGGCAAGACACTCATCCCATCGGTTTTCAGACCTAAAGAAAAGAATATCCAATGATCATAAAACTTAAAAGAAACCTCATTACATCGATCATCCTTGTAATTCTGACCGCTTGTTCGGCTGCTCCTGTGGCAACCAGGGAATCAGCCCCGTCTGCCCCCGTTGCGCAGGCGACCACTGCACCAGCCTCCGCTTCCCCAACCTCCCAGGCGGTTATAAACAAAAATACGCCTGCTGCGGTTGCGCAGCCTGCTTCCCAAACCTTTAACCCGGGGGATGCCAGTCAGACGGTCGGGCTGATCTTGAATACCAGCAAAGCTTTTCAAGGCTACACCCTTTTCGCTCCCAAGCATAACACCACCACATACCTGATCGATAATAATGGACAGGTGGTGCATTCCTGGACCGCCAGCAAATATGAGCCGGGTCAATCGGTTTATCTTTTAGAGAACGGCCATCTTTTGCGATCCTGCATGACGAAAGGCAGGCTCAGCACCGGCGGCGGCGAGGGCGGCCGGATCGAAGAATATGACTGGGAAGGCAACATGGTCTGGCAGTTGGATTATTCCACCGATCAATATATGCAGCACCATGATATCCATCCGCTGCCAAACGGCAATATTATCATGCTGGTGGTGGAGAAAAAAACCTATGACGAGGCCATCAACGCCGGGTTCGACCCTTCCAAACTGTCTGGCGAGGTACGGCAGAGAGGCATGATCTTGCCTGATTCTGTCGTCGAGATCAAACCGACCTATCCATCAGGGGGGCAGGTGGTGTGGGAGTGGCACGTTTGGGATCACCTGGTGCAGGATATTGACAGGTCCAAGGAAAATTACGCTAACGTGGCGGCTCACCCCGAACTGATCCAGGCGAATGATGAAGGGCGCAACCTTCCCGTTTTTTGGAACCACATGAACTCGATTGATTACAACCCGGCCTTCGACCAGATCCTGCTCAGTGTGCGCGGGAATAGCGAGGCGTGGGTGATTGACCACAGCACAACCACGGCCGAAGCCGCCAATCACAGCGGCGGGAAGCATGGCAAAGGCGGTGACTTGCTTTATCGCTGGGGCAACCCGGCCACATACGATGCGGGCACACGGAACAGCCAGGCTTTTTATCAACAGCACGATGCGGAATGGATCGCACCGGGATTGCCCGGCGCAGGCGATATCATGGTCTTCAACAATGGGCTGGGAAGGAATTATTCAACGATTGACGAGATCACGCCCCCGGTTGACGCGAATGGGAATTACACACTGACGGCCGGCCAGCCATTTGGCCCAACAGGTTTCGCCTGGAGTTATAAGGCCAATCCTCCAACCTCCATGTTCTCGGAGGCTATCTCTGGCGCCCAGCGCCTTCCCAACGGTAACACCCTGATCGATGATGGTGTTCACGGGACTTTCATCGAAGTCACGTCAGCCGGAGAAGTGGTTTGGAAATACATCGACCCGGTGGTCAATCAGGGTCCTTTGGCCAGGAACGCTGCCATTCCTTCCGACCCGGCGCGCCAGGGTGAATTTTTGAACGCCGTATTTCGGGTTTATCGCTATGCTCCCGATTACCCCGGGCTGGCAGGTCGTAGCCTGGCTCCGCAGGGAATGCTGGAGAAGTAGAAAAATTATTTCGGCGATTGGTTGAACGATATTTCTCAACCAATCGCCGAAAATCCCAGATCGAATTGGAGGAACCTCATGAAAAAATTCTCAAATATTCTTACTCTGGCTGTTTTGCTGGTTGTTGTTTTGACGAATGTCGCGCCGGCGCGAGCGTATGAGTCTCTCATCGGTCTCACCGAAACACGTTATTGGGATCAGGCCAATGCTTACAACGGCTACACCTTATTTGCTGGCGCCGGGAAAAGCTATCTGATCGACATGGAAGGCCAGGTAGTCCACTCCTGGAACATGGGCACCAATCCCCGCCTGCTCGAAAATGGCGATTTGCTGGATGCCACCAAGGATGACCCCAGCGGTTTTGGTGGGTTCCAGGAAATGGATTGGGATGGAAAAGTGGTCTGGTCGTACACCGAAACACGCAAAGATTACCATCCGCACCATGATTTCCTGCGAATCTATAACCCGAAACTTAAAGCCTATACCACCCTGTATATTGCCAACAAGGATTTGACCAATGAGCAATGTATCGCGGCAGGCTGTGACCCCAAAAACGCGCCTTACAACGGGGCGCAAATGGATACAGTTGTCGAAGTGGATATGAAAGGGAATATTGTTTGGGAATGGTTTTTTTTTGACCACGTCATTCAAGATGTGGACCCCGCCAAGAGCAATTATGTTGGCGCAGGAAAGACCATTGCTGATTATCCGGGCCGGCTTAATCTCAATCTGCCGGGCCATCCGGTCAGTAAAGATTGGCTGCATTGCAACTCGCTCGATTACAACCAGGAACTTGACCAGATCGTCATCAATTCAGTCCAGGGTGAGTTTTACGTGATCGACCACGGTGGCACCTTTGTCCCGGATGACTCGCAGGCAAGCATTGCAAAATCCGCAGGCACGGCAGGAGACTTCATCTATCGTTTTGGCGACCCGGCTCGCTACGAGCAGGGCGATCCACCCTCCATTTTGGATAACTGGACAACCTCGACTACTGGCGACAAGCAAATTGGCGGCAGTCACAACATCCAATGGATTCAACCCGGGCTGCCGGGTGCGGGTCATTTCCTGGTGTTCAATAACAGCCAGTATCTCTTTGAACGCACACCCCAATCCTCAATCGTAGAGATCAACGGCTACCTGGATGCAAACAAGAAGGATACAGGTAGTTATGTCAATCCACCTATTTCCGGATATTACAAATTGGAGTCTGACAAGGATACCCATAAAACCCCGCGGTTGATCTCCAACCAGGTGGTCTGGATGTATCGTTCGAAAAGCAACCAGGCCTTTTTCAGCCATATTGGCGGTTCTGCTCAACGTTTGCCCAATGGCAATACCTTGATCTGTTCTGACACAGAAGGGCATTTCTTTGAAGTGACAGCAGATGGTACACTGGTTTGGGAGTACATTAATCCAGTCACGCGCAATGGCATTTTGACGGTGATGCCAGACAGCCTGCCAATGACGAACTCTGTCTTTCGCGCCTACCGCTACACAGCCGATTACAAGGGGCTGGTGGGAAAGACCCTCACCACGGGGAAAACCCTCACCGGTCGAAGCCCCGAATACCTGACTGCGGCTAGGGTAGGTTCAAGCAACGCGGCCAGTGTTGACAAACCATCCGCACTGGTTCATTCCCTACCAGAGACGAAAACCACCACCAGTTCAACCAACTGGCTGCTCCTGCTGCCCATCGGGCTGGGAGTATTTGCGATTGGCGGACTGGCAGGAACCGGCTTCAAAAACCGAAAGACGGCTTTAATTTGGGGCGGTGTTGTGTTCGTCGCCGCTTTGCTGGCTGTTTTGAACTGGTGGTTTGTGATGTAGCGCGGCAATCCTTCCTCAATGGGAATATTTACTCTTTATTTCAAGCCATATAATTCCGCCCGGAAGAGAGCATTGTTAACGCACAGACATCCTGTTTAAGTAAAAGGACTTTTTTACAACCCAATTACAGCATCTAAACAACTTCTGAACATCTTTTTTGTATCATGATCGTTGAGGGTTCCACCTACCATTGTGATCAACCAATGTTCAACCGACGGATTCGTTTCTACTGCCCACTATAATAATCCCAGGGCAAAAGGATGAGCCATGCAACAAAAACTTCTTACCAATCTTATCGCCAGCCTGCTGCTCTTTCTGGCGGCTTGCAGTCTGCAAGGATCGCCTGCGACGGCGGTTAGCCCATCCGATGCCACATCCAACCAACCGGCGACTCCCCTACTGCAATTGAGTTCCACACCAATGGTCAGTGAGCCGGTCGTTATCCCGTCTACACCCCCAACGGAGCAGGCTCAGCCCGAAGTTACGAAAAAGCCCAAAGGGAACCGCGCCACCAGGGCAACCCCAGGAAGCCAGGGCAAACAGGGCAATCAGGGCAGCGGCGCTTCGCAAAACCTGCCGATGGAGGTACCCGCCCACCCACTTGACGTGATTTTGGGCCGTCCGACGAACAACTCCATCACCCTTTCCTTACTCTCCGCCGCTGATCAGACCCTTTCCCTCACCTATGGTGTGGGAACAGAAACCCGCCAAACCGAGCCAATTGCCCTGCAAGCCAACACCCCGCGCGAAATCGCCCTGACTGGTCTGACGCCCGATAGCGACTATTTTTACTCCGTCAACGCTGGCGAAAAACACACCTTCCACACTGCCCGCGCTCTCGACTCCACCTTCACCTTCGATATCCAGGCCGATTCACACCTGGACACCAATAGCAGCCTGCCGGTCTACGAGCAAACCCTGGCCAACGAGCGTGCCGACCAGCCGGATTTCATCATTGACCTGGGCGACACCTTCATGACAGAGAAATACAAACCCTATACCGATGCCCAGCCGCAATACCTGGCACAGCGCTACTACATGGGTCAGGCAGCTCAATCCGCGCCGTTCTTCCTCGTTCTGGGTAACCATGACGGCGAAGGCGCGCCAAGAGGCAACGCAAGCACTGAAAGCTCCGACTGGGCAGCGCAGCAGCGCACCAGGTATTTCCCCAACCCCTTACCGGATTCTTTCTATAGCGGGAACGCCACGCCGGAGCCAACTGTTGGCGCTTTACAGGATTACTACGCCTGGACCTGGGGCGACGCGCTCTTTGTCGTCCTCGACCCCTACTGGTTCACACCGCCCCAAAAAGGAAACACCAGCGACCAGTGGAATCCGACCCTGGGTGAAGCGCAATACAAGTGGCTTAAAACCACCCTGGAAACCAGTCAGGCCAAATGGAAGTTTATTTTCATCCATCAGTTAATCGGCGGTTTTGACAAAAACGGTCGTGGCGGTGTCGAAGTGGCGAAACTTTACGAGTGGGGGGGTAACAACGCAGACGGCTCCTATGGTTTCGATGCGCAGCGTCCCGGCTGGGGTGTGCCCATCCACCAGTTGCTCGTTCAAAACCACGTCACCGCCGTTTTTCACGGGCATGACCACCTGTTCGTCAAACAGGAATTGGATGGAATCATCTACCAGGAAGTCCCCCAACCCAGCGCGGCCCGCTCCAACGCCACCAACACCGCCGCCGAATACGGCTACACCAGCGGCAATATCCTCGGCAGTTCCGGTCACCTGCGCCTGACGGTCACGCCGGCGCAAGTGACCGTGGATTACGTTCGCACATACCTGCCGCAGGATGAAAAGACCGGTCAGCAAAATGGGCAGGTGGATTATTCCTACACACTTGCCAATCCCTGAAATAATATAATCCCCGGCCGGTTTTATTGGTCGGGGATTATATTATTTGAAAATCAAGCACCAATTGATTAGCCGATTTTGGTCCCGCGCAGACGCAAGCTGTTCGACACCACAAACACGCTGCTAAAACCCATTGCGCCAGCAGCCAGCATCGGATTAAGAAACCCCAACGCCGCTGAAGGGATAAGGATGATATTGTAAAAGAAAGCCCAGAACAGATTTTGCTTGATGGTACCAAGGGTCTTTCTTGAAAGTGATATCGCACGTGCTACGCCGCGCAAGTCGCCGCTAATCAGTGTGATCGGCGCAGCCGCCATGGCCACATCGGTGCCTGTTCCAATCGCCAGCCCAACATCTGCCTGTGCCAATGCCGGGGCATCGTTGACCCCATCGCCAACCATTGCAACCACCGCACCGGATTCCTGCAGTTTCTTGACTTCCATGGCTTTGCCATCCGGTAGGACTTCAGCCAGAACCGTGTCAATCCCCACCTGTTTGGCAATTGCTTCGGCAGTTTTCTGGTTGTCACCGGTGATCATTGCCACTTTGAGGCCCATTTTGTGCAATTCGGCAATTGCTTCGATGGAACCGTCCTTGACTGTATCTGCCACAGCGATGATGCCGCGCACCTGCCCTTCAACTGCCACAAGCATGGCGGTTTTGGCTTCCGTTTGTAATCGATCCACCTCTTTTCCCAGGTCATTCAAGGGGTAATTGCGAGCTTTCATCATACGCAGGTTGCCCACCACAACCTTCAAACCTTCCACTTCTGCTTCAACTCCCTGCCCAGCTTCGGCCTTGAACCCGATTAATTCGGTCAGGCTAATACCTCTGTTGGTGGCCTCAGCCCAAATGGCCTCGCCCAGAGGATGTTCGCTGCCCTTTTCAACTGAGGCTGCCAGGCGTAAAAGGCTGCTTTCATCAAATTTGCCATCGCAAACGATATCGGTTACTGCTGGCTGACCTTTTGTCACCGTACCAGTCTTATCCAGGACTACGATCGTAACATTCCCGGCCCGTTCAAGCGCTTCGCTATTCTTGAACAGGATCCCTAGTTCAGCTGCTTTGCCGGCTCCGACCATGACAGCGGTTGGGGTTGCCAGACCCATGGCACAAGGACAGGCAATCACCAGAACCGCCACCATATTGACCAGCGCACGGGTGAATGGAGTCATACTGGCATTCAGCGCTATTCCCGAACCAAAGAAATACCAACCTATAAATGTCAATGCAGCCAAACCAATCACAGTCGGTACAAAAATTGCAGATACCTGGTCGGCTATTTTCTGAATGGGAGCTTTACTGCCCTGTGCATCTTCAACCAGGCGAACGATTTGGGCTAAAGCGGTTTCTTTGCCTACTTTGGTGGCTTCGAACTTAATCAAGCCAAGTTTGTTCAATGTTGCGCCTATGACCGGATCGCCAGGACCCTTTTCCACGGGCAGCGACTCGCCAGTCAACATCGACTCATCAACAGCCGAGCGACCATCCACAACCACGCCATCCACTGGAATCTTTTCACCCGGGCGCACGAGGACAACATCGCCAACTTTTACATCGTCAACCGGCACTTCGAGCTCTTGCCCATCGCGCAGGATGTGTGCAGTTTTGGCACGCAGCCCCATCAGCTTCTTGATGGCGTCGCTTGTACGTCCTTTGGCCCTGGCTTCCAGAAATTTCCCTAACCGGATCAGGGTAATAATTACTGCCGCAGTCTCAAAGTAAACGTGACCATCCAGCCATCCAAAAGTTACCGGAAGGGAGTAGAGAAAAGCTACCGAAGATCCCATGGCAACCAAAACATCCATATTGGCCGAACCATTACGCACAGACTTAAAAGCCCCAACGTAATACTGCCAGCCCACATAAAATTGTACAGGAGCGGCTAATACCAGCATCACCCAGTTGAACCAGGGTTGCGCTGGCTGCATCCCACCCATTGTTAGAGCGATGGCATTATGGTTAGCAAGATAGAAAAATTCTGGCAATAGATTGAAATCCTTTCCCATCGAAAGCAAGAAAAGCGGCACTGTGAATATCAGGCCAATGATTAGAAGACGGCGTTGTTCGTTGATTTCATGTTCACGCGCCAGGGCTTCAGCATCTTCAGCTTCAGCGCCCAGTTCGACCGCCTCGAAACCTGCAGCTGCAACCGCGCGCCGGATTTCAACCTGGGAAATAATCGTTGGGATGTATTTCACACGTGCCTTTTCGGTGGTTAGAGTTACCTGGGATTCAAGCACACCATCCAGTTTGGCAAGCACCTTTTCCAGGCGACGGGCATCGTTATCATCTGCCAGCCGTGTAATAATCAGGTCCGCCTCACCAGTTGCGATCCCATACCCCGCCCGTTCAACGCGGGCAATAATTACACTTAGATCCAATTTTAAAGGGTCAAACTCAACGGTGGCGCGCTCGGAAGACAGATTTACTACGGCACTTCCCACCCCATCCAGCCGCTTTAAATTTCTTTCGACGGTCGCCACGCAATTGGCACAAGTCATACCGGTTACCGGTAAAGTAAGTTGTTTCGTTTCAGACATTTTTTACCTTTATTGAAGTCCCGGTTCTGCACGGGGATTGATAAGGACGCGGCTGGTGATCAGAGAAAACCTCGCCGCGTCCTTATCTGAACAGTAGATTGCTATGCAGCTACAGGATAATTTATTGTTGCAAGCATATCCTTGATTTTTTCCTCGGAAGCAGGGGCGTCGAAGACGACCTCAACCAGGCGGGTATCCTTATCGGCTTTGACAGACTTCACACCAGCAACATCTGAAACTTCAGTTTGAATGGTGTGGACACAATGCATGCAGGAAATATTGGGAACGGAATAGGTTACAGTGGTCATTTTTTCTCCTTGATGGAATATTTATTGCTACACCTTGGTAGCAGTAGCAAACACGTCAGTAATTTCTTTCAATACACGCTCACGTTCATCAGGATCGTCACCCTGGATGGCCGTGATTACACAAGAGTTCAGGTGGTCTTCCAGTATCGCTGTACTGACTTTGCTCAACGCAGCTTGTACAGCTTGTATCTGGCGAATAAGGTCAATGCAGTAAGCATCTTCTTCTGTCATGCGGATAATACCTCGCATGTGACCCTCAATTATTTTTAGTCGTTTCATAGTTTGGTCTTTTTTCATCACGCAAATCCTTCATACCCCCCCCCGGGGGGATAGGGTATTGTTATACTAAACCAGAGTTGCGGGATTGTCAATGCGAAATCAAACCATAGTGCTAAAAATCACATGACAACCATGACTTGTATATCTCTTTCAACAACTGGCTGGCCTGCGTAGGTTTCGCCATTAGAGCGCTCAATTTGTGGGTGCGATCCATCATCATCACTGGTAACAGTTCAACTCAACTATTACTTGCTTCCAGCTTGCATTGAATCAATTCGATGCAAGCTAATTTTTTCGGCTGCCTGACAGGGCAACATATCAACGTTAGTGCTGAGTAAATCAACGAGTTCGCGCATGTTACGGCGCATCGCACCTTCGCGGTATATTTCGGCAGCCGCACGGCGTGCTTCAGCCAGGGTTGCAAACTCGGCAGCATGGGCCAACAACCAGCCGTCTACAGCTTCACGATTGCCAAGCATATCCTGTGGAATGCGTAATTCATTAGGGGCTTTGATGAGTTTTTCATGGATGGCAAAAAGAACACCGCCTGAATTTACCAGGTAATCAGGAGCGATCATCACTCCGCGTTGACGGTAAACTTCCTGCTCCAAACGAACGCGGGAAGCCTTGCGAGCTGGATCGGGCGAGTAAGTATTGGCAGCTTCTACAATAACAGTCCATTTGCCCATCAGATCAACCGTCATACTTGGTCGGGATGTAGAGTTTACGTCCAGATAATTTGCCACTGGAGCAGCTGGGATCAGGCAAAAAGCATTCTTTCGCAATAAGTCGTTGGGTTGAGCGGAATATTCCAGAGTACCTATGCGGTTATTTGCAACTTTAGATAGGTAGTATGGTCTGGTCACGATGCCATCTTTTTGCCAGTTTTCAAAGAGCTCTTCCACCGGCAAGCCAGCTTCATCATAGAGATAACCTGCGGCATCACTGATGCCGATGACTTTCACGAAGGGCATACGCTCTCGCAAAATGCGGGCGGCGTGCGCTCCCACAGCACCAAAACCCTGAATAAGTACAGTGACTTCAGCGGGAATGATTAGATCTGCAAACTGCGGGAGAACTTTCAGGTGCGGTAATTCTTCCAGCAAAGATTGCAGGGCGATAACTGTTCCACCAGCCGCTGCGCCGAGTTGATCAATGCGATTACCACCCATGTCGACAGGCTTGGAAAGGGCATGAGCAATACCACTTTCAATAGCGATGGTTTTCATATCGATATCGTTAGTACCGACATCCGGGCCAGGCAAGTAGATATCGCGATAAGGGAAAAGTAGATGTGCCCAGCCTCGAATAACTTCGGTGTGCTCATCAGGCGTAAGGCCGTTTTTAGCTACAATACCCGATTTCCCCCCACCGAAGGGTAAAGACGCGGCAGCATTTTTTAAAGTCATGCCACGCGCAAGGTTATGGATAGCGGCAGGAGTGACTTCGGGAAGCATGCGGATACCACCCAAGGATGGCTTTCCCATCGCAATGTTGTCTATCACAAGATACCCGCCGATTTCAAGTGCGGAGGCATCATCCCACATGCAAACTACACGGTCAGGACCAAGTTCGTCCGCCTCAATCCCAAGATTGGACAGCAGTTCCACGTCGCTGGATGTGAACTCCATAAAACATAAATCGCCACGCTGAATAAGGCGTTCTTTCCACACACTTTCCGGTAGGCGCTCGACAAGAAAAGTTTTCATTCGAAATGGTATCATTTTGACCTTTTTGCTTCCTGATTTCTAGAAATCTATGCCAGTGTTCTTTTTGATTATCAGCCATAATAACTTCTCGTTTAGGATATTTACAGGTACAAGCCTCAGTCTCAATCTTTGGGTTAGTGGTATGGTTTACAATACCACCGGCATTTCTTTACGTTTACGCATAAAGTAGTAGATGCTCCCCCCTAACATTGCCAGGCCAAGCGCCAGCCCGCCGAAATCGCTCAAGAATTTGCTGATGAGTTCCCATTGGCTGCCAAATAAATAGCCCAGGCCCCCGTAAACCAGGATCCAAATAGTTTCTCCGGCGATAACAGTGACAAAAAAACGGCGAAATTGGCAACTGCTGCCAGCCATCAAATTAACAGGTAGCGCTATGGCGGTTAATAGAAAGCGGGTGAAGAAAACCGCCATGCGGCTGTTACGGTTGAAGGTGGTCTGGGCAGAGTTCCACACAGATGAGCCACCAAAGCGGCGCGAAACCCAATTACCGCCCCAACGACCCATTGCAAAACTGAGGCTATCGCCCATTACGGTTCCAAGAAGCCCCAGCCCAATGGCGGGAAGCAAACTGAGCATACCCTGACGGCTGAACGCGCCGGCCGCAATGACCAGCAAACTGGTGGGAATCGGTATCCCGAGAGCCCCAAGCATTAATGCCACCCCAAAGAGAGGCGCTCCGTAAGTGATCAGGCCCGTCAAAAGATAATCGGTGATCGAACTCATGGGCTTATTGTTCCATTTTGGCAGGCAGGTTTGGATGAACGAATTGCATCCTTGATTTTTGGCAGAATTGCACCTGGTTGTCCCAAGAAATATTCCTGGTTCAAAGCTGCCAGGCTTTTTTGATCGTTGCCTGCAAAAGGTACATTGAGTTGCTTATATAGATAATTCGCGGGTACGCAATACATTTTAGAAATATAGGGAATCGTCATCCAGCCCCGAATGGCTTCCACATCGGTTGTACCAGGCTTCAGACTGGTAAGTTGCACCTGAGCAAATGACCGGACCGCTCGAAATCCAAAAACCGCTGTCAGGACAATCCCAAGGATGAGCGGAACCAATACCCATCGGTTGATTTTTGAGGAGCCAGGAATTGTATTGTTCATAACCGTATATTCTCGGAAAGAGCCAAAGCGGATCGTTGATAAGCCAATCGGCACGAAATAATGCTAGTTCTTTTTGCCAGCTGAGTTTTTATCAGATTTATTCTCATTGTCCTGGTTAAGCATCCCTTCGTCTCGAATCATTTCGTACACGCCCAGGCAGCCTTTGCAGCAAAAATTTAAGCGCTTGCCATCAAACTCCTTGGTATAAACATGGTGCGCTTCCGCGCCGCAGTGGTCGCAATAAATTTTGTCTACCATAACATCACCGGTCCTAGAATTAATGAGGGAATTAAGTTGGCTACCGCCAGCCCGCGTAAAATTGTCTGAACTGCAAACAGCATAATGAGCAGCGCAGCAAACTTTGTCAGGCCTCCGCGCAGTTTGGGGCTCAAAATATTAGCTGCCAGGCCAAAACCCAGGAGCGTGGGTACAGTACCAAGACCAAAAGCCAGCATGGTCAGGGCGCCGCCCCACATTGTCTGGGTGCGGGCAGCCACCACCAGCATCGCAAACACCAACCCGCAAGGCAGAAAACCCCACAGAATTCCCAGAGTCAGGGTTGAGAAAAAGCTGCGCTTGCCAAACAGACCGCGCATGCGCGTCATGGGTGAATTGCCAGCCATCATGGTCGCCAACGCCATTTCGATGGGTGGCAAAACTCCCAGCAAACTGAGAGATACCAGCAACATGGCAATGCCCACCAGAACAGAAAAAGCACCCTGCCAAACCACCATGCCACTCGCCTGGTTGAGCAGAGATCCGGCCAACCCGATCAAAGCGCCAAAAATAGTGTAGGTGGTAATGCGTCCCAGGTGAATGGGCAAAAAACTGACAATCCGCGAGACAAGGCTCGGTTTGGTGCCAGCTGCTGTGGACAGGGAGGCCTGGCGCGCCGAGTAGATCGCGACAATCCCGCCACACATGCCGAGGCAGTGACCAAAACTGCTGATAAGACCTGTAATAAAAGCAAGAGCCAGGTTACTGAGCAGAATGTCCATTACAGACCCACATCAAACAAAACCGATTGCTTTTGGCTGCCGCGTGTAATAATTACTTCGATGCGCCACAACCCGCGCATGGTAAAGTAACCGCTGGCCTGATATTTTCCGGCTGCACCGGATTTCATATCCACCTGGTTGGGCGGCATCCACATCGACGGCATGGTCAGATCCAGGCCAATGGTTGCATCCGAAACAGGTTGACCACTGGCATCAGCCAGACTGACGACAAAGTTGGTGGGGCCGCCTCCACTGGGCGGGTAAGGATCGATACCCAAAGTCACAAGCATTCCACCAGTTTCCTGGGCAGCGGTATTTTCTGGCAGGCTGCCTGTTGATGCGGGAACGGGCAACTTATCCCCATTGGCCGAAACAGCTATCAATCCCCCAGTTGCGGTTTGCGAGCTTGCACCCATCATATGAGAACGGCGCATCATGATAAATATTCCGCCTGCCAGGATTATTAATCCGAGTGAAACAAAAAAGATTTTTTTTGCCATTTTCTATAAAACTCCTGTGTTTTTTGTGCACATCAACAAAAACATTGTTGCAAATGAGTATTTTCCAGTTTCGAAATCGATCAACAATAAATTGAATAAGGTAACGGCATAAATGTAGATGCGACCAAATCCTTAAAGTTGCGTTTAATGTTGACGTGTGCGGTTGTCACCTAGCTGCCCTTATTGGTTATCTTTCAGAACTACCCACGGATCAGATACACCTTGAGAAAACTCTTTTTGAGCGCATCGGCCTGGGCGGAGAGATCATCGACCTTGCCATCCTGGGCGGACTTGAGCAGCGCATCCAGGCTCTGGCGAATGCCCTGCACATCGGCATCGTTAAGTTCGGCTTCCACCGATTTCAGCAGGCGGTCAGCTTCAGCGTAATGTTCAATTGATGCTGCGGCATCCTTCTTCGCGCCATCATCGATCAATTTTTCCATCACGTCGTGGAAATCCACCAGGTTCATGGCGAGCAAGGAGAAACCATTACGCTTGAACATTTCCTGGAAAATGGGACGAACCTGTTCCAATTGAACATGAGCCTGAGCCAAGTCGCCTGTTTGAACCAGTGGGGCAGATTCGCCGATGATCTTGTTTACGGTTGCCAAATCCGCGCTGAATTGGGTGTCACTGGAAAGCGCATAAGGGCGATAAGTGGCGTATTTGCTGGAGAATTCAGCGTATGTGATTTGCAGTTGGTTGTAATACTTGATGGATTCATCCCGGTTCTTTAGACCAGTCTGGAACAATGCCTGTTTGTAGTTGCTGTTCATGGCATTGTAGTTTTCCAGGAATTGTTTGCGAGTGATGTAAGCACTCGCAAAACTTGCCGCGACAAGCACAAGAGCCATTACGACAGGCAGCGCAATAACGAATTTCCCGCTGAGATTTACGGCATTTTTGTTGGTGGAGAGATTGAAGGGCAGGTAAAGCGGGCAGAAGCCAATCAATGCCGTGGCAGAAATAATCACCCCGAGCAAAATTAACAATACCTGTAAAGCACCTGCCATCCAGAATAAACCCAGTGCAACCAGAACGGGGCCAAGGATGGCGCGGATAAAACGGTCAAGCATACCTATATTATTCTTCATACTTTGTTTTCCTTTGGTATAAGATAATGGTGAAACACGATAATATCCATTTTATTTATACACAATGTAAAGTATATATGAAGATTTGATAAAGCTATCCGATGGCAATGTTCTAACAGGTGGAATAGATGAGGTCATCTAAAGTTTGGTTGCAATAAACAAATAGCGGTTCAGGCTAAAAAAATACTCACTGTTTTCACCGATTTGACGCAATTCGCTTGCCCAGGCATCTGTTTCAGCGGGTGAAATTCCTTTTCGGTTTCTTACGAATGAACCAATCAAATCAATTAATCGGTTGCTGAAAGTGTTTTGACCGTAGGTCGGGTTGAACATCGGAAAGACCTGCTGCGATTCAATCTGGAAGCCCGCTTGAAGTAATTTGTGAGAGAGTGTTCTTGGTAGATGAGGATCAGCAGCATGCTCTTCCCAGGCTGATAAAATTCGATTCATGCGCATTTTGTCAGTGGAATGCCAGACGATTGAATCCCAATCCGTATCCAAAAGAACTACATGTCCACCAGGGCGCAAAACACGATGAAGTTCTATCAGCGCATTGTTCACATCGCTGATGTATTCCAATACCTGGGTGGAAATAACAATATCAAAATAGTTATCAGGAAAAGGTAACCGGACAGCATCGCCATAACAGAATTCCACCCAGGGGCGATGAGTACCTTTCGCATTAGCCACTTGCAGAAGCGCCTCGCTGACATCTATTCCATAAACATGACCGGAAGGCCCAACTGCTTCACCGATTTCTGCAGCCAGGAAACCCGGCCCTGTCCCAACATCCAAAACCCGCTCCCCTGGTTTCGGGCCGATTGCTTTTATCAACTGCCCTCGTTGTGTAACTATGTCAGGCGTTAAATACATGGCCATGAGACGTTCAGACGCATCCATGTCATACTTCAGAGTCTCACTCACGAAAGACCAGACTTTTTATTCAGGGATTCCGACATGGGAGCTTCTTTATAACGACGTAGGATGGTTAGCGTGTTGAAACAGGAAACATTTTTGAATTCGATCATGAGTACCTCGGGGTTTTGCTGTGTAACAAATTAGATGATGATATGTGATAAAAGTTACAGCACTGTAAATAAATTTAAGGATTAGCATGATCATAATCATAATCATTTGACCAGGATGTTTTTTGCAACCTTTTGAACAGATTTGCATCAAATTAGCCAAACGCTATTATGGAGTAATAAAATGGATATGTTTTCCCGAATGTTTGGCCCACCCGTACCCGCATTGAACGCGCAAGAATTGAGCGAAAAGCTGAAAATCGTGCCCTCTCCCCTGGTAGTTGACGTGCGCGAGCCGGAAGAGTATCAAGAAGGACACATTGCCGGGTCAAAACTGATCCCGCTGGGTGAATTGGACCTTCATATCAATGAACTGCCGAAGGACAAGGAAATTGTTTGTGTGTGCGCCTCTGGAAGCCGCAGCAGCGCCGCAACCAAACATCTCGTCAACGCAGGCTACAAGGCTATCAACATGAATGGCGGCATGTACACCTGGCAGCGAGCCGGCTTACCAGTAAAAAAAGGAAAAGTTGCATAATTGTTTGTAATTTCAAAGTAATTTGATAAGTGACAGAGATCCTGCAAAAAGACAACCCCGGATTTAGCACGGGGTTGTCTTTTTGCAATTTTATTTTCAGGCTTACCTGGTCATAAAACTCTGCCAGATTTCTTTAGAAGAGTGTAGCCCGTTGAAATCAGCGTAAAAGAAATTGCGAGTAAGGCTGTGATCCCAACCAAAATACGCCAATCCAAAGACTGCCACCATTGGGTAGTTGACTGGGTGGTTGTCTGTTTCCAGGCCGGCCCACCGCCCCCTCGCACAGGTGTAGCAACCTCGGGCGCAGTTGTTTCCCACTGGCGAATAAACCCAACGATGGCCTGGATATCTGCATCGCTCATGCGCGTCCCCCAGACTGGCATGGCTGTACCTGGGACGCCGTTGGTAATGATCTGCTGCAATGCCTGATCACTGGTTGTGGTCAGCACGGATTTGACATTAATCGCGGGTGCCCGTTGTGAACCCTGACCCTCTGGACCGTGACAACGCGAACAATTGGCAGAAAACAAGCTCGAGCCCTGGGCAATGGATTCGGGTGTGGTTGGTAACGGAACATTCGGCGCCGGTATGGTTCCCACCGGAATTTCATCCCACCGTCGGATAAGTGTCACCAATGCAGAGATTTCTTCAGGTTTGAGGACATTACTCCAGGCTGCCATCAAAGTTCCGGCGCGGCCGAGCTTGATTGTAAGAGTAAGATCATCCGCTGTTTTTTCACGAACAAGTACAGCATTGACAGCCGGGGCAATTTTGGTGCCCAGCCCATCAGCGCCGTGACACGATACACATTGCGCAGAGAAAACCTTGATGGCTGTTTGAAGAACGGCGCCATCCGGGAGAGCCCCCACTTTATCAAGCAGCGCAGGATCCGGTTCGGTTGTAAAGGGAACCAGCGGAGACAATCCAAGGTTCACCACCCGGTCTTTGGTTGTGATCCAATTTCCCGATTGGATCAATGCCACCAGTTCAGTAACCTGGTAGTCACTCAGCGGACCACCATCGCCCTGGCCCCAGGCCGGCATGGCAGTGTTCAATCTGCCCCGGGAAATAGTTTTGGCCAAATCAATTGAAGACATACTACGTAAAGCAGGATTGTTAAGGGGTGGGGTAGAACCGATGCCCTCACCGCGCAATCCGTGACAAACTGCACAGTTTTCGGCATACAGGTTCATTGAATCATCCAATTGAACAGCCAGGGTGCCAGCCTGGGCGGTTTGAATTCGCCCGGGTTCAAGAAGGATATACAAACCCAGCACCAGTACGATCAACCCTGTGGCAATCGTACCGATTAGAATTTCGATGCGGGAAGAGCGGTTTTCTTTCATGGATAAACCACCTGGGCTGTTTCATATGTTTGTCTCTGAATGGGTGCGCCTGTATTGACCATAACATTGCCATCGACAATTGAAACCGGGAACAAATCAAGTGGGCGGGGGGCAGGTGGGTTCTTTACGGTGCCCTGCCTGTCGAATTCAGAACTATGGCATGGACAAATAAACTTTTGCTGGGTTTCATCCCAGGGCACTGTGCACCCAAGGTGGGTGCAGCGGTGGTAGATTGCCAGGAAGCCGCCGTCACCTAACCGTACAATGTAAAAACGTCCGTTGGTGATATGCGTCACTGAATTAGGTGGAAACTTATCTACAGTGCCAACATTGAGGATGGAACCGAATTCTCCATCAGCTAGGCGCGGTTGGAGATACGCGAGGAAGATCCCGGTGGTTTCAAGCAGGGCCAATCCACCGAAAACAGCCCAGGTTAGTTTTAGAAAATCACGGCGGGTGAGATTCTGATTGGGGGTATTTACTTCTGACATTTTTTCTCCAAAACTCAACTCGAAATTTAATGCGAACTAGCAGGCATATTCCACGGCAGATAGAGGGCCATGCCCGGCCCACGGAAAAAGATTCCGATGATCGTAAGAACTACAAAAGCGGTGAACAGGAAGCTGGCAATGAATAACACGCGCTCTTCTGTATCCGCGTGAAAAGATTTCCTGACCCAGTCATCCAAAAGGATCAGCGGCAAAGAAATTACTGCCAGCGGAATTAATCCATTCGAGATCAGGCTGGGCCATGTGGGCAGCCAACCGTTCCAGTTAAGCAAGTATTCATCCATTAAAACCCAGGCCGGTGTGGCGATCAGGGACAAACCGGCTGCTAATAAAACCAATGCTCTTCCCCGACGTGAACGGAAGTAAACACCGACATTCTTGGGGTTTATATCCAGAAATGGCAAGAGGATAATCCCGGTGATGGCCAAACCTGGCAGGATGATCGCCCCAACCAAGGGGTGGAAGTGCAGCAGCATTTCCTGCAATCCCATGAAATACCAGGGCGCTTTGGCAGGGTTGGGGGAGATGTCAGGATTGGCGATTCCTTCGAGTGGGGCCTGTACAAGCATCGCAAATACCAGGATTACCGCAATCCAGACGAGGGTATATAAAAGCTCTTTTTGGACCAGGTTGGGAATGGTGGTCAATCGCTCCATTTTTGGTTCCACACCTGTTTCAGATTCTTCCAGACTTTTCGGGATGGATAGACCCCCATCCTTGCGCACCCGCCAGAAGTGGTACGACATCAAGCCAAAAATGATAAGTGGGATGATCGCGATATGCATTGAATAAAAGTTTAGCAGGGTGTTCCCGCTGACTTCCGGTCCGCCGAGGATCAGGCGGGTAAGCCAATTGCCGATCAGCGGGATGTAACTGATGATCCCTGTGCCAACAGTAATAGCCCAATAAGCCAGCTGATCCCAGGGCAGCAGGTAGCCGGTAAAGTTCGCTCCCAGTACCAACAATAGCATGGCGACGCCCAGTAGCCAGTTCAGTTCCCGTGGCGGACGGTAAGCACCGGTGACAAAAACCCGGATCAAATGGAGAACAGCGATGATGATTAGTAGGTTAGCACTCCAATGATGCAGATTGCGGATGAGTTCGCCAAACCAGACATTATCGTTAAGTTTGAGAATATCCAGGTAGGCCTGTGGAGCGGATGGTGTGTAGTTGTTGAGCAGAATGACACCGGTAAAGGCCAGGATGGTCATCAGCACTGCCGCCAGCCCGCCCAGTCCCCAGGTGTATGTCCACCGTAAAGTTCGATCCGGGATCTTGGTGGGGTGCAGGTGCAGTACCAGACTGTCCACCACCATACGCATACGGCCGCGATCATCCGTGGGCAGTTCATCTGGCGTCAAACGGTTGCGCATTCGATCTAAAATGGAAGGTTCGGGGATATCGTCGTTCATGCTTGCTCCTTGGTCGTAAACAATATAGTGTTACTTATATCGAATTATCTTATGCGTAATACAAAGAAATTATGAAGTTTTTGTAAAATTTCTTACCCCAAGCTTTTCAAATCCTTTTTTGAATATTTATCATTCCTTTACATGGCGCTGCTAAGATAGGTTCAAGGTTGCCAAGAAGCAACTTCAAAAAATCTTTCAAGAAAGCCCCGGGTGAATCCGGGAAGGAGAAAAACATGTTAAGGAACATTTTGATCGGAATATTTGCAGCCATCCTGGTGGTGGCCTTGGGAACTGCGGCCTATAATGTTATTGGAGCACAGGCAGCCGGAGCGACCAACACTGCTGTAACCGGACAGGCTGGTGGGCAGGGTCGAGGACAGGCTAGTGGAAATGGACAGGGGAATGGCAGTGGAGTTCCCCAGGCACAGGCCCAGGCTAATTTAGCCAGCGCAAAAACTGTTCACGGCATTGTCAGCGCCTTCAATTATGGTACGCTGACGATACAAACCGATGATAGGCAGGCAATGGGTGTTCAACTGGGTAACAGCAATTACGCCACCTCAATTGGCTTTGCCCCGCAGTCTGGTGATGGCGTCACAGTGTACGGTTTTACTGGCGACCAGGGCTCGTTCAGCGCCATTACCATTACGATGGATAAAGACGGCAAGGTCTATGCCTTCCGTGACACAACTACCGGGCGTCCGGCCTGGGCTGGCGGCGGGAGCGGTAATGGTGGCGGAAATGGCAAAGGTGGTGCGAATAGATAAAAAAATAACATCAAAAGGGCTGGTCCAAATAAAATTGGACCAGCCCTTTTTTTTTAATAAATGTCGAAATTATTAGTCTACGATAACAAGATATTGTGTATTATTTCTCGATCTGGTATTATAAATAACTATCCGCATGGATTTGAAAGGCAGGTGAAATTTATGGAAACGAAACCAACCTTAGGCGACCGATTAAAGAAATTACGAACCGAACGGCGTTTATCGCAGCGCGATCTGGCAGCACAGGCCGGGATTTCCACTAATTCTGTCAGCCTGATTGAACGTGATGAAATTTCCCCAAGTGTTTCAACATTACAGAATCTGGCTGGCGCCCTCAAAATCAAAGTCAGTTATTTTTTTGACGATGAATATACAGGGGATGTTTTGCTGGTAAAAGCGCAGGATCGTCCTGTAATCTCTGGGAATGGGTTAACTATTGGAGGCGTCGGGAAAAGGTTAAGAGGTCAGGAAGTCGAGCCCTTCCTCGTTGAGCTGCTGCCCCACGCGATGAGTGGCGAGCGCCAGGTAGTGCACCCTGGCCAGGAGTTCGTGTGCTGCCAGTCAGGGAAAGTGGAATACTTAATTGATGGAAGAACGTACATTGTCGAAAAGGGCGATTTCCTCA
>CAIWAX010000315.1 GCA_903910795.1 uncultured Anaerolineae bacterium
CCAAGTGCAAAAAGTGCTGCGTGATGTAGCTTAAAGTCAAAAGCGTCTGGCATGAACAGTTCAACCGGACATTTGAAACCGAGTGACTTACGTGGACGAGTATTTAATTTCCACGCAATCGCGTCTAGTTCGGCCTGAGAAAATTCGCTCAGGTCGCTTCCTTTCGGCAAATACTGACGTGCTAGGCCATTAGTATTTTCATTTCGCCCCCGCTGCCAGGGACTGTGCGGATCAGCAAAGTAAACCTTGATGCCGGTATCTGATGACAACTGTTGATGACCCGCCATTTCCTTGCCTTGATCGTACGTCATCGACAGCCGTTTTTGCGCCTCGATGCGATTGAGAACGAAGCCGAAACTCTTGACCGCTGAGGCCGCACTGGCATCCTCCATCTTCGCCAGTACAGTGAACAAGGTGGTTCGTTCGACCAGCGTACCAACAGATGAACGGTTATACGCCCCCTTGATGAGATCTCCTTCCCAGTGTCCCGGCACCAGCCGCTCTTCAATTTCTGGTGGGCGGTCATGGATGCTCACCATATCAGGAATCTGACCACGCCTATCTTCACCTCGTGCACGCGGACGACGCTTGGCATGACCAAAACGCAGCCAGCCAATCACTTCCGTGCGCAACTCGCCGCGTGGCATCGCATAGATAGCGGTATAGATGGTTTCGTGGGAAGCCTGTAGTGTCGGGGTATCGGGATGCACAGCCGACAGTGTGCCAGCAATCTGCTCCGGTGAGTAACCCTCTTGCAAATAATGCGTGACCTGCTGCCAAAGCACTGTACCAGGCCGCACCTTGCGTAAAACATGCGGCTTGACCGTACAGGCCGTGGCACGCCGCTGCGCCACATCAGCACGATAACCACCCGCAATCGCAGGTCTGCCAACACCGCGTGGCAGCTTCTGCCGCACCCAGCCATTGCGCTTCAACTCACGACTCAATGTTCCAGCAGAGCGGCCCAACTCACGAGCAATTTGCCCGGGCTTGAACCCCATTGATAGTTGCGTCTGGATCATCGTTCTCTCTTCGATACTCATCTGCTTGTATATTTTTCCCATGCAACATTTTCCTCTAAAAATGTTGCACTTGGTTTTTGAGCGCGCCTATCATAATGGACTCTATCATTCGCTTATTTTCTTTTAATGAAAAAAGCAAGGCAGAGAGACTGGAAAATAAAATGGATTCAGTTTTAACTTCGTTATCTTTGGCAAAGGAGTTAACGCAATCCAAAGCTAATTTCCTTGCCAATATGTCGCATGAAATTCGTACACCGATGAATGCTATTGTCGGCTTAAGCAGCTTGTGCCCGCAGACGGAGCTCACCCCTAAACAGAACGATTATCTACTTAAAATAGAAAGCTCAGCAAAAGTGCTGCTGGGTCTCATTAACGACATTTTGGATTTATCCAAGATTGAAGCAGGCAAGCTGGAAATTGAACAAATTCCCTTCGAATTGCAGACGGTGATCGGCAACCTGGCTACCATTATTTCCCTCAAAGCCGGGGAAAAAGGGCTCAATCTTCTGTTTGAAACCTCCTTGGATGTACCCTCTCACCTGATTGGCGATCCTTTACGACTGAGCCAGGTGCTGATCAACCTCGCAGGCAATGCGGTCAAATTCACCGAACATGGCGAGGTGCTGGTATTGACCGAAATAGAGGAACAAAACGCACTAGAGGTAACCCTGCGCTTTACGATCCAGGATACCGGCATCGGTTTGACTCAAGAACAAGTCAGCAAACTTTTCCAGACATTCACTCAAGGTGACAGCACGATCACCCGCAAATATGGCGGCACCGGTCTTGGTCTGTCGATTAGCAAACAGCTGGTGGGTTTGATGAATGGCAAGGTCTGCGTGGAGAGTACGCCCGGTATAGGATCAAAGTTCAGTTTTACTGCACGTTTTCAGAAGGGCTCTGAATATAACGTGCAAAAGAGCTACACACCTGCGGATGAACTGTGCGGAATGCGTGTGCTGGCCGTGGATGACAACGCGAATTGCCGCCGTATTCTGCAATCCTACCTGGAATCTTTCACCTTCAAGGTCACGGTAGCCAGCAACGGCCTTGCGGCGCTGCTGGCGATCGAGCAAGCTGATCGGGACGGACTGCCCTACCAGTTTGTTGCTCTCAGCTGGGAAATGCCTGAAATGGATGGCATAGAAGTGGCACGTAAGATTCATTCCATGGGCAACTTAGGTAAAATTCCAAAAATATTGCTCTTCTCATCCTTTGGGCAGGGCGAAATGCTGCGCCACCTGAGTGGTACTCTGGTGGATGGACTGCTGACTAAACCTTTCCAGCAGAGAGAGTTATTCGATGCGACGATGGAAGTCTTCGGACGTGCCAACGTT
The DNA here is from genome assembly GCA_903910795.1 of uncultured Anaerolineae bacterium. Classification (GTDB taxonomy): domain Bacteria; phylum Chloroflexota; class Anaerolineae; order Anaerolineales; family Villigracilaceae; genus UBA5195. The sequence continues at coordinate 2,360 of CAIWAX010000315.1, forward strand.
GACGTAAAAAAAGGTGAAGTAACGACCCTGCTGCCCCAGGATCTCATCACAAAGATTGGCGGTGCCTCCATCTTGCTGGTGGATGATAATGAAATAAACCAACAGGTTGCTATAGAAATATTGGAAAAGTTCGGGATAGCGGTAACGGTCGCCAACAATGGAGAAATCGCACTTGCGCGACTGTCTGTTGAGAAATTTGATGTCATATTGATGGACATGCAAATGCCCGTGATGGACGGCATTACCGCAACCAGCAAGATTCGCGAAATACCCAAACTTGCCTCTATACCGATTATTGCAATGACCGCCAATGCAATGGTGGGAGATCGAGAGCAATGTCTCGCCGCCGGGATGAATGACTACATTGCCAAACCTTTTGATCCGAATCAGATGATGATCACCCTTGGCAAATGGATCACCCTTGCCCAACCGGTTTTTCAAACTGAACAACATGACTCACCATTGTTACCCGACTTGCCTGGCGTGCTCATAGCTAAAGGGGTTGAACGGATAGGTGGCAGTGTAGAGGGCTATTGCGCTGTCCTGGAAAAATTTCATAACAGCCAACGAAATACCATTCGTGACATTCGCTCAGCCATCGCTACGAATGACTGGGAAACAGCCGGACGGTTAGCCCACACATTGAAGGGCTTGCTGGGCACACTGGGTGCAGAAGGATTGCAGCATCAGAGCAAAGAATTGGATAAGGCAATTCGGGATAAGGCTTATATCAGGATAGTATCGTTGCTTGAGTCAGTAGATATGGGGCTTATTCAACTATTCAGCGCTATCGGTGAGACGCTTCAATCCCGGATAGCAGTAGAAAATAAAACTTCCGCTGATTTTAATGGACTCCCTGGCCTGATCCGTCAGCTCAAAAGACAACTGGCGGAATTCAACACCCGTGTAGATGATACTGTGGCGCAAATATGCCAACTGACCTTGGAGGATCAAGTACTGAAGAAGAGTGAACCTAGCATCAGCTCCCACTTCGGGTTCGCGACTGTGACCGACAGTGTCATAGCACCTCAGACTGAGTGCGCAGCTGCAAATCTAGAACGTTTGAGTGGCCGGGTATTATTGGTGGATGATAGTGAAACCAACAGAATCGTGATTACGACCATGCTCAAGTATTCAAATATTGTGCTGATGCAGGCTGAGAACGGGCTTGAAGCTGTCAACAGGATTACCCAAGGCGATAGCATCGATCTGGTTCTGATGGATGTGCTGATGCCCGTGATGAATGGACATGAAGCCACCCGAAAAATACGGCTATGGGAAACAGAAGGGGGTTGCCCCAGGCTTCCCATCATCGCCTTGACTGCCGATGCGTATGCGGAAGATCGCCAGCGTTGTCTGGACGCAGGGATGGATGATGTCATGATCAAGCCGGTCTATATAGCCAAGCTGAGGGAAACCCTGTCACGCTGGCTGCCTAACGTGAACGGCCATCAACTTGTACCGCCGAATGCGGTTATTGCGCCGACTGAGGTGAAGGATTTTGACGAAAAAACCGTACTTGCCCAGTTGGCAAACGACCGTGAACTCGCGCTGACAGTGGTCGTGGCCTCAATGGGGGAGATGACTTCAAGCTTCGACAAATTACTTCAGGCCGTTGAAAGTAATGACCGTGAAAGCGCCATAAGGCGGGTGCACATACTGAAAGCGGTCGCGGCACAGGCTGGCGGCACTCAACTGGCACAACTTTTGCTAGAATATGAGGGAAACTTGAAGGCTGGCGGGAACCTCGATAATGCGTTGTTGAGTGATTTGCAGAAAAAGTATCGGCTACTCGATGCACAGTTGCAGGAATGGATTTCGGCTCAGGACGGCACACCTGCTGTTATTGAGCCCACCACGCTGCCCGCTCCGATTTATCGCAAGCTTGAAATATTGCTATCGGAAAGCAGATTTGGCGCCATTCCCCAATTCAGAATGCTGCAAGGGGCGCTCATTACGGCAGAGGTGGCGGCAGAGCTTTCCCGGATCGCGCCGCTGCTTGACGATTTGAATTTTGAAGAAACATTAAAACATTTACGTCCGATCGCATTCGCGCACGGCTGGAAGGATTAAGCTCATGAACAGGCACCAACCGCGAATCCTGGCTATCGACGATACGCCAAGCAATCTCCTAACGCTGGGCACCGCCCTGCATGGGGAATTCGATATGCAACTCGCATCCTCTGGCGCCAATGGCTTGAGCATGGCAGCAAAATCCCCGCCAGATCTGATCCTGCTGGATGTGGTAATGCCGGACATGGACGGTTATGAAACGTTGCGTAGACTCAAGGCAGATCCAGCCTTGCGAGCCATTCCGGTGATCTTTCTCACGGCCTTGAGTGACAGCAGTTCGGAAAACACAGGTCTGCAACTGGGTGCCGCAGATTACATCACCAAGCCGATCAAAATCGAGATTACCAGGAATCGAATCCGCAATCTGCTTGAGCGAGAAAATCTACGCCGCGAAGTTGAAGCACAACGCGATCAGTTGGAGGCACATCGCAATCAACTGGAAGATCAAGTCCGGATTCGCACCATGGCGCTAACTGTCGCACTGGAGATGGCTGAAATCAATAACCGGGCCAAGAACAGCTTTCTGGGCAAAATGAGCCACGAATTTCGCACGCCCTTGAACGGTATCCTCGGCATGGCTGAGCTTGCACTATACCGTGCGACTGATCCCAAGCTTAAGGCTCAACTGGACAAGGTCAGACAATCATCCGAAAACTTGCTTTCGGTCATCAATAACGTGCTGGAACTTACCAGGCTTGAAGCCAATACGCTTACCCTGGTGCCGACCCATTTCAGGTTGGGCACGATCCTTGAGTCCATGACCGGACTGTTCGGCAAGCAAGCATAGGAAAAGGGGCTGAAATTCACGACCGAATCCACTGCATGCGATCGCTTTGTAGAGGCTGATTACAACCATCTGATCCAGATACTGCAGAACATGGTTAGCAATGCCATCAAATTCTCTGACACCGGACAAGTCAGCATACTGACCTCACAACTGGAGGAGAGCGAGGCAGATGTACTGGTGCGCTTCGATGTACTCGATACCGGTATCGGCATTAGCCCTGAGGATCAAAAGCGTATCTTCAATGCGTTTGAGCAGGCGGATAATTCGATCACCCGTAAGTACGACGGTACTGGCGTGGGTTTGGTAATCAGCAAACATTTGGCAGCCCTGATGGGGGGAGAGATCGGCGTTGAGAGTCTGGAGGGTTGCGGCAGTTTATTCTGGTTCACCGC
>CAIWAX010000316.1 GCA_903910795.1 uncultured Anaerolineae bacterium
GTTCAACCCCTTCCAAAGTTCGCGGAATGCGTGTGTAAATATAACGTCCAATAAAACCACTCAGGACAATGACAATAGTCAAAAGTGAAATCAGACCTGCAAGACCGTTAAACTTCCACGAAGAATGTAAAAGCACCATGAACGAGCCAACCAAACCTGTAAAGATATGGAACTGAAGCCAGTTAGCCATACTGCCCCAGCGCGCCAGCCTGCTGCGCTTGCGAAGTGAATAAAGTATCTCCGTCATCAACATTAACACAAACCCGATGATACCAATCAGGTGCCCAAATAAACCCGAGGAGACAGGAATTGTACTGGTTTGCCAAACAACAAAAGCATAGATGCCACCTATAAGCAACATTGCTAAAATTGAAATCCAAATTTCCCGGGAACTGTTTCTACGCATAAGGCTGCTGACCTTTAGATTTATTTATCCAATAATCCAACAACAATTGGCCTAGCGGCGCTTCAGGCTGAAGTAATTGGGCGCGAATTGGCAAGATATCGACCTGTTTGGATACCATCTCTTGCAAAGGAATCGAAAGAGTCTGCTCACCCATTAACAATGCCCCGGTCAATACCTTATCTCCGATCAGTAATCGCAACTGGTTAACTCCACCTCCCTTAGCGACTGCGATCGTATTCGGTAATTGTCGCCAAGTTTCGCTGGAACCACGCATGATACTCACCGGGATATCTTCCCTACCGGTTCCAATCGCACCAATAATGGTTGTCATGATACCTGCCATTCGCAATACGTTAATAGCCACAGCCCTGCGATAAACAGTGGTCTTGCCTGTCATGTTCAACCCAGCGGCCTTCCCTTGTTCGATTGCCGGATTCCATAGGGTATCCAAGGATTTCAGGCCAGTTTGGGAATCGTAAACTTGTCCTACATCTCCCGCCGCGAATACATCTGGATGACTTGTTTGCATGGTTTCGTTCACAATAATGCCACGCTCCACCTCCAGGCCTGCAGCTTGCGCCAGTTCGATACGAGGGCGGATACCAATTGCTACTGCGACCATCTCACAAGCAATGATTTCTCCGTTAGTGGTGCGGACGCCAGTTACCTTGCCAGCGCGTCCCAAGATTTCAGCAATCTCCGTATTAGGATGAATCGAAATACCTTCATGCTCGAGGCGGCTAGTAACCACATTGGATTCAAAATCATCCAGCAAAGCTGACCAATAGCGTTCACCGCGCAGGAAATAATGCACTTTGGCTCCAGCAGCATTCAATCCTTCAGCGATTTCTAGCGCCAATACACCCCCACCAATCACAATCGCGGTTCGTGTATGGTGCGCCTTTTTTATGAGGTTACGCGTATCTTCAAAATGATCTAGATACATGACACCCTCGAAGTTCGCCCCCAGAGTTGTTATTGGAACAGCCCTGGCACCAGTTGCAAGTAAAAGTCGGTCATACGTTAGCGGGGTGGATCGATCCAGTTCCAATCTGTGCTGTTTCGGTAGCAGCCGTAACGCCTCGGCCTGTATAACCTTTACCTTTAATCGACGCCAGTCATCTTTAGTATAAATATACAGTTGTTTCTCAGGAAGTTCGCCGCTCAGATAATACGCCAGCCCAGGACGGGAATAAAAGCCATTCGGATCGTTACTCACCACTATTATTTCAGCGGATTTATCGACACTCCGGATTGATTCAATAGCACTAACCCCGGCCGCTCCCTGCCCTATGATCAAATAGCGAGTCATTGTTCAGGCTCCCGGAAAAGCCCGCTTCGTTCAAAACGCAACACTCCGCGCGGACAGCGATTCACACATTCGCCACAGGTTAGGCAATGTGAATCCTTCACGTTTTTCCGCAGCCATACATATCGCCGAACATCAATACCAATGGGGCAATTGAACGTGCAAATACCACACTGCACACAACGCGATGCTTCGGAAGCAACGTACCCTATCGCCAAGATTTCCCTCCGGCCAGGGGTAACACTCATATTTTTATCATTCATGGCTAGTTTCCAGTTTATAACATCATAATAATACATGTAAACCAAGCTTATGACGGTCATAAAGATTTCACTTTTTTGTCACATCTGAATCTTAAATTGGGATCAACTTATTATGATCAGGAGTCGTCTGGGCATGAACTGAGTTATCCTTTAACAGTGTACATTTCTCCCCCAGCAAATACAGGCTGATTTCTGTTATACAGCCCAGGGCGTTCTTAAAGTCAAGCGATTACCCGAACTCAAACTTTCTACTCTGCAAACTGGCGTTGGTAAAGCGTGAAATAGACCCCTTCAAGAGTCATCAACTCTTCGTGTTTGCCTTGCTCAACAATTTGACCATCCTGCACCACACAAATCAAATCAGCATTCCGTATGGTACTCAAACGGTGGGCGATCACCACCGCAGTACGTCCGTGCAACAACTGCTTCAACGCGTCCTGAATCAGACTCTCTGTCAGGCTGTCGACATTTGAAGTGGCTTCATCCAGCACCAAAATGCGGGGGTCAGTTAGAATGGCCCGAGCGATGCAAACAAGTTGTCTCTGACCCACGGATAGATTGGAAGCCCCTTCTTGAATGCGGGTTTTGTAGCCTTCCGGTTTGGCGCTGATGAACTCATGGGCATTGGCCAACTGTGCTGCCATTTCCACCGCTTCATCCGAAGCTTCAGGGTTACCAAAACGAATATTATCTGCAAGAGTGCCAGAAAATAGAAATGAATCCTGCGGAACCAACCCGATCTGGCGGTGGAGTTGGCGTTGGTTCACTATGCGCACATCGACGCCATCAATCCGTACCGAACCCTCTGAAACATCGTAAAAACGAGCTATCAGGTTACCAATTGAGGTTTTACCTGCGCCGGTCGGCCCAACCAATGCCACGGTTTGGCCTGGTTGGATATCCAGGCAAATATCATGCAACACTTCGGGAAGATCTGGACGGTATCGAAAGGAAACGTGCTCAAATTTTACGCGGCCTTCAACAGTTGGCATCTCAATCGCCCCTGGCTGATCCAGCACCTGCGGCACGGTATCCAGTAAATTGACCACTTGCTCACCACCTGCCATAGCTGCTTGCAATGTTGTAAACATTCGGCTGAGTTCCTGCACAGGATCAAAAAAGCGAGTGACATACGAAAGAAAGGCTACCAGCACGCCAAGCGTGACCGTGCCCATGCTGACTGACCGTCCACCAAACCAGAGTACGATAGCTGTGGCTAAAATTCCCAGGAATTCGATGGCGGGCAGAAAAATGAAAGAGAGTGACATGGCGCTGATATTAGCGCTGCGATTAACTTCATTGATTGCGCTGAAATTCACCTGGGTGGACTCCTCCTGCCCAAAAGCCTGGATAACCCGCACCCCGGCGATATCCTCGGCCAACCCGCCAACAACCCTGGCAACGCTTGTCCGTGTTTCGCGGAAGGCCACCCGCGCCCGCCTTGCAAACCAGATCGTTACAAAGAGCATTAGAGGCAGTACCGTAAAAGTCAGCAGAGCCAGGGAAAGATTCATGACCAGCATGACGACAATGATTCCCACCAATACAAACGTATCACCGATCAGAGTAATAATACCTTGTGAGAGCAAGTCATTGATCGTAGCTACATCGTTTATCACGCGCGAAACAGTCACCCCCACGATGTGCGTATCGTGATAACTCAGTGATAACTCCTGGAGATGGTAAAACAGATCACGACGGATATTGGCCAGCATGCGTAGCCCAACCAGCGAAAGTAAATATTGCTGTGTCCGATTGGCAATATACTGCCCTCCAAAAGCCGCAGCAGTCCACAGCGAAATCCATAATAGACCGGTCTGATCGCCCTGGATAATGTAGTTATCGACTGTGATCTTCAACAAGTATGGGGTAAGCAAAGTCAGAATTGAATCTGCCAACATTGCAACAAAAGCGATTGCCATCATGTAGGTGTAAGGTCGCAGGTAGACCAACATGCGCCGCATCACATGCGGGTTATAGATCGCTCCCTTTTTTCCATCACCCTCCGCAAAGCTTTCCATTGCATTGCGGGGCCCCATACCTGAACTCGAAACTCCAATTCCAAAACCCATTTGATTATCCTTTTACTGGCGCTCTACCAAAAAAAATTTAACTTTTTACAGTAAGTAAACGGGACGTGCCCGGTTTAAGCTGCTGGTGGTAAATGCTGACGTATAGAGGTGAAGATTCCAGCAATTCCGCGTGTTTGCCGCGCGCCACAATACGACCCTTGTCGAGAACCAGGATTAAATCGGCTGAGTGCACCGTACTCAAACGGTGCGCAATCACAAAAGTTGTGCGGCCATGCATCACTCTTTCAAGTGCAAGCTGGATCAAATGCTCTGTTTCGCTGTCAACGCTCGAAGTTGCGTCATCAAGGATTAAAATCCGCGGATTGGTCAGCAGGGCGCGGGCAATGGCCAGCCGCTGTTTTTGTCCGCCGGAAAGCGTTCTGCCCCGCTCACCCACTTCAGTCTCATAACCCTCCGGCATCTGCATGATGAACTCATGTGCCTGTGCATCTCTGGCCGCGGATTCAAGTTCACTTTGGGTAGCTTCAGGCTTTCCAAACATGATGTTTTCACGGATCGACGCAGCAAAGAGGGTGGTCTCCTGCAGTACCATACCAATTTGACTGCGCAGCGAATTCAAACTCACCAAACGGATATCCGTCCCATCGATAGTGATTCGCCCGGCTGTTGGATCATAGAAACGTGGGATCAGATTAACCACACTGGTTTTCCCTGAGCCGGTTGGCCCAAGCAACGCAATGACTTGTCGAGGTTCGGCTGCAAAGCTGATATCCTTCAACACTCCCGTTTGGCGGCCATAGGCAAAAGACACTTTTTCAAACCTTACCTCGCCTTGCTCTAGTTTCAAGGCCGGTGCATCTGGCTTCTCCGTTAGCATTGGAACTGTATCCAGGATTTCAAACACTCGTTCAGCGGATGCCGCTGCCATGGTAATTGCTGGCAATACCATCCCTAAATAACGGACAGGCGTAACAATTTGCGCAACATAAGTGGTAAATGCCACCAATTCACCCAGCGTCAAGGCATGATTGATGACCAGAGTCCCGCCATACATTAAGATGGCAACACTGCTAATATCGGCGATCAGATTGAGCAGCGGTATGTTATTGGCTTGCATTTTGGCCGAGAGCGCCGAGAGGTCATACCATTTTTGGTTCTCAAGGTTGAAGCGCTTAATTTCGGCATCTTCCTGGGCAAAGGTTTTTACCACGCGCACCCCACGCAAATTTTGCTCCACGCGTGTAGTTAGTACTGATAATTGCTTTTGAATTTTCAAGGATAGTGGGCGAAAAACTCGTCCAAAACTGATTGATCGTAAGATTAACAAGGGCATACATATCATTGCCAATAAGCCAAGTTGGGGATTCATCCAAATCATCATCCCAGCCGTTATGATCATCAGAAAAATGCTCTCGATCACGCGGAAAATGGCTCTCCCCGTTAGGAAGCGAATTCGTTCCACGTCCTGAATGGCACGTGAAAGTAAATCACCAGCTTCTGCTTTATCGTGAAAAGAGAAAGAAAGCTCGGTAATTTTACGTTGTAAATCATTACGCAAATCGTATGCCACATTTTGTGAAGCCACCTCAGTCCACATTCCTTCAAAGTAGGTGAGGGTTCCCTTTAGCAACACCAAGGCCAATAAACCAACAACTGCCAAAGTCAGTAATGGTGTATTGTCTGCTCCGATGCCCTGGTCAATTGTCCAACGGATCACTTGCGGACTGACCATCGCAATCAAGTCAATCAGCACCATTGTTATGTAGACGCCTGTAACCAGCTTCCAATGTGGGCGCAAATAGCCTAAACAGCGCATCACGATAACAGATTGAGAAGATCCTGCGGTTTGATTCTGATTAATTGATTTCATTGCTTTTCCTGACGGGCGCTACCTTGTTTCAATCTAAAAAGAGTTCAACGGGTTCAAGTCCTGCCCCAGTAAATAAAAATTGGTTTCAACCAAATTATTGCGCACTCTGAAGGATTTTCAGAAACTGAGCAAGTAGCTTTAGCCATAAGAATCAGTCGCTAGAAAACCGCAATGAATAACCGTGGCGAGTATAGCTTATTCAATAGAGGACAGATGTAATAAATTATTGGGAGCAAGCATGTCTCTGCGGCAAACGGCGGATATTGTGGGCAGCTTCGCCAACCTGGATGGAAACACATAAAAACACATGCAATCCTGGCAATAAAAGTATAATTGCCTTAATGTCTGATCTTTTTGACCACGCTATGAATGAACGCATGCGCAGCGAGGCTCCTTTGGCCGCGCGGATGCGCCCACGTACAATGGATGAATATATCGGTCAGGAACATATCATCGGTCCAGGCAAATTATTACGACGGGCGATCGAAACCGATCGTCTGTTTTCATCTATTATTCTGTGCGGGCCGCCTGGCACGGGCAAAACCACCCTGGCCCAGGTAATTGCCAACCAGACCAAGAGTCATTTTGAAACCCTTTCGGCCATCCTGGCGGGGAAATCAGACCTGCGCGAAGTGATCGACCAAGCTCAGGAGCGCAATAGGCTGTATAAACAGCGCACGGTGTTATTTATTGACGAAATTCACCGCTGGAACAAGGCCCAACAAGATGCCTTGCTGCCCTTTGTTGAAAATGGCACGGTAACACTGATCGGCGCAACTACGGAAAACCCGTTTTTTGAGGTGATCAAAGCCCTGGTCAGCCGGTCACGCATTTTCCAACTGCGCAATTTGAACCAGACTGAAATTGGGACACTTTTGGAACGCGCTATTGATGACCGAGAACGAGGTTATGGCCAGCGCCAGGTAAATCTGACGCCTGAGGCCCGCGCGCACCTGGTGGACATGGCCAGCGGCGATGCCCGTAACGCCCTGAACGCGCTGGAACTCGCGGTGGAATCAACCCAGCCAGATGAAAATGGCATCATCCAAATCACATTGGATGTAGCCCAGGAATCGATTCAGCGCCGGGCGGTCTTATACGATAAAGATGGTGATGCGCACTATGACACCATCTCGGCTTTCATCAAATCGGTACGCGGCTCCGACCCAGATGCTGCCCTGTATTGGCTGGCAAAAATGATCTATGCCGGCGAAGATCCGCGCTTTATCGTTCGCCGCCTGATTATCCTGGCGGGGGAGGATATCGGTTTGGCCGATCCAATGGGTCTGGTAGTGGCATCCAGCGCGGCCCAGGCTTTTGATTTTATCGGCCTACCCGAAGGAATTTATCCAATCGTCGAAGCCACACTGTATCTGGCTACCGCCCCCAAATCCAATACTGCCGGGGCTTACTTCAAAGCCATGCAGCGTATCGAAGAAGAGGGTGCCGGGTCCGTCCCGAAACACTTGCAGGATGGCAACCGCGACCGGGAAGCCACCGGCCAGGGGCAGGGGTATATGTATCCGCATGAAGCCGAGGGCCACTTCACGCCTCAGCAGTATTTACCAAAACGCCTGCTTGGCACTTATTTTTACACTCCCTCCGCTGAGGGTTATGAGGCCCAGATTGGTTCACGCCTGGAAATGTGGCGTGATGCGCAAAAGAAAGCCCTGGGCATTGAAAGTGAAGTCTTCCTGCCGAACCTTTCACAGGATCAGATCGATAATTTGAAGCGCAATATCAAGTAAAATTCCGACGAAGTTGCTCCATAATAACCAGGCACCTTTGTGCCTCAAGTCTCTTTTTATAGGAAATTATTAATGCCGATTGTATTGATGATCCGTCATGGTGAAAATGAATTCGTAAAAACCGGCAAACTTGCCGGGCGGTTACCGGAAGTGCATCTTAACGAGCGCGGGCAGCAGCAAGCCAATGAACTTGCTGAAGCCTTAAAAGTGATCCCCATCAAGGCTGTCTACTGCTCCCCAATGGAACGTGCCCGGGAAACCGCCGCCCCGCTGGTCTCAATCCTTGGTTTGGATTTACAAATCCGCGAAGGCTTGCTGGAAACCGGAATTGGCGAGTGGGCCGGGCAGGAATTAAAAAACCTACGAAAGCTGCCGATCTGGAAAACTGTGCAAGATGCCCCATCCCGCTTCCGTTTTCCAAACGGGGAATCTTTTTTGGAATGTCAAACAAGGATCGTGACAGAGATCGAAGCGATCATCAAACTTCATAAGGAAGATGAGGTGATCGCATGTATCTCACATGCTGATCCGATTAAATTGATGGCAGCTTATTATCTTGGCATGCCGCTGGACGCCTTCCAACGCCTGGCTTGCGATACTGCATCGATTACAGTTTTCATGTTGTCTGAGAAAGGGGCCCTGCTGGTTAAGCTCAACCAGCGCCCGCCTTTCAACTTCCCCGTTCCAGAAAAAAAAGGCAAGGGTAAAAAATAACACCAGCGGCTTTCCGCTTAATTCACAAATTCCAAAAAAACCTGGTTCCCAATCAAGCGCCCTCGCACCGTCAGCCGCAAGCAATCCCCACTCCACTCAAGCAGCCCCACTGCGGTTAATTTCTCAATCTCCTTACCAAAGGCCGAAGTCAACCCGGTTCCGTAACGGTTCTGAAAGCCTGTGGCGGAGATTCCTTCCCTTGTCAACCGCAAACCAGTCAACATGGTTTCCTGCATATTCTCCCGCGCAGTATTGCGGTGTTGATTGACGGCCGCGGGAGATAAAGGGAACTTTATGTCATCGTCAGATGAATTACTCAATCGATCAATGTACGATTTTATCCTCAAGACATTGGAATACCGGCAGCCATCAGCATAACCATGCGCCCCGGCTCCCAGCCCCAGGTACTCCAAGTTTCGCCAATATTGCAGGTTGTGGCGGCACTCATGACCTGGCTGGCACCAGTTTGAAATCTCATATAGTCCGTACCCCAAGCTGTCCAGGAGTTCTGTTGTCCACTCATATTGGGTAGCAGCCATATCAGGGTCAGGGATTGTCAGCAGACCTCTGGCAGCCCAGCGGCCAAACGGGGTACCATGCTCAAGGGTCAGGGCATAGGCTGAAATATGTTCCGGGCCCAAACCTGTGACCAGTTTAACCGTCGTCTGCCAGCTTTCCAACCCCTGACCAGGAAGCCCGTAGATCAGATCCATATTCAAGTTATCAAAACCTGCCCGGCGTGACCATTTAAATGCGTCTATCACTTCCCTATAAGAATGAATGCGTTCCAACATGCGCAGTTCTTCAGGATTGGCGCTTTGCACACCGTAACTGATACGGTTAAAGCCCGCTGCGCGCAGATCGGTCAGCGAACCGGGTGAAACTGTACCCGGGTTCGCTTCCAAGCTGATTTCGGCCTGCGAGTCGACATCGAAATATAGGTAAATTTTTTGAAGGATTTCATCAAACTGGGCAGCGGTGAGCAGTGAAGGGGTACCGCCACCGAAAAAAATCGTTCCCACCTTTAACCTGCCGCGACATTCTCCGATCAACCTTATTTCGGCGCATAAAGCCTGAATATACCGGGGAATGGAAGCCTCCTGACCGGCGTATGTGTTGAAGTCGCAGTAAGCGCAGCGATGCCTGCAGAAGGGGATATGGAAATACAGTGAATAAGTTTCGGGCATCGATGCTCTGTTTTTTTATTGATAAAAGAAAAGGGCTCTTTACCGAGGAACAGGCTGGTTAAAAACATGCACCTCAGCCTGCAGCCCTTCATCTTCCATTTCCAGGGCAATTTCCAACAGTCTGGCGGCAGTAATTTCGTCAGTATAGGCTTCGCCGCATTCCGGGCAAACCAGAGCAGGCACATTCTTCAGCACCAGGCTGAACTCGCCACGTTCAAGGGTTACGGTTGTCAGACCAGGTACAGGTTTCGCTTGTTTACACACCAGACACTTCATCACGCCTCTGCTTAAAATCTTCTGTCCATCTGGTGCGATCTGGCCGGTAACCCGTGATCACAACAACTTCATCGCCTACCGCATTATCCGCTGCCACAACATGCAGCGGTCGTTTGCCGCGCTGCGCCAGAATCAACCGGCCAGGATAGGCGGCGTCATCGACATAATTTTCGATAGTTTCGCCATTCTCCAGAGCCAGGCGAATATCTTTTATGCCAATGCCCCGCTCAAACATGCGCTCAATTGCGTGAATTCGAAAAATAATTTTCATAACACCTGAATTATACAACCTGAAAGGCTGTAGGCAATATTCGGCTTATTCATTAACAAATGGAATGGTCCTGAAATGCAACGAGCACCTGTTCGATGATTTCCATATAGCGTTCAAACCGGTCACGCCGAATGTTATGCCCGGCGCCATCCACATGCACGACACGCAGATTGGGCAGTATTTCTTTTAATTTGGAAATATCTTCGGGGCTGGATGCCGCGCCTAATTTTTGTTCAGCGCTGATAAAAATTACAGGGCAGGCAACTCGCTTGAGCAGGTTCGGAAAATCAAGTGATTTGATATCCTGCGGATAAGCCAATGCCGTGACGTGAGGGCTATAGCGATGCTTGGCATTAATCCAGGGCTCCCACTCAGCCTTTTGCCAACCCGGGTTATTAGCGCGCAATTCAACGAGCAAATCATCGCTGGTTTTGCGTTTGTTGGATTCCACCCAACTTTTCAAGCCATCACGCGATTCCGCATCCTGCGCCGCAAGATGCTCACTGCGCCAGAAAGGTGGAGGGTCCTCCAATAAAATGGCGCGCGGTAGATCCGGATACATGCCGGCCAGGGCCAGGGTGGTAATGGCACCCATTGAATGCCCAAGAAGGATAGGCTTGTCAAGGTTGAGCGCCTGGCAGAAACCCGCCAGTTCGGAGACCATATTCCCATAGGTGTATCCATCTTCAGGCGCTTCTGACTTCCCATGTCCGCGCATATCCACCATGATCACATCGTATTGATCGGCAAGCACCTCAACGACTGGCGTCCAGCACAAACCATCATCCGTGATACCGTGCACAAGTACCAGGGCGGGTTTTTCACCACCTGTGCGGTAGTAATGCAACCGGGTACCGTGGGAAAAAACATAATTTGAAGTTAGCTCAAGCATGAAACCTCTTTCGAAATACCTTTACTCAGGAAATGATTTAAGACAAGTATGCCACAAAAACCAGAGAATTCGCAAATTGATCCATACAAAGTTTTGGTTCTTTGGGATTTGGCGTGGTATTGGACACAGGTGGTGGCGTTTTTGCCAGTTTGCGCCGAAACCGCCCCCACTGATGGGGGGCACCACGGAGATTCCCAAAGAGCCAAAGTTTTTTTATTGACTGAATTCAGCATCCGAATTTGCCAGTAAGATGATGCCAAAGAAATTCGGGGAAAAGAATTGACATTCAGAATATTTGTTCTATAATAGCAGTATGGAACCTATTGACCGTCTCAAACTGCTTTCTGGCCAGATGGACCTGGAACCCGCGGAAGAACAATGCCAGGCAAACATCGGCGCATCAAAACCGACCCAGATAGACAAAGAACTGTTTGTCCATCCAGCGCAAATGCCCGGTGGGAAACAGATTTTGCTGCTCAAGACCCTGTTAACCTCGGCCTGCGAAAAGGATTGCTTCTACTGTCCCTTCCGGGCCGGGCGTGACTTCCGCCGGGCCACCTTCAAACCGGAGGAATTTGCCAACCTGTTCGCAAGCCTGGCCCAAAAACGCGCAGCCGAAGGCATCTTTTTAAGCAGCGGCGTCGCGGGTGGAGGCGTTCGAACACAGGATCGACTGCTGGATACCGCAGACATATTGCGAAACAAGCTCGGCTTTCGCGGTTACATCCACCTCAAGATCATGCCTGGCGCGGAAAAAGCTCAGGTTGAAAGGGCCATGCAGCTTGCGAACCGGGTATCCATCAACCTGGAAGCTCCCAACACCGCCCGCTTATCTCGTCTGGCGCCGCATAAAATGTTTATGGAAGAGCTGCTACAGCCGCTTCGCTGGGTGGAACAGATCCGCAGGGAAAAACTCCCCGATCAGGCATGGAATGGGCGCTGGCCCTCCACTGTCACCCAGTTCGTTGCTGGGGGCGCTGATGAAAGCGACCTGGAACTGTTGACCACCACGGCCTGGCTGCATAATAATGTCAACCTGAAACGTGCCTACTTCTCAGCCTTTCATCCAATTCCGGATACTCCACTAGAAAATAAACCTGCTGTCGACCCGTTGCGGGAACTGCGCCTTTACCAGGCTTCTTTCCTGTTGCGCGATTATGGATTTGACCTGGAAGAATTAGCCTTCACCCAGGATGGCAACCTGCCATTACCTTCCGATCCCAAACTGGCCTGGGCACAGATCAATCTGCGCGAAAAACCAGTTGAAGTTAATAAGGCTGGGCGTCATGAGTTGCTGCGCATCCCGGGTATTGGGTTAAAAGGCGCTGAAGCAATTTTGCAAGCTCGCCGCCAAACCAAACTGCGCGATCTATCAGCACTAAAAAAACTGGGGATCCTGGCAGAGCGTGCCGCCCCTTATCTGCTACTGGATGGGCACCAACCTGTTTACCAGTTGGCTTTGCTGTGAGTGAATTTGACTAAAACCAGTATGCTACAGAAGGTATTCATTTGCTATCAATTCCCGAACAATTCTCGTGTAACTACATCAATGGCATCCCAATTCGGCGCTAGAACCTGGGCGCCCTGGTTAGTTGTAAAAGGCCGCACCATCTCACGCGTAATAACCCGGCTGTTTATATTTCCCGGGCTGCTGCGCAGAATCGCCAGACCCAGGCGGGGCCATAGCCAGAAAGGGATTTCAACGCTGATGACAGCCCGAACGGACTTGATAATCTCAGGCGCAGCAGGCCAGACTTCCGGCTGAAGCAGGCGCTTGAGTACCCCTCGAATCAGCACCTGCCCCTGGGCCATTCGTAAAAAATCATCTGTTCCAGCCCGGCTGCGTGCAAATGCGAGAGCCGCTTTTCCATCCAGGTGATGTACTCCAGCAGAATAACCGGCCGCGGGGTTGACAAGCGCAATATCCACGCCCCCCATCGCATCAATAAAATCCAACAAGCCATCCATACGCAAAGTCACTGTATAACTGACCGGGACATGAAAACTTTGGCTGACTACTTTCGCCGCCGCCCCTGCGCCGCTGCCTGTCTGCCTGGCCTCTGCAAAAAAATAAGCTGTATTGATGCGGTTTTCGCCCACACCTTCAATCGGAACCCACAGATCGCGTGGAATTGACAGCATTTCAATATCCGGCCGCAGTGGAGAAATACTGGTCAGGATAATTGTATCCGTGCGTCCCAGGTCACCTCGTCCCAAACCGCCGTCGATCCCCAGAATTACGAAATTGGTGCCGATAGGTGCAAAAAAATACAGCAAAAACACCAACACCAGGAGAGCCAAAATGACCCACCCCATGGAGAGAGTTTTTTTGACCGGTTGCAAAGCGGGATTGACATGAATCGGCTGGAATGAATCCAATCGTTTCCCCGGGTTTGTTGGCTGTGTGATCCCCGGGCTGTCTGTTTTCGATTCTTCCATGCGTTTTATTTTGAACTGGAGAGAGTTTTCCAGGCCCCTACCCAGGGTTTTCCTAGCCGGTGCCCGGCGGGAACTTCCACCTTGCCAAGCTTCTGGGCCACTTGTATCATGGTTACCGCCACCCCGGCCCAGTCATCTGCCAACACAGCGGCTTTCATCTTATCGCCATACATTCCGGCCCAAAGCCATTCCATCCGAAATCGGTCAGCCTTGACCCAATAGCCGCGTTTTTCCCAGGCCGCCACAGAGATATCGATCCCTTCGGCAATTTTTACCAGGGCAACTGCGATAAAAGCCGCCATATCTTTTGATTCCGGACCCGGTTCAGATTGTTTGGCTAACTCCCGGATGGCAAGTACGATGCCCTTGCTTAGTTGAGTCCGCTCTTTCCCGGCGGATTCGGGATTAATAATGGTCATAGGCCGCCGATTATATCGTAAATTTGGACTTGGAATTCCAAAAATCCTTGGAAATGTACTCCCAAAGGCACCAAATTCCCCACAAAGAAACATCAACTCCACAGCTTACGCCAATGGAGAAAACCCAAAATATACCTCGAACCATTACAGGTTCTGAAAGGCCTCCGGGTAAATTATGATTCCGTATCTGGGTCGCCAATTTCGTAAAAATCGAGAGGCAGAATTGCGACAGTATCCAGGCTCATTTCACCGACTAACACTGATGCACAACGTGGACATAAAAATACGGAAGCCATTTCATCTGGCATTCGCCAAATATCCAGAATTTCCGCCAGTTCGGTATACTCTCGGGCTGCCTTGACGTTCACATTCGTTCCACACTCGGAACAAGTCATGGTTTTCATGGTTCCTCCTTTCTTTTATTCTACAACTTTTGGAGGGCGATGATCTTAAGAAAATTAGTATTGTTTCGGGTTCCGCTCAGTACACGGATGGTAAAATCATTTATTCAGAATTGAAACCGGTTGCCAATCCGCCAGAGCTATTAGCGTTGCTATATTATGAGTGAAAAATGAATACAAAATTCGATCCGATTTATGTAGCGTTCATCCATCATGATGGTTCGCGCCGCTATGTGCTCGCCCCTGATCGTGATAACCTACAGGTGGGTGATGAACTGCTCATCCGCCTGAGAACCGGGCTTAACGCCCCCATTCAGAAGATATTTTTTCGCACATGTCCGGATGGGGAACAACTGTTGGCACAAATGGAAAAAGAACCCGCATCCGATGAGTCGGCGTGCCAGTGGTGGTCAACCCATTTTCGCATCTCCATGCCAGTCACCAACTACCGCTTTCTGTTATTTACCGAAGATGGCACATGGTGGTTCAATGGTTCTGGGTCACATCGCCACAACCCCACGGATACCGAAGATTTCAAAATCTTAGCGGGTTACACATCCCCGGCCTGGGTACGGGAAAGTGTTTTTTACCAGATTTTCCCTGACCGGTTTGCCGATGGCGACCCTGCCTCGAATGTTCGAAGCGGCGAATATACCTATCACGGGCAAACATCCATCGCCCGTTCGTGGGGCGAACCGCAATCCGGTTGGCCGGAAGCGATGGTCGAGTTTTACGGTGGGGATTTGCAGGGTATCGAGCAGCAATTGGATTATTTGTCGGATCTGGGTGTAAACGCTTTATACCTGAACCCAATTTTTACCGCACTCAGCAACCACCGTTATGACGTCATAGATTATTACAATGTGGATCCGCACCTGGGCGGGAATCTGGCTCTGATGAATTTGCGACGAGCAACAGAAAAACATGGTATGCGTATCATCGTGGACATCGTCCCCAACCACTGCGGTTGGGAGCACGAATGGTTCAAATCTGCCCAACGCGACCCTAGCGCTCCTACCGCAGGATACTTCACCTTTCACCGGCATCCAGATGAGTATGAATGTTGGCTGGGTGTGCAAAGCCTGCCAAAATTAAATTATCGCAACCGGCAATTGAGGGAAGTCATCTACAGTAGTGCGGATTCAGTTTTTCGTCACTGGTTGAAAGAACCCTATCTGCTGGATGGCTGGCGGGTGGATGTGGCGAACATGCTGGCCCGACACGGCAAAGATCAGGTCGAACGTGAAGTATGGGAGGGCATCCGCCAGGCTGTCAAAGAAGAAAATCCGCATGCCTACTTGCTTGGGGAAAATTTTTTCGATGGCAGTTCGCAATTGCAGGGTGACCAACTGGATGCAACCATGAATTACGCTGGTTTTACCAAACCGGTTGTGTACTGGCTCAATAAATTCTACATCAGCCAGCACAGCGAACCGCACCAGGTTGAGTCGGCTGCTCCCTGGCCAACAGAGGCGCTGGTCGCTTCCTGGCAAGCCAGCCGTGCTACCATCCCCTGGACAATAGCCTGCCAGCAGTTTAATCTGCTTGATTCACATGATACCGCCCGGATTTTCAACCGTGTAGCAGAGAAGCCTGCACGGCTGCGTCTGGCGGTAGCGCTGCTGTTGACGTATGTGGGCGTGCCCTGCATTTACTATGGCGATGAGGTGGGCATGCGCGGTGGCGATAGTCATGCTGCGCGCGACTGCATGATATGGGATTACACCCTGTGGGATGAAGACTTGCGCACTTTTTTCAAAACACTTATCCAGCTTCGCCGTAAAACGCCAGCGTTAATTGAAGGCGGATTTCAAGTGTTGCTGGTGGAAGAAGATGCGCTGGCTTATCTGCGTGATACAGAACAGAGCAGGATCATCCTGGTTGGAAATCGTAGCAATCAGGATCGTCCGGCTGGAAACCTGTTAGTAGCGCATGGCGCCGTTCCAAACGGGTTGGTTTTCAAAGAAATTTTCTCAGGACAAACCAGTGTTGTGAGGAATGGCTATCTGCCTTTACCTCCAGTCGCTCCTGGCGCCCAGGTCTGGCTGGCCCAACAGCAAGATTAAACAAGGAAGACTTTTTTCATCAAACTTGTCCCCGAATTACGGACATCTAAAATGGATTTTTTTAGATTTGGAGATAAGTGATTTACCAAAACCCGAACATAGCGTATAATTTCTGCGCTTAACCCGCAGCCCGGGGACATGCTGGAATTGGCAGACAGGCATGACTTAGGATCATGTGCCGCGAGGCGTGAGGGTTCAAGTCCCTCTGTCCCCACCTCGCTGACTAACATTTTGGAAGGATAAATACATTGAAAATCGAAACCCACCCCCGCGAAGATCATCAAATAACCATGATCATCGAACTCGAGCAGGAAAAGCTGGAATCTGCCCGCCGCCGCGCCGCCCGCATGATTGCCGAGAAAGTCAAAATTTCCGGCTTCCGTCCAGGCAAAGCGCCTTACGATGTAGTGCGACGCCTGTACGGCGAGCGTGCCATCACCGAGGAGGCAGTTGAAATCCTGGTAGATGAAATTTACCCGGAAGCCCTGAAAGAGGCCAAAATTAATCCCGCAGCGGCCGGTCAGCTCGAAAATGTTGAAAGCCTTGAACCACCTAAATTTGTATTTACCATACCTCTCAAACCTACGGTAACGCTGGGCGATTACAAATCAGTGCGGCTGCCTTATGAGTTTGCTGCCCCAACAGAAGATGAAGTTGACAAAGAAATCACCAACCTGCGCCGCATGTATGCCAAAACTGAAACAGTTGAGCGCGCCATTGTGGATGGTGATTACATTCTGCTGGATATGGTCGGCAAAAAAACTGACTCCGAAGAGGAAGCACCTCTGCTGGAACGCACAGGTTTCGCAATTGTGGCCCGCGCGGAAGGCAATGACAAGGAGTGGCCCTTCACGGGTTTCTCAGCGCTTTTGATTGGACTGGCACCCGGCGAAAGCAAGGAATTCTCGCACAAGTATGCCGATGATTTCTCCGAAGTAACATTGGCCGGGCAAGACGTAAATTTCAAAGCCACTATCAAGACTGTACGCAGCGTCAACATGCCCGAATTGACCGATGAATTTGCCACCACTACAGGCCTGGGTACGACAGTTGATGAACTGCGCGAACGGATGCACCAGAATATCGAGAGTGCAGCCGTTGACACATATCAAGATGAATATTTTGAAAAACTACTGGATTTGATCAAAGCAAATTCAACGATCAAGTACCCGCCGCAAGTGGTCGAACATGAAGTAGAACATGTCCTGGAAGATCTGGCACGCCGATTGAAATCCCAGGGCATCGAAGACCTGTCTGCCTATTACAAGATGGTCAATAGCGACAAGGATAAGTTTATCGAAGAACAGGCACGCCCTACCGCCATAAAACGCCTCGAGCGCGGCCTGATCATGGATGAACTGGCTCGCGTTGAAAAGATCGAGATTGACAACGCTTCCCTCGAAGCTGAATTTAACAGAGCCTGGGCGAACCTTGCGATGAATGATGAAGATTTCGCCAAACTCACAAAAAATGGCACCAAGGCCTCGCGCGAAATCGTGGATACTGTCGCAATGGATTCTGCCAACCGCCTGCTGACCCGGCGCGTATTGGATCGGATCAAAGCAATCGCCACCGGCACAGCCATTGAAGCCGTTGAAGCGGTTGAAGAAACACAAGAAGCGATAGAATCCGTTCATGAAGAAGAGTCACCTCAAGCTTCTACTGAACCGGAACCAGCAGTTGAAGCCCAGGATGAGACTCCCGTCGAAACTGAAGCCGAAGCTCAGGATGAGACTCCCATCGAAACTGAAACCGAAGCTCAGGATGAGACTCCCATCGAAACTGAAACCGAAGCCCCTGTTCAACCTGCTAAAAAGCGAACCAGCAAGAAAAAAGCCGAATAATAAAAAGCGGGACAGGTCAAAAACCTGTCCCGCTTTTTATTTCAAATTTATCCTATTTTTCCGGCTCTTTTTCTTCTTCAATTTCGCTTTCGTTCAAGATGCGGCGGCTCAATACCAACATAAATATTACAAAAGCGATCGTGCCTCCAAGCAGCAAGTATTCCATACCTTGTTCAATGCGCTTGATCGCTTCGGTAGCATAATATCCAATTAAAACTAGCGCCCCGGTCCAAATAATCTCTCCGCCAAAAACCGCTGGAAACCAGCGGCGCCAGGGAGCTTTGACAAGACCTGCAGCCAGCAGAGAGGGGATCATCAAACTCATCGACAGCTTGGCAAAAAAAAGGATTTTAACGGCATGTTTGCGCATGTTGTTCTGCAAGCGTTCCATGTGCTTGCCGGACAACCCAAAGCGCTGGCCTATATTAAAAAACCACTCAATTTTTCCCATATTGCCGACCAGATACCAGAGGGTATCCGCCGTCAAATTACCGCAGGATGCTGCAACAAATACCAGGATCGGGCGCATAACCCCCGCGGAAGCAGCCGCGGCACCCAACAATGTAGCAACCGGGCCTTCCACCGCCACCAATACCGCCAAAACGAGATAGGACCAGTAACCCCATTCGGGAATCTGTCCATTAATCCAAATGGTATGAAAATGGTTAATTTGTTCAAGCCACGCAATCACAGGCAATAATTTCCTTTTAAAAAGATGTCTCTACTGCAATAACTCAATTCTCAAAAATTAGTTCCAAATTTCTCCCACTTTTATTGAAGAAATTTGGCGGAATGACCTTTTTGCAGTAGAGTCATAAATAAATAAACAAAAAAAGTAACTGCTCACCATGTTCCGTCATACTGAACGATTTGCTAA
>CAIWAX010000317.1 GCA_903910795.1 uncultured Anaerolineae bacterium
TCAACCCCCGGGAATGGTGTGGAAATTGATACCCTGGAGCCGTCTCCGGGCATTACCTCCCCACCCGGACGCAAAAAATAGGTTCCCTTCGGTGCCGGGATTTGCTGCGAATAGACTACGTACAGGAAAGCGCCAGGATCTAAAATTTGCCCACCTGATCCTGAAATGGCTGCATTCAAAGTTGGGTAAAAAGCAGTTCCCGTACTATTTACTTTATAGTAATGATACGGAAGGTTGGCCAGCGCGGGATCTGGATGTGAAATTTGTAAAGGTCGCAGAGGCAATTCCATCCCCCTGCTTGCCATATCGGTAAGATATTCCGATGGCCCTAATGGGGCACAATCAGGAGGCGCTTGTAAGTATGCGTCCGGCGGGCAGAGAACAGCGCCAGAATTATTTTCCGATGATGGCAAAGCGTGAACCGCTGAGATTGAAGAAGGAAGCGCGGAAAGCGCCAGGGAAAGTGAAACCAGGATGGAAAACAGTTGATATATTTTTTTGTTCATATTGTATTTATACCAGTAGATAACCTTTTTATTTGTCTTTTCAAGCGTCAATTATAAAATCATTTTGGGCTTCATGCTATAATCAATAGGGTAATAATTTACTTTACAAAGACTATTTGCATGTTAAATTAGTCTATTGATATTTCAAAGTAATTGATCCCGAGAATTATCTTTGTCCTTTCAGGAGGGCTGTTTTGGCCAAATCTCGAACGCAACTCATGGTTGACCGTCTGCGAACATTGCAAGCTTCATCACCGGATATCGAAGCATCCGCGGTGGTCAGTGTGGATGGATTGAGTATAGCATCTGCCTTACCGCAAGGCGTTGAAGAAGATCGTGTTTCGGCCATGTCAGCCGCCATGTTATCGCTTGGCGAAAGGATCTCTTCTGAACTTGGACGTGGTTCGGTGGAGCAGGTTTATGTTAAAGGGGAAAAAGGTTTTGTCGTCCTGATGTCAGTGGGTGAAGAAGCGGTTCTGACTGCACTGGCACGCGAACAAGCAAAACTTGGACTGATTTTCCTCGATATGCGTCGCGCCACTGAAGATCTGCGAAAATTAATCTAGCCCGGAGTTCAAGATGAGCCCAATTGCTAAGTCTGGTTTATATTACCCGAGCAAGTTTGGTTTGCTTATGATTAAAGCACTTGAAGATGTGATGGGGAAAAACGGTGTAAACGCCATCCTCAACCTGGCTGGTTTGAGCGCGTATGCCGAAAATTACCCTGCCGAAAGCCTGGAAAAATCATTTGATTTTGCGGATGTTTCCTCGATCAACATTGCGCTTGAAGATATGTATGGTCCCAGAGGCGGACGCGGGCTGGCTTTGCGAGCAGGACGGGCTACCTTTGCGGATGGTCTCAAAAGTTTTGGGGCATTGGCTGGGGTTGGCGATCTGGCTTTCAAAGTACTGCCACTCCAGACCAAACTTCGCATAGGTTTACCAGCCTTTGCAAAAATATTTTCTCAAGTGAGCGACCAGCATAGCACCGTTGAAGAGCGCGAAAATGAATTTGTCTGGACCATCCACAGGTGCCCGGTTTGTTGGGGCCGCGCTGAGGTTGATAAACCTGTTTGCTTCATTGCTGTGGGCTTGTTGCAGGAATCCCTTAAATGGGTATCGGGTGGTAATGAATTTCGTGTAAACGAATCGAAATGTCACGCGATAGGCGATGATGTTTGCGAATTCATTATCCAAAAAGAGCCAATTTCCTGACCCATTCACGGTGATGTGAGGTTTCTTTGGATAAAGAAAAATCGAAAATTCTCATAATTGAAGATGATTTTGATTTGGCAGAAATGCTCAATTCGTTTTTTCGTGTCCAGGGATACGATGTCTTTACGAGCAACTGGGGTGAAGATGGAATTCGGGCTGTGATTGCTATCCGTCCAGACCTGGTAATTCTGGATATCCGGCTGCCAGATATTGATGGTTATGAAGTTGCCAGGCGCTTACGCTCGGATCGTAAAACCATGGAAATTCCGATTATTTTCTTAACCGAAAGACGCGATCGTGCTGACAAGTTGCAGGGACTTGAACTTGGCGCAGATGATTATATTACCAAGCCGTTTGATGTTCAAGAACTGAAACTGCGAGTTCGAAATGCAATACGCCGCGCGGATTTGGATTCACTGACTAACCCTGTTACAGGATTGCCGGAAGGTCAGGTTGTTTTGCAGCGTGTGCAGGAGTGGTTAAAAAATGATAGCTGGGCTATTCTCCTTGTTTCGCTTAAAAACATGGAGGCTTTTCACGAACAATATGGGTTTGTGGCCTCGGATGATGTAATCAGGGCTGTCAGCTTGATGCTCAATAACACTATAAAAGAGACTGGAGCGGGTGAAGATTTTATCGGCCATTATTCCCCCAACGAGTTCTTGATTTTCGCTGACCCCGTTTCTGCAGGTGTGATCAATGAGCGCATACGCTCCCGCCTGGAAAAGGCCTTGGATTATTTTTACCCTGCCAAAGACCGGGATCAGAGAAACAAACCCGCAGGGCACACGAACCTGGATTGGCTGGTTGTTCAAACAGCCGTTTTGAGTTCGAGTGACGGTTCTTACACATCATTTGAAGAAGTGATTTCCGAACTTTCCCGGCGGAAAAAATAGGTGCCTGATTGCGTATTACAGTAATAATCCCAACTTACAACGAAGCGGAGAACCTCCCAAAACTGTTCTCCGCTTTATTTTCTTTGCCGTTGGCCGAATTAAGCCTTCTTATTGTGGATGACAACAGCCCGGATGGTACCGGCCGCATCGCGGATGAATTATCCTCACAATATCCACATCGTATTACAGTTTTACATCGCCCGACCAAGCTAGGATTGCGAACGGCCTATCTGGAGGGTTTTAAAATTGCAATTGCAAACGGGGCTGAAGCAGTCGGTCAAATGGATGCGGATTTTTCACACAATCCTGCCAAATTAGTAGAAATGGCAGCCGCATTGGAAGCTGCGGATGTTGTGCTTGGTTCCCGGTATGTGCCCGGCGGTAGCGTGGATGAACGCTGGCCCATCTGGCGAAAATGGCTTTCTACCTTCGGAAACTTTTATGCCCGATCAATCCTTAATATCGGATTGCGGGATATCACTACTGGCTTTCGTTTATGGCGGCGTGAAACGGTCCTGGGAATGCCGTTGGGGCGTATCCAGGCTAATGGTTATATTTTTCTGGTTGAGATGGTCTACATGGCCTATGCTCTCGAATACAAATTTGCCCAAGTGCCGATACATTTTGCTGACCGGCGCTGGGGCAAATCGAAAATGTCATTTCGTATTCAACTGGAAGCTGCGGTCCGCGTCTGGCAGGTGAAGGCGAACTTCACGGATTTACGCAAACGGGGGAAGGCTGCCAGAAATTCGACTTCCTGAGGCTTACTTCAAATTCATTAACATGTATGAATCAGTCAAAGCTGACCATTCATTGATGGATAGGGTTTCAGCACGGCGCATTGGGTCAACCCCGCTTTTTTCGAGCAATTCGCCAGTTATGGAGGGTGTCAATCTCAACCCTGCGGAGATAGAATTTCGCAGGGTTTTACGTTTCTGACTGAACCCGGCTTTGGCTATCCTAAAAAACGTATCCAGAGCCGGGTCTGGTATGCGCGGCTCTGATTCGAGATCTACGCGAATGACAGCCGAATCAACTTTTGGCACCGGATAAAATGCCTGTGCGGGGATAATATTGGTAATCCGGGGACTACCAAATACTTGCACGCTTAACGAAAGCAGGCTCATTTCACCCGGCTCAGCGCAAATTCGCTCCGCGACTTCCTTCTGAATGGTGAGTACCATCCGTCTTGGGCGTGGATTGGCTGCCAGTAGGCGGCGAAAAATAGCTGACGTGATGTAGTACGGTACGTTGGCGACTACCAGGTATTCTTTACTGTCGAGAATGGATGAGAGGGAAACCTGGAGGATATCCCCTTCAATTACCTTGACGTTTGGGTAATCCAGCAAAACAGTGTGTAGCACGGGGATAATATCATGATCCAGTTCCACACAAACCACTTCACGAGCGGATAAAGCCAGGTAACGGGTCAAACTGCCCAATCCCGGCCCAATTTCCAATACGGTATCATTGGGCTGTATATCTGCGGCTTGAACAATTAGTTTCAGAACATCTGGATCCTGGAGAAAATTTTGGCCGAGCCCTTTATCAGCGCGTAAACCGTGATCGCGCATTAATTGGGGGGCGTTTAACATTGGCAAGTTATTGATCACTTCTGGCTGCCTTTTTTTTGTTTTAACCGTGATTAGTAGGATTGAAGGATGTACAGGATTACGAGCTTGAAAATTCCTGGCTCTGACCCGCATCACTATCAACGCGGAAATAGTTTTCACAACCAGGATTTTAACGTGCCCATGCGAGAACCGGGGTTACCATGTGAATGTTTTTCACGAAGATGGTCGGATTAGAATCAAGCCTGATTTTTATTCCGGGATGACAAACTTTCTGAAAAGGCTTTGGCAAACTCGCGGGCAGCTTTTACTGGTTCCGGGCTTTCTCCAATCGCGCGAACGCAAGCCGAGCCTACGATTACCCCATCTGCGAGTATCCCAACTGCCCGGGCCTGCTCAGGTGTGCCAATTCCAAATCCGACGCAAACCGGAATGTCGGTATGCTCCCGGACACGCTGAATTAATTCGTCAATGCCATTGGGCAGGTCAGTTCGCGAGCCGGTAACTCCGGTTACGCTGACCAGGTAAATAAAGCCCCGGGCCTGGCGCGCGATCTTTTCCATTCGCTCACCGGAGGTGGTTGGCGCCAGCATACAAATTTGAGGCAGGTCCCCCAGGAAAGCCGCCAATTCCCCAGATTCTTCGGGGGGCAGATCCGGGATGATGAAACCATCCGCGCCAGCGGTACGCGCAGCCAGTACAAAGTTTTCCAATCCATAGGCCAGCATAGGGTTGTAATATCCCATCAATATCAATGGGATCGTGACACCCCGTTTGCGTAATTCGGCCACTGCGTCGATCACCTTCTGGGTGGTAACCCCTCTTTCCAGGGCAACTTGTGTAGCCTTCTGGATTACCGGCCCATCTGCCAGTGGATCCGAGAAGGAGAATCCTACCTCAATCAAATCTGCTCCGTTTTTGGCGAGAGCTTCCAATACATTAATGGAGGTTTCAAGATCCGGATAACCAACGGGATAGTATGGCATAAAGATTGGTTTTTGTTTAAATGCATCCGAAATTCGGCTCATATTTTGCCTCCCATGGTGCTGACCCGCAGGGCAGATGTTACGATATTCAGATCCTTATCCCCACGACCGGAAAGATTGATTAATATAATTTGATCAGGTCTCATTTTAGGGGCGCGCTTGAGCGCCTCTGCGACTGCGTGGGATGATTCCAGCGCCGGGATGATGCCTTCCGTCTTGCATAGAGTTGAAAAACCTTCCAGTGCCTCGTTATCTGTGGCGGAAGTATAAAAAGCGCGCTCCATATCGCGTAGCAAAGAGTGTTCAGGTCCAACGGCGGCATAATCGAGACCTGCCGATACGGAGTGTGTATCCGCGATTTGTCCATCCGGGGTTTGAAGAACGTAGGTACGTGTCCCATGAATGACACCAATGCGGGATTTGGAGGGATCACCAAAGCGGGCGGCATGTTTCCCTGAAGCGATGCCATCTCCACCTGCTTCCACACCGATCAGTTCAACGCTCTCATCGTTTAGAAAACCGCTGAATATCCCGATGGCATTCGATCCGCCACCTACGCACGCAATCACCGTGTCAGGTAACCGCCCAACCTGGGCCAGCATTTGCGTGCGTGCCTCCTGGCCGATGGTGGATTGGAAGGTCCGTACCATGGTTGGGTAGGGATGCGGGCCAAGGGCTGAGCCCAAAAGATAATGTGTATCGCCCACATTTGTCACCCAATCACGGATGGCTTCATTGATGGCATCTTTCAATGTGCGTGTGCCGCTGGAAACCGGGCGTACCTCGGCTCCCAACAGCTTCATGCGAAAAACGTTGGGTTCCTGGCGTGCGATATCCACTTCGCCCATATACACCACGCATTCCAGGCCCAACAGCGCAGAAACGGTGGCGGTGGCGACTCCGTGTTGACCGGCACCAGTTTCTGCCACCACCCGGCGCTTGCCCATGCGTTTCACAAGAAGTGCCTGGCCCAGGGCATTATTGATTTTGTGCGCGCCAGTATGTGCCAGGTCTTCGCGCTTGAGATAAATCTGGGCCCCGCCCAGTTTTTCAGATAACCGCCGGGCGTATGTCAGCGGTGTTGGGCGTCCTACGTAGGTTGCCAGCAAGTTTTTAAATTCTTTCTGGAATTCCGCATCTTTCTGGGATTCTACAAAGGCAGCTTCCAACTCGGCCAGGGCAGGCATCAAGGTTTCAGGTACATATTGGCCGCCATACGGCCCAAACTTGGCAGGCAGCAAGGTTGTCATCTTTGTTGACCTCCCCGGCAGATCACTGGGGTGAAACAAGGGACTGGTAAATAACCTGGCTTACTTCCCATGCGATTTGCATGGCAAATCGCATGGGGATTGCACATGAAACTATGAGTTTTTAACATTTCAAGCAACTCCTCTTGTAACATTCTGATCGTAAGATCGAAAATTAACTAGATGCAGCTCTGACAGCTTCAATAAAAGCCTTCATTTTTTGAGCATCTTTCCTGCCTGGAGCGGATTCAACACCGGAGGCAGTATCCACACCCCAGGGTTTTACCTTCTCAACGGCTGCCGCGACATTTTCTGGATTTAAGCCACCTGCCAGAAGCATTCCCGTGCAGGTTCCGGGATTACCAGGATATTTTCTGGCAAGCTGAGCAGCAGACTGCCAATCAGCCGTCACACCGCTGCCACCATACAAACCCTGCACAGAGGCATCGATTAAAAAAGCCGGGGTATTACCGATGCCTTTAAGGGTAAACTGGTTTAATATTTTAGAATGCGGGATGCCGCGAAAGGCTTTGTATGCTTTTCCTTGTAAGCTTTCCAGCGTTTCGGGGGTTTCATCGCCATGAAGTTGCGCATAGTCTAATGAGCATGTATCCATGATGAATTTGATTTGCTCCACAGGCATGTTTACAAATACCCCGATCAGGCAAGTAGCCGGAAATTTACTGGTGATTGAGGAAGTGATCTCCACGCATTTTTCTGGTGAAATGGATCGCGGTGAAGGTGGGTAGAAATTAAACCCAAGCAAATCAGCGCCTGCTTCCACCGCGGCACTCGCATCGGCCAGGTTGGTAATCCCGCAAATTTTGACCTTTGTCATTGGGCACTTCTTACGCTGGACAGTTCCTGGACTTTTGCCGGAATATCCGGCGCAGTTACCAGTGCCTCGCCAACTAAAACTGCATCCACCCCGGCCTTTGATAGCCGGGCCACATCCTCAGAGTTGAATATTCCCGATTCAGACACTACCGTGATTCCAGCGGGGATCATAGGGCGGATCTGCTCTGTGGTGTCCAGCGAAACTTCAAAAGTTTCCAGGTTTCGGTTGTTGATTCCAATTAAGTTGATGCCTTTTAGTCGCAATGCCCGTTCAGTTTCAACCGGGTTGTGAACTTCTACCAGAGATGTTAGCCCGAGTTCGCGCGCGCAGGCGTGCAGATCGGTGAAGCGAGCATCATCAGTCAGCGCGGCAACAATCAAAAGCACGGCATCTGCTCCATTGGCGCGAGCTTCAAAAAGCTGGCTTTCATCGATAATAAAATCTTTTCGGAGCAGTGGCAGGCGGGCTGCATGACTGAAACGCAGTTCACGTAAGGTCTCCAGCTTGCCGAGAAAGAATTTTTCATCTGTTAGAACGCTGATGGCTGCCGCACCATTTTGAGTATAAATATCCGCGACCTGAAAGAGGTCAAGATGAGCGGCCAGGATCCCTTTGGATGGAGAGGCGCGTTTTATCTCGGCAATCAAACGAACACAGTCTGTCCCATGTGTTTGACGAAGGGCAGATATAAAATCGCGCGGTCTGGGGCTTTGCCAGGCAAACTGCCGGAGCGCTACCAGATCCAGTTTTGCGATCTCTATTTTTTTTTGTTCGATGATCCTGGTCAGTATATTGTTCATTCGATGGATGGTTGGATAAAGGATTGGCTGTATTCTACAAGCGCGTTAAGTTTAGCAAGTGCAGCGCCACTTTTGATCGATTCCCGGGCTTCAGCCAGGCCCGATTCAAAATCATTTGATTCTGCGGCCAGGGTAGCTGCAGCATTCAGGAGTACCGCATCCAGCCTGGCATCGTTTAATTTTCCGCTCAGCATGTTGCGCATGGTCTCGGCTGCTTCGTCTGGCGTGCCTCCGCGCAGGTCAGCGATGGTGGCGCGCGCCATCCCAAAACGTGCTGGATCCAGATCATAGGTTCGCACGGCTCCATCCTGAAGGTGGCTGATACGGTTCGGCCCGCAAGGATTAAGCTCATCGGTGCCGCCGGCCCCATATATGACAAGTGCGGCCCGGCTGCCCAGGCTCGCAAGTACATGCGCAAGTGGTTCTGTAAGGTCTGGTGAATAAACACCCGTCAGTTGGATTTCGGCCCCGGCAGGGTTGGTTAAAGGGCCCAATACATTAAAAATGGTGCGCTGACCGATTTCTTTGCGCGGCCCGACCGCATATTTCATGGCTGGATGAAACCTGGGTGCAAACATGAAGCTGATCCCGACCTGGTCGATGGCCTTTCCAACCTGTTCAGCCGTCAGATCCAGGTTGAAACCAAGCGAGCCTAATACATCTGCACTGCCACATTGAGAAGAAGCCGCACGATTGCCGTGTTTCGCGATTCGGCGACCGCAACCGGCCACTACAAAAGCGGCGGCTGTAGATATATTGAAGGTGCGGGCGCCATCGCCGCCAGTGCCTACAATATCATAAATCGGAGTGGAGCGGTCTGCGACTTGTACTTTTACTGCCACTGCCCGCATTGCTCTAACGGAGCCGGTAATTTCTTCGATGGTTTCACCTTTCATTCGCAACCCAACAACGTATGCGCCTATCTGTGCCTGAGTGGCCTGCCCGGTCATGATAATTGTCATGGCCGATTCAGCTTCCTCCGCGCTCAGATTTTGGGAATTGATCACTTTTGCAATAAATGGTTTTAACATGCCTACCTCCGTTGTAGCCAGACCGATACCCGTGCAGGGCCCGGGATTATCATGAGTTTATTGACACCCTTGGGCGGGTAAAGTCATCGTCTTGAAATTTTTTCATTATAGATTTAAGAAATTCTGCAAAATTTGTTTACCGTGTTCAGTCAGAATTGATTCAGGGTGAAACTGAACCCCGAAGGTGGGGTGATCTTTGTGTTGCAGGCCCATGATTTCGCCATCCGGAGTTGTGGCGGTTATATCGAGTTCATCAGGAACGGGCGGATAAACCACCAGGGAGTGGTAGCGCATAGCCTCGAAGGGGGTTGGGATATCCTTGAAAATTCCGCGGCCATTGTGTGAGACCGGCGATGTTTTTCCATGCATCAGCTTTGGTGCGCGAGCCACCCGTCCGCCATAAATGGCACCCAGGCATTGGTGACCGAGGCAAACACCCAGGACTGGTATCTTGCCGCTAAAATGCAGCATGGCCTGGGCGGAAATGCCCCCATCTTTGAGCGGGTCGCCTGGCCCGGGGGAAATTACCAGGTAGGAAGGGGCGAGCGCTGTCAGTTCATCCAGGGTGATTCTGTCATTCCGAAACACCCGGATGTCAGCGCCCAACTCTCCGAAATATTGAACGAGGTTATAAGTAAATGAGTCGTAGTTATCAATCAAAGCCAGCATGTATTTACCCGTCATATTCGCCAAACAAATCGATTTCATCCGCAAACATTTCTGTTGAATAGGAAAGACCGGTTACGCTGCGCACCATTTCCATTGTTTCCCTGGCCTCAGCTTGCATATGACGAATACCCTGCGTGAGAACATCCTGGGCGATTTTTGGATGGGCCACAAAATATGCACGGCGCTCCCGGAAAGGCTCGAGCATGTTGTTGATAGCCCTGGCCAGCCTGGTTTTCACTTCTACATCACCTACTTTTCCGGTCAGGTAGCGCGCCTTTAGTTCCTCGACTTCATCTTTGTCGGGATTAAAAACAGCGTGATATTCAAAGACCGGGTTATTTTCGACTGTTCCTGGGTCGGTTGCGCGCAGACGTTTCGGATCTGTATACATACCCCTGACCTTTGATTCAACCGTTGGGGCATCATCTGAAAGATATATAGCGTTGCCGATGGTTTTGCTCATCTTGTTTTGGCCGTCTGTTCCAACCAGGGTCGGGACATTCCCGATTAGCGCTATTGGTTCTGGGAAGGTGTTGCCTCCGTACAGGTTGTTGAAGCGGTGTGCCATTTCGCGGGCCAGCTCTACATGAGCCTGATTATCTTTGCCAACCGGAACCACTTGGGCGCGAGGCAGCAGGATGTCAACTGCCTGCAATACCGGATACCCCAAAAGCCCGAATGGCATCGCGCTGAGATGGGCATCCCTGGCCATATCCTTGAGTGATGGCAGCCGTTGAAGACGGGTGACACTGACCAGCATTTCCAGGATTAAGTTTAGCTGGTAGGTTTCCGGGATGGCTGATTGTATGAAAATGGTGCTTACCTGAGGGTCGATTCCCACCGAAAGATAATCAAGCACAATCTCGCGGATGTAAAGCGGAATATCCTTGATGTGCCCGGGTTCCGGTCTGGTTGTGAGTGTATGCAGATCGGCAATGATGAAGAACGATTCGTACTCGTGCTGAAGTTTGACGCGGTTCACCAAAGAACCAACGTAGTGCCCGAGATGCAGCCGGCCGGTAGGGCGATCACCGGTGAGAAGACGGGGTTTGAGCGTATTTGGAGCCATGTTACCTCCTGATAATAATTATCCCAAGCGATTTGTTGAGCAAATCGATCCGGGATTATTTCATCCCAAGCGAGATCCGGGATTATTTTATGAATTGGTTTCAGCAATATCAATAGCGCGCAGCATTGCGGAGGCTTTATTTATAGTTTCCTGATACTCAGAAGTGGGATCTGAATCGGCCACAATGCCGGCCCCGGCCTGGACGCTGAAAGTTTTACCACGGGCAACCAGGGTGCGGATCGCCAGGCAGGTATCCATCGCGCCGTCAAACCCAAAATAGCCGATCATTCCGGCATAAGGCCCGCGAACATCGTGTTCCAATTCCCCAATGATCTCCATGGCGCGGATTTTTGGCGCCCCGGAAACCGTCCCAGCCGGGAAGGCCGCTCGGACAAGATCGAAAGCCGTCAGATCAGGGTTAAGTATTCCTTCGACGTGGGAAACAATGTGCATGACATGCGAATAGCGCTCGATGGTGGAGAATTCTGATACCTTGACGCTGCCATATTCGCATACCCGGCCCAAGTCATTGCGGCCAAGATCGACAAGCATTACGTGTTCCGCGCGCTCTTTGGGATCAGCCAGCAGCGACTCTGCCAGGGCAGCATCTGCCTCAGCATCCACTCCGCGCCGGCGGGTACCTGCGATTGGCCTCAAGGCCGCGCGGCCGTCTTCCAGCCGCACAAACATTTCTGGTGAAGCTCCAACTACATAAAACGGTTGATCGTCCACCTGACCGAAATCAAAATAGAACATGTATGGAGATGGGTTTAAACGGCGCACAGCTCTGTACACTTCAAAAGCCTCCACCTCGGTTTGCCGGTCGAAGCGCTGGGAGAGAACTACCTGAAAAATATCACCGGCTGTAATGTGTTCTTTTGCGGTTTCCACCATGTTTTCAAAGGCTTCTTTTGCCATATTTGATTGCATGACCGAGGCTGGCAGTGTCGTTTTGACCGTTGTCGGAAGAGGCTGGTGGATTTTTCTAACAATTTCATCCAGTTTTGAATTCGCGCTTTCTTCATCTCCTTCAAGAACGTTTGCAATCAAAAACAAGCTCCGGCGGGCATGATCAAATGCCACAATAATATCTGCGAGCAGGAAGAAGGCATCTGGCAATTGCGGCGTTTTCAGGTGGGGCGTCAGCGTTGGTTCAAAGAACCGTACTGTTTCAAAACTCATATAGCCAACCAGCCCGCCAATAAAACGGGGCAGGCCGGATTGATGGTGTGATTGGTAGCGGGCAATTTCATTCTGTAGGAAGAAAGTTGGGTCGGAGTCCGGCTGAAGTTCAACAATTTGTGTGGATGTGCCCTGAATGATTTGAATTTGTGCACCTCTTACGAGATATTGGGCGCGGGGTTGAATCCCGATGAATGAATAGCGTGCGATCCTTTCACCGCCTTCGACTGATTCTAGTAAAAAAGAAGGCTGTGAATCACGAAGTTTAAGATATACGCTTATGGGTGTTTCCAGGTCAGCGGAAAGTTCGCGTACGATGGTTTTGAGTTCAAGAGTTGTGCCTGCGCTGTATTGTGATTCAGTTAGCATCGCTTTCATTCCTTCTGTAACCATTATTCTGCTCTGATCATTAAATAAAAAGCCCCTTCGTCCATTGGGACGAGAGGGGACTCCCGTGGTGCCACCCGGCTTAGCTGCCTAAAATAAAACCCTGTTGTGAAGCAACAGGGTCATAGGGCCAGCTCACTTGTTCAACCAGCTAGGGCGCCATGTTCCATTTGGACAGTCCCTAAGTGATTCTGCCCTGGTAACGGTTGCAGATTCCGGCTTAGACTACTTGGCTTTGCAGATAAAAAATCTCCGCAATTTTCCTTTTGCCTTCACAACTCGAAGGTCCATTCAGTTCCTGCGCCCCTGCCAGGCTCACACCAATTTCTGCCAGGCTCTCTGAAAGTCGCATTGAAACCTACTCGTCCTTGTCAAAGTCTTTGTTATTTAATTTTGCTGAATTATATGCGGGAGATGGAAATTGTCAAGGCAATTTACCCCAGGTATATCCCACTCCACGGGGGCAAGTTGAGTTGAATAAGGTGATCGGTGGTCGTGAATGTTCGATTATCCAGCAGGCTGCGGACAATTTGGTTATCCTGCCAGAGAGTAGTTACAGGAAGCGCAGTGCGAATGTTTTTATCAGAGAAATTCAGGGCAACCAGGGTGGTTTCGCCGCCCAGCGTTCTTGCAAAAGCATACAACCCTTGGCCCGCATCCATGGCGATTCGATTATATTCACCTCTGCGCATTGAAACGCGTTCTTTGCGGATTGTGATCAGATTTTGAACCCAGGGATGCAGGTCTGCTTTCCATTCAGCCGGGTTCCAGGGAAATGCGCGCCTCGAATCCGGATCTTTGCCGCCTTCCAGCCCGATTTCATCGCCGTAATAAATGGCAGGTGTACCCGGGTAAGCAAAAATGAATTGGAACGCCAATTTTAATTTGTCAAGGTTATTTCCCAGAATGGTTAGTACACGTTCGGTATCGTGCGTTCCGAGTGTGACGTACATGGAATAGATATTTTCGCGTGGGTAAACCTTGAACATCCCTTCCACGGTTCCAGCGAACCCGGCAACGCCATCTTTTCCGGTCAGGCAGGCCAGTAAAGCATCCCGGATGGGATAATGCATTAGACCATCGAAATGAGTATCATTTGCCCAGCGCGGATCCGCAGTCCAGATCTCACCGATCAGGCAAGCATCGCGATTTGCCGATTTGACTACCTGACGGAATTCAGCCCAGAATGTGTCATCGTTGATCTCATTGGGAACATCCAACCTCCATCCATCAATGCCGCGTTCAATCCAATAACGGGCTACGTCAAAAATGAATTTGCGCACTTTGGGATTGTTTGTATTGAACTTTGGTATGGCTTTTACATTCCACCAGGCATCGTAATGCAGGGCTTCGCCAGGTGAATAGGCATCCAGGGGAAAGCGGTGAACATGGAACCAATCTTTATAAGCGGAGTGCTGGTTGTTCTCGAGCAAATCGTTAAAAGCAAAAAAGCCTCTTGAGCAATGGTTAAACACACCATCCAGGACAATTCGTACATGGTTACGATGGGCCAGATCAATCAAGGCGTGAAAATCAAGCAGGCTGCCCAGCCGAGGATCAATTATGTAATAATCGGATATATGATAACGATGATTGGTGGGTGAAAAGAAAATTGGATTCAGATAAATCGCGTTGATGCCTAGATCGAGCAGATAATCAAATTTTTGGATAATTCCACGCAAATCTCCGCCCTGAAAACCCCATGTGGTTGGCGCGCTCCCCCATTTTTGTACATTGATCGGATCGAGTGTTGTATCGCCATTTGAAAATCTGTCCGGGAATATCTGGTAAAAGACTGAATCCTGCAGCCAGTACGGTGTTGTCATGGAATCTCGATGTCAAAACTTATTTTAAGCCTTTTGAATTTTACAGCAAAACCCCGCTTTCTGTACAAGAAAGCGGGGTCGATCCTTTTGATTTAATTTCAGAAATATTTGAATTAGCCCTTAACAGCGCCAGTTGTTAAACCGCCCGTTATGTATTTTTGAAGGGCTATATAAATAATCGCCACAGGCAAAGCCACAATGACTGCCATCGCTGCGAAACGATTCCATGGGATTGAACTCGCGTATTGGCCAGTCATGTTATACAGGGTCATCGAAAGAGTATAGTTTTCTGGTTTGGTGAGGAACAGCCAGGGTAAAGCGAATTCCTGCCAGTGGCCGATGAAACCGAGGAAAAAAGTTACAGCCAGTTGTGGGATAGCCAGGGGCAGAACAATCAAGAAAAACACCTGGTTTGAATCAGCCCCATCGATTGCGGCGGCTTCTTCCAACTCGTGCGGAATAGTATCCAAATAGCCCTTCAGATTCCAGACTGCGAAAGGTAGGGCGCCCGAGATCATGGCGATACCAACCCCCAGGAGCGAATCTCGCAAATTGAAAATCAAGCTGCTGTTTGCGTTGGCGGCGCAATCAAAGAACGGGGAAATTGCTGTCACCCCGTTTCCACAATCATTCACATGAATGCTATTCATTAACAGGTAAAGCGGAGTAGAAAGACCGACAGCCGGCATCAGCAATGGGATGAAGACCAGCACCATCAATATCTGGCGGGCTTTGAATTGAAAACGAGAAAACGCATACGCGGCTGTTACCGCGATTAGTAAAGCCACCAGGCCAACGCCGATGGATAACATAAAACTGTTCCTTAGCAATTCAAGGAAGGATACCGGATTGGCGGTTGGCCGGGTGAGTACCTGTTGGTAACCAATAAAGGAAATTTCCTGAGGTATCAGTTGAAGCTGGGAAGGCCTTTCAGTCTTGGAACTCAACGATAATGTGATGATATACAAGATCGGAAACATGACTTCAAAACCAATTGCGAGCGTGAGCAGTTGCAGGAGCAACTGTCTCCAAAGCGGAAGGCTTCGTCCACTTTTCTGGTTGGAGGTATTCATAGTGAGAATGCGGACCAGAAAGTTTTTCTTTGGTATAGATGACTCTGCGCTCATTTTGCCTCCGAATAGCTTTCAGTTGCACGTGTTATGCGGTTGGTAATCAGAAAGACAATTGTCCCGACAACAAAAATGATCACCGAAAATGCGGCGGCGGCGCCATATAAACGCAAATTTCGCACCAGGTCATATGCAAAGGTCACCAAAATTTCGGTGGAGCGAGCTGGACCACCACCAGACATGAAGAACACAAACGCAAATAAATTGAAAGATAAAGTAAAACCATAAACAGCCGCAGGGATCATCGCCGGACGCAGCAGTGGAACCGTAATGTTCCAAAATTGTTGCACACCTGAGGCTCCGTCAATGTCTGCTGCTTCATAAAGATCCCTTGGAATACTTTGCAAGGCTCCGGTGGCAACCACGGTCATAAAAGGCCATCCCAACCAGAAGTTCGCGATCATCATGGCATAATATGCTGGGGGCAGTGGACCACCTGGAAGCAACCATGGGATTGGCGCGGCATAATCAGTCATCCAGTGTAAATGAACAACAGCCGTGCTGCCAAAAAATTGATTTATTACAGTTAGCAATTGGTTCATTGCGCCATACTGATCATCAAAGATATTGCGCCAGATGGTTGCCACAACCAGTGGGGGCACCACAACCGGCAGAATAAAAACAGCCCGATAAATCTTTTTTAACCACAATCCTTCGGAGTTCAACAATACGGCTATTAGAACACCGGCTGGAACATGAACCATGACATTCGTGATAGCCCACCAAAAGTTATAGATAAGCACACGCATAAACTCGAAATTTTGAACTGGCAAACCGCCGGTGAAAATATCGATGTAATTTTTAAAGCCAATATAATTCAGGACTGGCGAAGCTAGGCCCATCCTGAGATCCTTGGTTTGAAAATCGGTGAACGATACGACCAGTTGATATGCCAGAGGGTAAAACGTGATGACCCCCATCACAATAAATGCTGGTAAAAGATACATGTAAGGAAGAATGGTTTTGCTGAAATTACTTTTCTTTCTGGTACCCATTGTTTCGGTCATGGTTGCCATTGCGCCACTCCTTGAATACTTTATACCTGTATTGTATTCCTGATGATTTGTTCCTGTCCAGATGATAACAGAAGAAGAGCGAACAGGGTCAACTCTGTTCGCTCTTCTGTATTTCAAATGCTACGGGGCTTTATTGGCAGCCGTGGTGGCATCAGTGACGAACTTGGCGGGATCAATACCTTTTTCAAAAATGGAGTCGGAAGAGCAGAAGTTGGACCAGTAATTGCCGAGTTGTTTGACTTGCGGGCGAACTGTGGCGCCGACATTGAAGGCATCCACGAGGCTCTTGATCAACGGGTCGGTGATGGTGACATCGGTGCGAACCGGAACGTGACCGGCTTCGTTCATCATAGTGGTTTGCGACTTAGCGTTGGAGAGATACAGAGCAACCGCGATGGCAGCTTCTTTGTTTTTGCTGTTCGGGTTGATGTAATAGCCATCAACACCCAGCATGGGCTTGGAAACGCCGGAAGGACCTGCAGGCAACTGAACAGTAGCCAGTTTGTCGCCCAGGCCCTTCTTGTAGTCAGCCATGGCCCAGTTGCCGTTCATGATGGCGGCCAGTTTGCCTTCGCTGAAGGGAGCCAGGCCATCGCTGTCATTCATCGCCCAGCCGGCTTTCTTCTGAACCTGGTAAGCGGTGTTTAGGAACTTAAAGGTATCCACAACACCACCCTGATCAGCAACAACTTTCCATTTGGCATCGAAGATGTTGCCGCCGAAGGCAGTGTACAATCCGTAAACCTGATAGCAGCCGTAGTTCAGGGAGATTGGAGTTCCAGCCTGCATGGCCTTCAAAACATCATCCCAAGTCTTGGGAGGAGTGGGCATCATGGACTTGTTGTACCACAAGGTAAGGGCTTTGAGAGATTCGGGGATACCGTACAGCTTGCCATCCAGGGTCATGCCGTCAATGCCGAGCTGGCTGACACCAGTCAGCTTGTCTTTGGAAAGTGAGGTAATGTCGGCAATCATTCCGGCGCGGGCATCATCTCCCAGGGAGTCGTTCGGGGCCACGAACATGTCGGGGCCACTACCGGCGGCAACATCGGTGCGGTACTTGTTGAAAATATCAGCGAAGGGGATCTGAAGAACGTTGATCTTGTACTGCGGCATATCAATCGCGGCCTGGGCCAAAACCTTGGTTAGCGCAGCTTCTTCAGCTGAACCGGTGCCGTAGGCATGCCAGAATGTTACCGTGATCGGTGCAGCGGCGGGGGCCGCAGTTGCTGCGGGTGCGGCAGGAGCGCAGGCTGTAAGCGCAAAAGCAGCGATAAGCAGGATGCTGATGATACTCAGCAAAGACTTTTTCATTTCTCTTTCTCCTTGTGAATGTGAATATGGTGTTGGAGAAGCCATTCGCTTCTCTACAACTTTAATGATTGTTCATAAGTTGACCAGACTATCTCAGGTCTTGTGGTGGATCACTCACCTCCTTTGATCAGCAGCTTGGTGCAATGTAATCGTTAACGCTTGTACAATGGCGCCCAATCCAGAGGAATGGCGTCTCAAAATAGCTGTGTTGATTTTTACTGTTCGGGCAGACGCTTGAAGGCTGCGTTGCATAACTGTATCGCGGATCGGTTGAAGCAAAAGATCACCGATTTGCGCAACTGCGCCGCCAATTACTACAGTTTGTGGATTGAATAAATTAACCAGCCCGGCGATGGCAATTCCGAGGTAATGCCCTGCGCTAACGATAATTTTTTGAGAAACAAGATCGCCTCGCCGCGCAGCGGCTGTGACATCCCGGGCTGTGATGAACTCGGCCGGCCCCATTTCTGAAAGGAGGGTTCTCTGACCTTTATGGATAGCCTCGCGAGCCTGACGCGCGATCGCTTTTCCGCCAGCCAGCGCTTCCAAACAACCATGGTTGCCGCAATCACATAGCGGCCCGTTCTCTTCGATCGTTAAATGTCCAATCTCACCGGCTGAACCGGTAGCACCACGATAAATCTGCCCGCTTAAAAGCAGACCAGCGCCAATTCCATTTCCAACCTTGATATAGGCCAGGTGACTATCGCCTCTTCCAACGCCATAAGCCCATTCTCCCAGTGCGCCCAGTTCAGCATCGTTATTTAACGAGATTGGCGCGCCCCATTTGTTTTCAAGGGCATGCTGGATAGGGAATCCATCCCAGCCCGGCATGATGGGTGGGGCAAAAACCACCCCTGCTGCTGAATCGATCGGGCCGGGTACGCCCATGCCAATCGAATTAATATTTTTTATACCGAGCTGGTTTTTCTCAAGTAAATTTTTCATTAAAAAATCTACCTGGTTCAAACAGGCATCGGGGCCATTCGCAATATTAAAAGGTACTTCGATCTCATCTATGATGCGCGCGCCGAGATCAGTCAGAATAATCGAAATGTGGGATGCGCCCAAGTCAATCCCAAGAACATGCCCTCGGGTTGGATCAACTTCCAAAATGATGGGTGGCCGGCCGCTTTGCCGGCTTCTGGATTCGATTTCATGGATGATCTGACAGTCGAGCAAATCATTGACAATCATCGTCATAGCGGCTTTACTTAAATCCATGCGCTGCGCCAATTCAACCCTGGAAATTCCGCCAGGGGTAAACCGTATTAAATCCAAAACCGTGTGTTTATTAACGTTCTTAACTAACTTCGTAGTAAATGCCATGTTAAATTGGTTCATGGCTGAGAATATCTACCTGTAGGCGTAAATTTATCTTAATTTCATGATACGAACTGTTTTAATAATACCATTAATGAATAATAAATCAAGAACTTTAACAATCGGATCGGAGAGCCGACTAAGCATTAGAGTAAGCTACGATACATTCAGTGTCTTTCTTGTATTTGTTGGTTTACAATCGAAGATATCCTTATAAAGCAA
>CAIWAX010000318.1 GCA_903910795.1 uncultured Anaerolineae bacterium
ATGTTGGAACTGAATATCATCGCACACGTCATAATATTGGATTTGATGTGGTGGATGCATTTGTTTTAAAACATGGTGGAATGGTTGTGGTTGGGTTGGATTTGCTTTCCGTCTTCGTGGATAGTATTTTGTTCGGGATCATTTTCTGGCGCTCAAACAATGTTTACGCTTCAACCATCGCTCACTTTCTTGGTAACTCGTTTGGACTGATCGCTCTGATTTTTATCAGCCGGGGTCTGTAACATTAATAGTGAAGGTGGCGCAAAATTGCATTCACCTGCCATTTCTCAATTCATCGAAATTCTGTCCGATGGGCATGAACCTGCGGCACCAGGCTGTCCAAACCGAATAAAACTATCATTTAATCGGGTTGCAACATGATGCAATCGATGCGCTGGGTACCCATCCGTTTGGTCAGGTTAAAACTCCCCTACCGGTAGGGGAGTTTTTTTGTCCCAATGACTATGATGGATATAAATCAATGATAAATTAAGTGAAAGGAATTGAAGCATGAAGACCTTCGCACAATATTACTGGGAAATCTTGTTCCATCCGCGCCGCACCTTCGATGAACTGCTGACAGATCACCACCGCTTAAAATTTGGCATCATCGCCCTCTCCATCAGCGTAATCCTCTATAATCTGGTTTATATCTTTCTAACCATTGGCGGAGGGGCGCCCTCCTCTTTTACGCCCTGGTTGAATATTCCCAAGGAAACTTACTATTTTTACGACCGCTTTATCCTGGCGCCCAGCATGTTCGGGTGCTGGATCCTCTCAGCAGGGTTGGCCCAGCTCTTGAGCCGTATCTTCAAAGGGCGGGGCAGCTTTGAAGATACCTTGAGCGTGCTTGGTTTTGCTATCGGGATCTCGGTGCTGGCATCCCTGGCCCACGATCTGCCCGACAGCTTCCTCGGCGCGATTGGGGTATTAGACCTCAAGCAATATGAGGTGGTTTTGAACTCACCAACCATCTGGCGGGTTGTCCTGTGGGTGTTGTATTTTTCTTCTCTGGGATTGTTCCTGTTCCTCTTCCCGAAGGCAATCGGCGCACCCCAAAAAATCAAGCCCGCTCCAGCGATCCTGGTCGGCT
The DNA here is from genome assembly GCA_903910795.1 of uncultured Anaerolineae bacterium. Taxonomy (GTDB): domain Bacteria; phylum Chloroflexota; class Anaerolineae; order Anaerolineales; family Villigracilaceae; genus UBA5195. Next base: position 1,094 of record CAIWAX010000318.1, read on the forward strand.
GGCTGTCTTTTTTTCTTTACCAAATCACCTTCCTGGTATTCAACCGGTGAGACGCCTACCCCCATTAAATTACCTAAACATCACGACGGTACTGAGCAGGCATCCATTCCTGATAACCAAATAAAGCGAGGAACCTAAAATGAATTTGCAAGCACAAGCCTCTTCTGTTGAAAGCATAAAACCCAACTGGCGCCAGGTAGGCTGGTATCTTCTACTTACTTTTGGCCTGACCTGGTCCATCGACCTGGCGCTGTACCTGGCCGGCGGCCTCACAAACCCGAGCACAAAGTTACTCTTGCAGTTTCAGATGTTGATGCCGGCGTTTTGCGCCCTGCTGTTGGGGTATTTTTTCTTCAAGGACAACCCTATATTTCGCACCCGGCATCTTGTACGCTGGTTCATCTACCTTTATTTCCTGATGACCGGCCTGTACCTGGCAGGTTCGATTGCCTGCCTGGTCAATCCAGACCTGACAACCTCCCTCAGCCTGGTGCTGCTTCTCCCGAGTGTTGTGGGGCTGATCCTGCTGGTCGTCCTGCGGTTGAAAGGCAGCAAACAAGCCTTTGCCGGGACAGGGATGGCTGGCGGCAAAGCACGTATCTGGTTTGTTTGTGGCCTGGGGCTGGTTATATTCTACGGCTTGCAAAGCTGGTTCAATCTGCTCTTCAAACTGGGCAGCATCGTTGACTTGAAAGTGGCTTTCCCCCAGTTCGCGGCCAGCCAGCTTCCCGAAAGCACCTTCCTGCTATCCACTGCGTTCAACGCCTTGATCCTGGGACCGTTCCTTGGATTGATCATAACCTTTGGTGAGGAATATGGCTGGCGCGGTTTTCTCCAAACGGAGTTAATGCGCCTGGGGCGCATCCGCGGAGTGCTGCTGTTGGGTCTCATCTGGGGTATCTGGCACTGGCCGGTGATCTGGATGGGGTATAACTATCCGGGCCAGCCGCTGCTGGGCTCGATCTTCATGGTGGCTTACTGCATCATCCTGGCTTACTTTCTGGCTTACGCCGTCCTCAAGTCAAACGGTCTGTGGACTGCCGCCTACCTGCACGCCCTCAACAACCAGAGCCTGTCCTTCTTCGTCATGTTCCTGGTTACCCCCAGCAGTGTGATTTATTCCTTTGGGATCGGTCTTCCGGCGCTGTTAATCGGTGCCTTGGTAGTGGCCCTGATCCTGCGTGACCCCATCTGGAAAGAATCTGAACCAGTCCGCCCAAGTCTCTAGTTGGCTGAATGAAAACAGCCGAACTGATTAGAATGAAGAACACATCAGTAACCATGCTTCTGTCAGTTTGGTTCCTAACTTTAGAACTGCATACTATTCGGAATTGACGAAAGGAATTCTGATGTTAACCTATATTGATCTTATTGCACGTTATGCTGCCTGGGCTGAAGAGACGCCAGATGTGCGCGCGGCCCTGATCCTGGGCTCTCAGGCCCGCACCGATCACCCCGCTGATGAGTGGTCTGACCTGGATGTATTGGTATTTGTCCGTCACCCGGAGCAATTCATTCAAGTGGATAGTTGGGCCATTGGCATTGCGCCAGCCTGGTTGACATTCGCTGAACCTACCGGAGATGGCAAATCATGGGAACGCCGCACCCTGTACGAGGATGGCCGAGATGTGGATGTGGCCTTCAACCCGGTGGAGGTGTTGGAAGGCATCCTTCAACAGAAAAGTATCCCAACCGATTTCGCAGATATTATCCGGCGCGGTATAAAAGTACTGGTGGATAAGGATGGCAAATTGGCGCAAATCCTCGCCTTGCCGCTGCCGGAGGCGACCTTGTTCCGAAAACCAACGCAGGCAGAATTTGTCAACTCAACCAGTAATTTTTGGTATCACACTCTGTGGAGCATCAAGCACCTGCGGCGCGGTGAACTTTGGTGGGCAAAATCCGGCGTGGATATGCATTTGAAGAGATTGCTCCAGCAAATGCTGGAGTGGCATGCCCATGCAACAAAAGGAGAAAAATTCGATACCTGGCTGCGCGGCCGTTTTTTGGAAGAGTGGGCTGATCCGCGCGCGGTGGCAAAGTTACACCTCACTTTTGCCCGTTACGATGCCGGGGATATTGCCAACGCCCTGCAAGCCACAATGGAAATGTATCGCTGGCTCGAAGATGAAACCGCCGCGAACTGGGCTTACACCATCCCCATTCAGGGGGAGCAACAGGCTGCTCAAGCCACCCAGAAATTATTGCGTCATTAAGCTATTTCCATGAACCGTTCAACTACCGAAATCCAAAAGATTATTTCCACTTTCCGCCCTCCTGCACGCGCCGACTATCCGGAACTGGATGATTATTCCCGGGATGAAATCTACCATGACTTTTTTGGCGGCGGAGGCATGTATTTGATGGTTCAGATGTTACGTTCGTTGAACCTCCAGCCGGGGCAAAAAATTCTTGAACTGGGCTGCGGAAAAGGCGAAACATCTGTTTATCTGGCGCAGCACTCCGGTGTTCAGGTCAAAGCTCTCGATCTGTGGACATCGACAGAATTCCTCACACATAAATTCTCTGCACGCGGCGTAAACAGTCAAATATCTGCCATCCAGGTGGATGTAACGAGGCAGCTGCCCTTCTTGGAAAACGAGTTCGACGCCATTTTTTGCATGAACTCGTTTAACTTTTACGGCGACACTCCGGGCTTTTTGCCGCAGTTACTTACACGCCTCAAACCTGGTGGAAAATTATGTATCGGCTCTGAAGTTCTTTCTGCAGAGTTTACGCCCGAACAACTCGACAACCCGCCCTACGTTTTCTCTTTCAGCCTGCCGGCTCCGAACGACGATGTAAATGTGTTTACCGGAGACTTTATCAAGCAGCACACCCCGGGCTGGTGGCGCAATTTTTTCCAGGCTTCAGGCCTGCTCGAGGTGGAGACCTGCTTTGAACTGAAGGATGCCGAAGCGATCTACCAGGAACTTGTCCGCTACGAATACGAAAACAATATTGACGCTTTTGATGTTCAAATCTGTCTTGACCAGATCGAGTGGGGACAATCTCACCAGCCGCGCAAAACCCTCTTTGTGCTGACGGCGCGAAAGATATAGCAAACCGGAATTCTTTATATCGCTAGGTTGGAAGGCGTGTTTACTTCCGCCATCTGACAGCCAATTTCAAAAATTCCAGGATTCGCAAGGCGAAAAATGGATTTACCCTGTCTGGATATTTTTGGGAGCATGGTATTCACCTCCTTCGATTTAACTCACAACAAACCGATTTGTATTAGAAAAAAGATCCCAAAGGCAGAAACCTTTGGGATCTTTTGGTCAAAGATCCTACATGATGATGCGTTGCTGCTGCTTGATGAGCGCCAGGGAGGCTTCGTTTTCAATGTAAGCGTGTCCCATGCTATGCAATGTGTTCCTGTCCCCGAAGCGGACCTGGTACATGTCAGCGATGCGGATCTCTTCGTTCTGCCCGCCAGCCGCGCGCATGAACTCGCGGATCGCGGTCAGGGTCTCGCCGCAGATGCGGGCTGCTTCATTCAGCAGGCGGGAGGAAGTGGTTTCACGGGAAGCGCAGGAAGGGTTGCCGGCGCATGAATTCTTTGAGTAAACGAGGTGTGCGTTCATTTTTTTCTCCTTTTGGTTTTGTTTACAGTCTTAGTTTACGCCCGGGGCGGATTGACGACACCTTCCAGATGGAGGGTTCTGTACCCATCCACGCGGACAGTTTTTCTGCCAGTCCACTGGCCAATTCTACGCAGGGCAGGGATTGGAGCGGTCTGGAAGGTGGTATATGAATTCTGAAGTTAGATCAGGTTGTACAGCAGGCCGGTGATGACCGCCCCCACCCACAGGGTGCCTACCACGAGCGCAATCACCCGCCAGCGCGCTATCGTCAGCGCCCCGGCAATTGCCCCAATGGAGGTGCCTGCGCCAGTGATCAGGAAGGCCAGGGCCGCGCCCTCGCTCATACCCGCATCGAGCATGGCGCGCACCAGCGGCAGGGAAGCCTCGGTGTTGATGTAAAACGGCAGGCCCATGGTGGCCGCGAGCAGCACGCTGTAGGCGCGCCCCGCTCCAAATAAGGAAGTCATCCACGATGCGGGGATCAGCCCGTTCAGCACGTAGCCGATGAAGGCGAACCCAAAAAACATTGGAACCAGGCGACTGGCAGTCTGCCAGGCTTCCAGCCCGGCTTGTCGCAGGCTGACAGGCGGGCGGGCATCTGGCAGGTCTGGCAGAACGGTGAGGGTCAGATCTGGATCCATTTGATAGCGAGATTGACCATTCAACCAGCCGCGGCTCTCGGCCAGCGCGGCAGCGGCCCCGCCGAGCAGCCCCAGGAAGATGGAGGAGAGGAAGAAGGCCCAGGCGAATTTCCAGCCAAAAAGACCGGCGCTGTAGAACAATTCCTCCGGCGAGGTGAGCGGCGAGGAGACCATGAAGGCCACGATGGGCGCCCAGGGCACCGCCCCGGCCAGCATGCCGAGCACCACGGCCGTTGTACCGCAGGAGCATAACGGGGTGGCAACTGCCACGGCAGTCGCTCCAGCCACGCCTACATTTTTATACTTCTGCAGGAGCGCTGAGGCGCGTCCGGCATCAAGGTAGAGCTTCATCAGGCTGGCGATCAGGATGCTGGCCAGCAGGAAAGGCCAGTTGTGCTGGAATGTGACCAGAACCTGGGCAGCCGAAGACAGGATTAATTGAATAAGAAACATGGGAACCTCCGTTTTGATTTTGCTTTCATTTTGAAAGACGGAGGGTGGGTAAAAAAGATGCAGAAATAACGGACTTTTTGAAAAAACGCAGGCTTAGGGGGCGCAGCAGCAATTTGCCCAGAATTCCACCACGCGCCCATAACGGTCAAATTCAAAATGACAGCAGGTTAGCAGGCTGTCGCGGATTTTCTGGCGGGCTCTTTGCACGCGGGATTTGGCTTCCGGCAGAGATAACCCCAGCCGGTCGGCAAGCTGTTGCTGGTTGAGCCCCTCAAATTCAGTTAACAGCAGGGCTTCACGGTACGGTTCAGGCAGGTTGGCAACCATTTCACGCAGGGAAGACGCAATCTCATCCGCGGCATCAGGCTCAGCCGCAACAGGAGCCGGCAGGCTTTCTTCCAATTGAATAAGCCGGTTTGGACGCCGGTAATGATCGATGATGGCGTTACGGGCGATTTGGTAAACCCAGGCTTCCAGGCGCTCTTCTTCGCGCAGGCTGCGCATGCCGGTGTGGATCTTGACAAAGACATCCTGCAGGATATCTTCGGCGGCAGCCTCATCGCTGACCCGATTCAGGATGAAAAGCAGCAGGCGCTGGTGGAAGTTTTCCCAAATGGTTTCGAGAGAGGGCAGCATGTTGAAATTATAAAGGGATTGGGGCCAGATTGTCGGATCGGATGACCGCTCAAATCAACTTTTGACGCAGCTGGAGAATGGTGATCTCAGCCTCAATGTAATCCTGCCCAAGGGCGTGCGAGACTGAAATATGGTGGTGCCCATCGCGCACAAAGTAAACCTCACCCACCTGGATGAGATCCACGGGCGGCAAGGAACAGCCGGACAGTTTCTGCAAGGCGATGCCTACCCAGCGGTCGCGCGAACACTCATGGAGGGGTTTGAAATCGGCGTCAAACTCCTGCGCTTTGTCCTCCGTGCCGCGAATTTTTTTGATGGGAATGGAACGCAGCCCGGCATAATGGCTGGCGGCCACAGGACAATTTTCAAGGACCGCATCCAGGTTTGTGAGACAGCGGCAGGTGTGGGTCAAGGCGGCCCAGCATCGCCGCAGGCTACTCTGGAGCAGGGCTGCTTTGAAAAGGTCAACGGCGTTATTCAAATAAAAAGTGGTTCGACTTTGGTATTCAGCGGACATGGTAGTACCTGCCTTTCCATTTGAGTTTACCCAGCCGGTCCATGCATTGAACCTGCCGTGAGTTTGGTTTATGCCTATCCACCCGGACAGGTGGAAACCAACTTACCGGCGGGTGCAAACAGCTTCGCCTCCGGCTAAACTATTCATGAAAAGGAAAATAAAAATGAAAACAAATCGATCCAACTTAATCTGGGGCATTGCCCTGATCCTCACTGGGGCAGCCTCCTTGGCCAACGAACTTGGATACCTGAGAGGCTTTTCAGTATTCTCCTGGGAATTGATCTTCGCCGCGGCCAGCCTGTTGTTTTTAATCTCTTATTTCTTCAACGGCTTTCAGGCCTGGGGGTGGTTATTCCCGGCTTCCATCTTTGCTGCTCTTTCGGGAACGATGGCAGTCTCCGGCGTTGCAATACTGGCAATCTGGATCCCAACCATAATACTTGGGGCTGTTGCCTTGCCGTTTCTGGCAGCTTTCCTGCTCAATCGCAGCAGGATGTGGGCCTTGCTGCTTGCTTTTATTCTGGGAATCATCGCTTTTATCCCTCCGCTCAGCACACTTCTTCAAGGTGAATTATTGGGCGCATTCATCGTGGGGGCCATCGGTCTGCCTTTCCTGGCTGCCTGGCTGGTAACACCGAGAGCCTGGTGGGGAATCATTCCCGGCGGGGTCATGATCAGTATTGCGCTGATGATTGCCCTGGTTCCAACCCTGCCAAATGGAGCGTCTGTACCGGTCATGTTCGCCGGCTGGGCGGTGACTTTCTGGCTCGTTTGGAAACGCAATGGATTGGCGTGGGCCAGGATCCCAACCGGCGTCATGCTGACCTTGACCTGTATTATGCTGATGGTCACGAGTGGATTGCGCAATTATTGGGGTTATCGATTAATCCTGGCTGGGATTGTGCTCGTTTTTACCAGTTGGGTGCGCCGCCCCAAACTCGAGATGAATTAACCAGAGATTCTTCACGTATGCCTGGCCTTTGGCAGCAAGGGCCAGGCAAAGGCCTCAGGTGACATCCGATGAACATTGCTTACCGCTCTTACCGTAACGAATACGATTACTTTCAGATTCGAGATTTTCTTTGCAAAACCATATTGCTGCACGACCGAAGGCAAATCAATTGGCCGCTCTACCGCTGGGATTACTGGCGCTGGCATGTCAATAAGAATATATTCCGGTTCAAATTGGATGAATCGATTTTCATATGGGAAACTGACGAAAACGCCATCGCCGCTGTCCTGAATCGCTCAGCACCCGGTGAAGCATTCCTTCAAATCCATCCTCGTCATCGTAATATGGAATTGGTGGATGAGATGGTCCAGGTGGCTGAACAACGCTTTACCTTCGAGGATGAAGCCGGACATTCAAGGTTGGTTATTGGGGTGCACGAAAGTGACACAGTCCTCAAAACCTGCCTGTCCGCCAGGGGTTTCCAGCGCGGTGATGAAACCGAGTACCAGCGCTGGCAACTACTCAACCAACCCATTCTTCCCGCGCCCATCCCGGATGGGTATATCCTGCGCTGCCTGGGGGAAACCGCTGAACTCCCTGCGCGGAGTTGGGCCTCCTGGCGGGTCTTTCACCCAAATGAGCCAACCGAAAATTACAAGGGCTGGGAATGGTACCTCAACGTTCAGCGCATTCCAACCTACCGGCGCGAGCTGGACCTGGTCGCCGTCACCCCGGCGGGTGAAGTGGCGGCTTTCGTTACCATTTGGTACGATGAAGCCACCCGGACTGGCGCCTTTGAACCGGTAGGTTGCATGCCCGAACACCAGCGTAAGGGACTCTCGAAAGCCTTATTGACGGACGGATTGAGAAAACTTCGCGAACTGGGAGCAGCCATAGCCTACGTTAGTTCGTATACGCCGGCAGCCCACGCAGCTTACGAATCAGTTGGCTTTCGAGACTTTGAATTGTGCGAAATGTGGGTGAAAGAAAGCTGAAATCCCGGCTTTTACCAGTTTGTCGGGTATGGGATTTATCTGTACTTTCTTCATCGCCGTACGAAAAATGGGGTGAGTTAATAAAATTAGCCATGGAAAGATTGGACGGAATGAAGGCATTACCCTTCCAAATACTGGGTACCGCTTCCTGAACGGCTCTCAATAAGAAAGTATGTACAACACCCTCAGGGCAATTTGAAGATAAAATTGCGCTCACAGCAAGAAAAGTAATAAGAATTTCACTTCAGGAGAAGCCGATGGAAAAGGAAACCGCCTTTACTAAATTTGCTCCGACCATCCTAAAGACCTACCACCGTGACAAAGAGGCCTTTTGGAAGGCCATCATGGCTCCCTTTTTAAAAAATCAAGTTTCACTTTCGGAATGGTTTCAAACCATCAAAGTGGATGTCGGTCTCCTTTCCGCGTTCAGGGGACTGGACGATGAAGCACAGCAGGTATTGAAGGAATTCAGTGCTCCCTTCGGTCTTGACATAACCGCGTGGAAAAGCAACCGCGCCCAATACCTCAAGGATGCCTATCCGGTGTTCGCCTTCCTGGCAGTCTGGATGGATGAGTCGGGGTTGAACAATCTGATCGAAAATTTTGCAGATATCCTGCGCGCGGGCGTCTTCGCCGTGGCAGGGTATGGAATCCTGGATGAGAACGTGGATAGCGACGAACCATCTCCGGTTGAAATGTTGGTCGCTCAAGCTCTGATCGCCGAATACGAAACCCAGGTGCTTGGTATTTTCGGCATCTCAAGAACCAACCTGGAAATCATGCAAAAGATGCGAACCTTGTTTCTCAACGCTGAGATCAAGGAAAAATCCATGCGCCACAAAGCCAGCCCCTACCACCTGGATGCCCCCAAAGATTTAGGCACCAAGGGGGCTAACTCGGTTACCCCTATCATGTTGAGCCTGGAGCAACTTGGCAGAGCCTCCCAAATAGACAATTATTGGGAAGTGTTTCTATTGTTTGGGGCGGCAATTCAGATGATTGACGATTGGGAGGATTTGGAGAAGGATCTGGCAGTTGGGCATTATTCTTATGTCACTCTGGGGTTTGAAAAACTTCTGAAAATCAAAGACCCCAAACAGGCCGCGCATACCCTACGAGCAGACCAAAGGCGGGTACATGACACTTATGTCATCAGTAAAGAGATGATTGCTCAATCCCGTGCCATTCTGGCGAGACTGAATGACACCATCCTGGTCAGGCTCGTGGATGTGACCGAAGCGCGTATTGATTCGTTCTTTCACAAGGAACTGAAAATGGTGTGATCGAACAACACTACAGATTTTCCCTAAATCTGTAGAAAAAATATTGGATTTGTTTTTAAGATTGGGCTCTACCGTTTTAGGCGTGAAGATTCGGACAAACTAATTTTTGCTTTCAATCCAAACGATAAAAAAGGCGATTTTCAGCCTACAAATCACATTTCTGTGAGTTTTTATAGATACGGTTGCGACCATTTTTACTTTGCCAAAATTTTTACAGCAGAAACGGTCTAGCCTAAAAAAACAAAAACGGCAGGACCTGGAATTTTAACCAGTTCTTGTCTTTTTTACACCATCTGCGGAAGTGTAACTTCAAACCAGTAAGATGCCAAAATACCAGATTTAATGTTACCAATGTCAGCTACCATTGGCGAAGTCTCTCTTTCGAGATGTTGCTTTGGATCAATTGTGGCCTTGTCTGAATATCTAAAATAAATGCATGAATAACCTTAGCGCCTGTTTTTTACATTTGGATAGTTGCATGCTTATTTTTGCTTCTCCGGGGTTTTATTTTCTTCTATGCGCTGCCAAAAGCCCGCCATTTGTAGCAATTCCTGCTCGGTGAAGTTCCCAAGAAAAATTTTACGAACAAATTCTATATGCGCCTCCCGCGGCGCGCACGGTCTGTTCATCCAGGGATGGTAAACCAATGATGCCGTCAAAACCGAGACCTGCCGAAAAGATCTTTGGCTGCGGGCTCCAGTAGTCAGCCGCCACCAGGCGCCCATCATACAACTGGCTGTTATTTACGTTCTGCAAGATGGATGGCAAAAGAGAAACGATACTGAGAATAATTACAACCAGGGTGGTCACCACGCCGAGAATAATCATCCAGGTTTTGCGAGAGATTTTTTTCAACATCTTGTTCTCCTGATTTCGAAATCAATCGCGCCCATTCATCCGTTATGGCACATAAATACGGGTAATGAGGCCGCTAGGCCGGCCGGTTTCGCTGCTGGTGATGGTAACGTCATTGTTCATCCCGGGGACGATGGTGCCGATGGTGGGCAGGGTCGCGGAAAGCTCTACGGATGCCAGTTCCTCTCCGGTGGACAATTTCAGCACCACCAGGTGATCTTTGCCATTTTGGTAATTATCGATATACAGCAGGTCGCGGTCAGGCACGAGCGCCGGTGATGCGCTGACCTTGTATCCGTTGCGCTCCCAGACCGGCTCCAGCCCACCCTCAGCGGTAACGCGATTGGCGGAAACCAGGTTATTGATCGGGTCGTAATAAATGAGCAACTGCGTAATATAAGGATCGCCCGCCACCATAAAGAAGTTGAAACCGGGCAGGCTCTCTGAAAAGGCTGGGCTCCCATACAGAGTCGCTGGCAGGTGGCTGGCCTCGACCGGCTGGGTATACAGCTTGAGCGGGGTGGTTGCCCCAGGGGCTGTATTATCTGCAAAGACAACCTGCCCGATCCCCCCGAACAGAAGCGGCGAACTGGCCTGGGTGCTGGGCGCGCTGGCAATGCGGTAAACGCGTGACCAGGCGCTATCCAGTTCGAAACCGGTGTTTGTGATTTTAAAACGCAGTGAATCGGTCGCATTGACGTGGTAAAGGTAGGTGGGACTGCCAGCCGACTGCTGAATGGTCAAACGGGCTGAGGATACAAAGGCCTGCTGCTGAGCATCCTTGTGCAGATCGTCCGGGTCTACCAGCAGCAGGAAGCCAGGCACTTTCGCGCTGTCGAGGATATCGAAACCCTTCAAAACCAGCTCACCGGAGGCCAGCACCTGCAGCCCGTTATAGGTTGTCCAGTAATGCTCCAGCGCATTGCCCACCAGTGGCAGTTTCAGGCTTTGCACGATTTGC
>CAIWAX010000319.1 GCA_903910795.1 uncultured Anaerolineae bacterium
AAGTCAGGGGCTGCTGTTTATGGAAATAGCCGTCACCCAAAACAATTCAACCTACAACAGCCGGTCGCCGATGTTGACCGCATCCACCCGATAGTGACAGCCCCGGCTCTGGCGGTTATGCCGCGCAGCCTGGGCGATAATCAGCGCCACTTCCACAGCGTTACGCAAGCCGATCAAGCCATCGCTCAGCTTGGTCTTTCGGTAAAAAGTTTCGGTTTCATTCTGTAGATGGCGCAATTCGCGGATGGCACGTGACAGCCGGTCGCCCGAGCGGATCAACCCGACATAATGCCACATGATGTTCTGGATGGTTTGCATATCACCCTGGATCAAGGCCGGGTCGGATTCCTGGGTCAGACCGGTTTCATCCCAAACCGGGATATTATCGGGGGAGGGCACCTGCCCAAGCGGGCCGGATTGGACGATATCCTGCGCGGAGCGCACACCCCACACCAGCCCCTCCAGCAGAGAAGTGGAGGCCAAGCGGTTGGCGCCGTGCAGCCCGGTGCAGCTCACCTCGCCCACCGCATACAGGTTCTGGATGTTGGTGCGACCCGCCAGATCAACTTGCACACCGCCGCAGAAGTAATGCGCGGCAGGCACCACCGGGATGGCCTCGCGGGTCATGTCAATACCCACCCGCAGGCACTCGGCATAAATATTCGGAAAGCGTTTCATCAAGTCATCCGCCGGCATGTGACTGCCGATATCCAGCAAAACATACGAATAACCGTTGGCTTCCATTTCACTGTGGATGGCACGCGCCACCACATCACGCGGCGCGAGGTCCTTCCACTCAGGCGCGTATTTGTGCATAAAAGGCACGCCGTTGGGGGTCAGCAAAACACCGCCTTCACCGCGCACGGCCTCGCTGATCAGGAAACCTTCCGCACCCGGCACCGCCAGCGCGGTGGGATGAAACTGGATGTACTCGGCGTTGATGATGCGCGCCCCGGTGCGTGAAGCCATCGCCAATCCGTCCCCGCGCGCGCCCGCCGGGTTGGTGGTGTTGCGATATATGCGCCCCACCCCGCCAGTCGCCAGGATGGTTCGCGAAGCCAGGGTGCGGTGGATGGCCTTGCCCTTGTGATCAAAGACATACGCGCCATGACAGGCGACCGGGCGGTAGGTATCGAGCGGATCGCGTGAGTGATGGGGGTAGGTAATCAAGTCTACAGCCGTGGCATCCGTCAGCAGTTCGATGTTGGGCTGGCGGCGCACCGCGCTCATCAGACCCTGGATGATGGCGTGGCCGGTACCATCGCCGACATGTACGATGCGTCGCACGGAGTGCGCCGCCTCCTGTCCAAACTGCAAGCTGCCATCCGGGTTGCGGTCAAACTCCACACCCGCTTCCTTTAACAGGACTTCTTCCAGGCGTACCGGCCCATCTACCGCCAGTGCCCTGGCCGCCTCGGGCAGCGAAGCCCCCGCCCCGGCCGCCAGAATATCCTCGGTCAGCAGTTCAGCTGAATCGCCCGGGCCGCGGTAAATGATACCGCCCTGCGCCCAGCGCGTGTTTGATTCGTGTGGGTCGTTTTCGCGCGTGATCAAAATGATCTTGCGGGCCGGGTCCTGCGCCAGCTCGAGAGCTGCTGCCGCCCCGGCGATGCCGGAGCCAATAATCAACACATCTGTAATTTTCATTCAATCACACTATCATCCAATTTTGATCATGCGGTCAACCGCCTTGAAGGCGCGCACGCGAATATCTTCCGGCACATCAATGACATAACGATCGTGCAGCAGCGAGTCGCGCACGTTTTCCATCGTGATCATGTTCATGTGCGGGCAGCGCACCATGCACAACCGCAACAGATCCTTGTCGGGATTGGCGGCGGCAATATTATCCCCCATCGAACATTCGGTCAGCACCAGGAAGTGCGGGGCCTGGCTCTGTTGAACGTACTTGATCATGGCATTGGTGGAGCCGGAATAATCCGCGGCGGCCACCACCTCAGGCGGGCACTCCGGGTGGGTCAGCACTGCCACATCCGGGAATTGTTCGCGTATCGCGCGAATATCCTCCACGGTAAACTTATCGTGCACCTCGCACTTACCTTTCCAACCCACCATCTGGACATCCAGCAGGGTATCGGGCAGGCTTTCAGCGCCCAGGCTGGGGAAAATGACATGCTTGCCGGTCTCGCGCGCCACGTTCCCGGCCAGGTATTGATCGGGAAGAAAGATGACTGTATCGGTGTGCAGCGACTCCACCACGGCGATGGCGTTGCCGGAGGTGCAGCAAATATCGCTCTCGGCCTTCACATCCGCGTAAGTGTTGACGTAGGTCACTACCGGCACGCCGGGGTATTTGCGCTTCAAGGCACGCACATCCTCGGCCGTAATCGATTCTGCCAGCGAGCAGCCCGCTTTGGAGGCCGGCAGCAGCACCTTTTTGGATGGGTTCAAAATCTTGGCGGTTTCGGCCATGAATTTCACCCCGCAAAACACGATCACATCCTTATCGGTGGAGGCGGCCTTGCGGCTCAGATCCAGCGAATCACCTTTGAAATCGGGAATGGAATAAAATAGCACCGGCTCCATGTAATTGTGACCCAGGATGATGGCATTGCGTTCTTTTTTCAGGGCGTTGATCTCAACCGCGATTTCAGATTTGTAATACAGTTCAACATCGGGCACAAGTTTTGCCAGATGGGTTTTCATATCTTCATAAAGTAGTTGCGCTTCGGGGTTCATTTTTTCTCCATATCAAAAAGGGTTTATCCCAAATAATCAAAACTGACATCAAAAACCCTGGCGGAATGTGTCAGCGACCCGCTGGAAATATAATCCACACCGGTCTGCGCGATGGCGCGCACCGTTTCGAGCGTGACATTGCCGGAGGCTTCCAGCTTGGCCCGCCCGGCGGTCAGCCGCACCGCTTCGGTCATCATTGCCAGCGACATATTGTCCAGCAGAATGCGCTCAACCCCCGCCGCCAGGGCTTCGCGAACATGTTCCAGCGTGCGCGCCTCCACTTCAATCTCCAGACCGGGGGCGCCCAGGCGGGCTTTTTCCACAGCGGACGTGATCGACCCACAAAAATCAATGTGGTTGTCCTTAATCAAAACCATATCGAACAAACCGATGCGGTGATTTTGTCCGCCGCCGCGTTGCACCGCCAGCTTGTCCACCAGGCGCAGACCCGGGGCGGTCTTCCGGGTATCCAGAATGACCGCGCGGGTGCCCGCCACCACCTCCACAAATTGGCGCGTGAGCGTGGCTATGCCGGACATGCGGCCCAGGAAGTTCAGCGCGGTGCGTTCAGCGGTCAGCAGGCTGCGCGCCGAACCATTTACCAGCGCCAGCACCTGGCCTTTTTCAACCCGGGCACCCTCAGCCACCTGGCTGCGGAATTCCACCTGGGTATCAAAAATCTGGTAAACGGCCTGTACCACATCCAGCCCGGCGATCACGCCGCTTTCCTTGGCGATGATCTGACCGGACATGCGAGCGTCGGCGGGCAGGATGGCGAGGCTGGTGGCGTCACCAGTGCCGATGTCTTCAGCCAGGGCGCGCTGAATGGCATCGAGAATTTGGGGGGCTAGTGTAGTCATGAGATTCCTGGGAATGGTCTTCAGATATAATCAGCATGGAAAGTTACCCATAAGTTCAATATAACGAATTGTACAGCAAGATCGGCACATTGAAGGCCGCAGTTGGTGAGGATACCCGCCAATAAATACTCTTCCCCGAACCTTCTGGTAAACTGGCTTGGAAAGGAAACCAATATGGAACATTCTGCTGATAAAACCATCCTCAAACCCGCCCGCCTGGCACCCGGGCAAACCATCGGGATTGCCGCGCCCGCCAGCCCTTCGAGAGACCCGGAAGGCGTGCGTTTTGCCCTGGAAACGATTGAATCGCTCGGGTTCCACACCCGTCCCGCACGTCACTTGTTCGACCGGAACGGCTATCTGGCAGGTGAAGACGCGCAGCGCGCCGCCGACCTGAACAGTCTGTTCGCCGATCCGGAGGTGGATGCCATTTTCTGCGTGCGCGGTGGCTACGGCGCCTCGCGCCTGCTGCCACTACTGGATTACAACCTGATTCGCACCAATCCAAAGGTCTTGATGGGTTACAGCGACATCACCGCCTTGCTGCTGGCGATCCATGCCCAAACCGGGCTGGTGACTTTCCACGGCCCAATTGCGCAGCAAACCTACACCCCCTACACGTTATCTGAGTTTAAGAAAGTGCTCTTCGACCCTCTTACCCCTTTCACGCTTGGCGCGCCGCCTCCTTTTGAGCGCAGCGAAGGTCGCGTGGAAAAAGAGAATCGCATTACCACCCTGGTGCCCGGCAAAGCGCTGGGACGCCTGATTGGCGGTAACCTGAGCCTGGTGGCGCACCTGACCGGCACACCGTATATGCCGGATCTCTCGGGAGCTATCCTGTTCCTTGAAGATGTCAGCGAGGCGGTCTACTCCATCGACCGTATGCTGACCCAGTTATGGCTTTCGGGGAACTTACAAAAAGTCGCGGGGATCGTCTTTGGGAAATTCACAGAACACCGCGCCTCGGAATGGGAACAAAACCGTGTGGAGGAAGATGTATTAGCTGAACGCGCCAAAACCCTGGGCATCCCCGCCATACGCGGCCTGATGATCGGGCATGTGCCCGACCAGACCATCATCCCCCTGGGCTGCATGGCGGAACTGGATGCCAGCGCCGGGACGCTAACGCTGCTGGAAAATCCGGTAACATAGAAGCTCTAATTTAGCCTTACTCCACCTACCAGGAAGATTTTCAGGCTGTCGTAAAGAGTGCCAGGCTTGAAATAAACCAGGTAACTTGCCAAAGCCCTTCAGCCCATTGGCTCGGAGATTGATTGGAGATGACGATCGGAAGAAAGAGCACAACCAGGTAGTACACACCTTGCAGCAAGGGCGCAAATCGCTGCCAACCGCTCCAGCGTCGGTTTGTAGCCACGGCGATACCGGTCAGGATACCGCCCAAGAGCTGGAAGATCCCTCCTACTGGAAAAAGAAAAAAATCAGGGTTATTCGTGATCCATTGGACAACCTGCGCGATTAGTAAGGAAATCAGCCCCGCTATAAAAATGCCCAGTGAGATTTTCCCGAACAGACCATCTCCCGCTGCTTTTGACTGCCACATCCCCAGCAGCATGATCAAATAACCAGCCAACGCGATGAAAAATGCTGCCTGATCCGCGTAATACAGGAAACTGCCATCACCGGGTGGTAACAAACCAAAACGGTATTCGACAAACAGCGCGGCCAGCCACAGGGCTGCAGAAAACATCCCAACCATGCCTGAAACCCGGGGTCTGGTGATTGAAATCATTGGTGGCTCTCTTTCCGAAATGGTTGTAAAGTACGGAATAAATATCAGGAGAATTTTACCAGTATTTATCCAGTTACCTCACTTTGACCTATAATCGCATCGCCAACGAGACAATAACATGAAAATGCGAGACTGCCAAGAACAGGCGGTTCGCAATAACATACTGCACAGATTGATGGATCAAAGAGGATATTTCAGGATGGGTTTGCTGTGTCCGGATATGTTTCCCGGCGCATAAGAATCACCCTGCCGCTGTAAGCAGGCCCAAAACGCCCCAGCGGCAAACGCGCCCCGGCCTGTAAATTTGCCCGGCGCCCGGATGGGTTGTTGACATAAAAAGCCAGCGGCTCTCCGTCCTGGAGTTCCACCCCCATCACCACCATCAAATGTCCGCCCTGTTTGGTAATGGGCACATTGTCATCGCCAGCTTCATAAGAGACCGAGGCGATCACCAGGCTGCCCTGTCGCACAAATTCACCAATTTCACGCAGGCTGGCAGCCCGCGCCTCGGCTGACAGACCGGTTTCGATAGCCATCTCCGCCAGCGCGCGGTGGATCCAGCCGACTTCGTGCTGACTGCCATCCGGGGCGCGGCGGATCAGGTAACCGCCCCGTTCCACACCTTGCCGGGCCCACTCGATCAATGTGCGGCGCGGCCCACCCAGGGCCTCGACGCCCATTTTCAGGCAGGCCACGCCGCAGGCGCGCTCGACCCAGTAAGCATATTCCTGCGGGGATTCTGCTCCGCTCTCGGCCCAAAGCGGGTCATGAACCGGATCAAGCCCTTCAATAAAGATGGCCGCAGCCAGCTCAGGGCTGGCAATTTGGGCATAGTACGGCACGAGGTAAGGTAAAAAGATAGTTTCGAGCATAGAAATCCAATTATGGCGCTCCCGTAATTGATAGGAAAAAAGCTAAACACGATGGGCACCAAGTTCACAATGGATATGAATCCTGTAATTTCTGGCCCTGTTTTTGCTTTGAGCCCCTGGTGTACGTTGTGTTAAAAAGGGTTTTCTCATTAAAAATGGTGGAGCCCCAATTATATTACTCCTCAAACCACAATCGACAGTTTTCCGGCAACTTGAGCCGGATAGGAAAACCATGAACACATTCCCCACCTGGCTTGAGATTGATCTGAGCGCTGTACGCAGCAACAGCGCCCAGATTCTAAAAGAGACTGGCACGGCCCTGATGGCAATCGTCAAAGGCGATGCCTATGGGCACGGCGCAGTCGAAGTCAGCCGGACCGCGCTGGCGGGCGGCGCCAGTTGGCTGGGTGTGGCGCGTTACAACGAAGCGCGCGCCCTGCGGCAGGCTGGTATCCGGGTACCCATCCTGGTGCTGGGTATGGTCACGCCCGAAGAAGTGGATGAGGCCATCGCCGCGCAGGTGACTCTAACCCTGCACAGCCCGGAAAGCCTGCAGCTTTTCTCGGCCCGCGCCCTGGCCGCCGGGCAGGCCCTGCGTGTTCACCTAAAGGTGGATACTGGCATGGGGCGGCTGGGCGTGTTTGCCGAAGAAACCCTGCCGTTTGCCCGGCAGGCTCTGGCGGCCGGCGGGTTGGAGATCGACGGCATTTTCAGCCACCTGGCCGCCGCCGAAGAACCGGATAACCCCTTCAATAATCTTCAAACGCGGCGATTTCAGAGCGCGCTGCAGTCGCTCGATCAGGCCGGGCTACACCCCAGGTGGGTGCACCTCGCCAATTCCGCGGCAGCCTTTTATCTAGCCGAGACCCGCCACAACCTGGTACGGGTGGGAAACGTAGTGCTTGGGTTGCGCATTCGCATCGACCAGCCCCTGCCAGCCCACTACCAAGCAGCCCTGACCTGGAAGGCCAGTTTGGCCGCCTGCCGCCGCTTACCTGCCGGTTGGGGCGTGGGCTACGGCCCGGCCTATATCACCGCCAGAGATGAATGGATCGGCGTTGTGCCAGTTGGGTATGGAGATGGGCTGCGGCGCGCTCCCGGCAACCAGGTTTTGATCGGCGGTGAAAAGCTGCCGGTATTGGGACGTCTGTGCCTTGACCAGTGCATGGTGAAATTACCCCGGCCCTATGCCCCAGGCGAAGAAGTTGTGATCATCGGGGAACAGGGCGATCAATCTATTTGGGTACATGATCTGGCCACTCTGTATCAGACTTCCCAGGTGGATATCAGCACCCACCTGCACGCGCGCCTGCCGCGGGTTTTTACCGGTGGTTGACGAATATTAAAAGTACGGACACCGCGATGCCGTGTCCGTACTTGATGGAAAGTACCCATAAGTTCAATATGGAAAGTACCCATAAGTTCAATATGGAAAGTACCCATAAGTTCAATATGGATCTCAATCAGAGCATAAGCCGCTACGACATGCGCGGATCAAAAGCGTCTCGCACACCTTCACCAAAGAAGTTATAACCCAGCACCACCAGCAGGATGGCCAGCCCCGGGAAGGTGGTCAGCCACCAGCTATAGAACTGGTAACGGCCAGAGGAAATCATCGCGCCCCATTCTGGCGTGGGAGGTACCGCGCCCAGGCCAATAAAGCTCAGGGCCGCCACATTCAGGATGGCGCTGCCTGCATCCAGCGAGGCTTTCACCAGGATGGGCGCGAATGTGTTGGGCAGGATGTGCGCCGAAAGGATGCGCATACGCGGGGCGCCGATCACAATTGCCGCGGTAACATACTCGTTATTCTTGACGCTCAAGACCTGACTGCGCATCAAACGCGCATACTCAGGCCACCAGACCAGCACCATGGCAATCAGGGCGTTGGTGATGCTGGGTCCCAACACGGCGGCAATCGCCAGCGCCAGCACAATCGATGGGAACGCCAGGGTGATATCCGCCAGGCGCATGATCAACAGATCATACACTCCGCCAATATAACCGGCCGAGGCGCCCACTAGCGAACCCGCAGCCATGGCGAATAGGATGACCACGAACCCGATCGGTAACGAGATCCGCGAACCGTACATAACCCGGCTGAAGACATCCCGCCCAAGTTCATCGGTACCAAACCAGTATTGGGAGGAAGGGGCTTTCAGCCGGTCAACAATCGCCTGCCCGAGCGGATCTCGTAAATTGATATAGGGCGCAGTCAACCCGGCCAGCGCCCAGAATAAGATAATGAACAGGCCAGTCATGGCCAGCGGATTGTGCGTCAGAGATCGCAAACGGCGTTGGGTGGGGCTGTTTGATTTTTTCGGCAAAGCTGTTTGGGTAAGTTCCGCGACGGCCATAGTTTATCCCTCTCGTATGCGCGGATCAATGATCGAGTAGAGCGCATCCACGAAAATATTCACCAGCATATAAATGATGGCGATCATCAGAGTGGTACCTGTGATGGCCGGGTAATCCAGGTTCGCGGCCGCCTCCACCGCGTAACGACCAATCCCGGGCCAGGAAAAGATCGTCTCGGTCATAATCGCGCCGCTCATCAGACCGGCAAAAGCCAGGCCCACCAGGGTCACCAGCGGGATAAGCGCATTGCGAAAGGCATGCCGCAGCACAACCATGCGCTCAGGCAGGCCCTTGGCGCGGGCAGTGCGAATAAAATCCTGGGACAGAATTTCCAGCATGGAAGAGCGCGTGATGCGGGCCACCAGCGCCAGGGTAAACCAACCCAATATAATGGAAGGTAGGATCAGATGGCTGAGGGCGCTCCATAACGCTGGCATATTGCCCTGCGAGATCGAATCAAAAACCATCAAACCCGTCACAGGCACTGGCGCGGTGATACGCGAATTGATGCGGCCCGGCCCCGGGGCCCAGCCTAACTTGTAATAAAAAACAAATAAGACCAGCAAGCCCGACCAGAAAGGCGGCATGGATGCGCCCAAAAGAGACACAATCCGGGTGAACTGGTCAATAAATTTACCGGATTTAACGGCAGAGATGATTCCCAATGGCAACCCGAGCAGGATGGCAAAAATAAATGAACCAATTGAAAGCTCAACCGTGGCGGGCAGGAATGTTTTGATATCGAGAGAAACGGGGTTCTTGGTTTTGAAGGAAGTTCCTAGATCACCGTGCAGCAGGTTATTGATATAGATCAGGTACTGTTCGGGCAAGGGTTTATCCAGCCCCCACTTTTCAGTGGCCGCCTGGACAGCATTTTTATCTTCCATGGACTTTTCAGTCAAAATGACGGCCAGCGGGTTGGACGGTACAATATGAGTCATGATGAAAAGTAGCAAGGTGATGCCAATCGCCATCGGGATCATCAGCAGCAATCGCTTGGTCAGGTGTTCGATCAGGCTCATTGATTTTTATTGACCTCCACTAATGTCTTAACCGTGATTAGAAGGATTGAAGGATGTACAGAGGATTACGAGCTTTAATGGGAAAGTACCCACCCACAGTGCAAATGTAAGTTCAAAAATGAAAAAGGAGTAGGGCGAGATGACTCCCCTCCTACTCCTTGAGCAGCGAAATTACTTGGAGAGCGAGAACAGATCAACAAACCAGACGGGGTGGAAGGCAAAACCCTTCAGATCCTTGCTGAAGGCATGCACATACTGCACCTGGTAAAGCATGGTGAAAGGCATTTCTTCGATGAAGATGGCCTGCAGTTTCTCGGTTGCATCCTTGCGGATAGCCGGGTCAGAGGTGGTGCGGATGGTTACAGCCAGGTCGTGGGCAGCCTTGTTATCGAAGCGCATGCGGAAGGCGATCGAGCGATCACCCAGGCCGAAGTAGTCGGACCACATGGTCACATCCAAGTAATCAGGTGTCCAGCCGCCAAAGGCCATGGGTAACTGCTGGGCGCGCATCTGGGTCAGATAGACACTCTGTTCCAGTGGCTTCAGGTTGACGGTCAGGCCGATTTCGGCCAGGTCGCTCTTGATCTTGGCCGCCACAGTATCGCGGGTGGAGTTGGAAGCATAATACAGGTCGATGGTGGCGCCGTTGGGATAACCGGCGGTGGCGAGCAAGGCCTTGGCCTTGGCAACATCACGACCCTGGGTCTTGGTGGGGTCAACGCCGAGAATACCAATCGGGATGATGCTGGGGGCGCGGGCGCCGTAGCCGTTCAAGACAGCTTTGGTGATACCTTCATAATCAATTCCGAGCGCAATGGCCTGCCGAACTTCCTTCTTGCAGATAATCGCGAAGGAATCGGGGCTCTGCAGGGTGGCGAATTTGGCGGGATCCTTGGCCTTAATCGCATCCGGGCAGGCATAGGCCATGGCCAAATAGTTCTCATCCAATGACTGGTCAACCGAAACCTGAACGTTCGGATCGGCCTTGGCGGTATCCACCAGGTCGGTACTCAGGCTATCGATCATGTCCGCATCACCCTTTTGCAGCATCTGCAATTTGGTGGTGGGATCAGAGACATGCGTGATAACAACCTTGTCAAATTTGGGAGCGCCCTTGAAATAGTTCTTGTTGGCAACCAGGTCGATTTCGGCCTTGGGAGCCCACTTGGTCAGGATGAAGGGCCCGGAGCCAGCGGAGTTTTGATCCATCCATTCCTTGGCCTTGTCGGTGGTCTTGGCGTCCGCGGCATCGGTACCGCCGTGTTGCTTGACCAGCTTGGAATCCTGGATGCCCAGGCTGGGGTTGCTGGCGCTGGCCAGGAACTGCGGCAGGGGCTGGGCCTTACCGGTGGCCTTGTCAACAGAGGTGGAGACCTTAACAGTATAATCATCCACAGCTTCAACCTTGCCAACGCCGTCAAGGTTAAAAGCCGGTGCGCCTGCCACATTCAACAGGCGGTTCCATGAGAAGACCACGTCCGCGGCAGTGACCGGGTTGCCGGATGCAAACTTGGCATCCTTGCGCAGGTGGAAAGTGAATTCGGTGAAATCCGAATTGACGTCCCACTTCTCGGCCAGCCGTGGAACAATGGTATTCAGGTCACCGGGACGGATATCGACCAGCGTGTCGTAAGTGTTGATATGAATGAAGAGGTTGGTGGTTTCGCCAGCATAAGCCGGGTCAAGCGTAACCACATCATCAATATTCATGGCAATCACCAGCGTGTTGCCATTGGTCGCAGCCGGGGCGGCCGTGGGGGCTTCAGTTGCAGGGACAGCAGTGGGAGCGACGGTCGCAGCCGGGGCAGCGGTGGCGGCAGGCTGGGCTGGAGCCTGGGTCGCGGCGGGGGCCGCCGGGGTGGGTGTAGCAGCCGGGGCGCAGGCCGCCAGCATGCCAGCCAGTAATACAACCAGCACCAAGTACGAAAAAACACGGTTCAACTTCATAACTCCTCCTTGGAGAGTAAGAAAATTATCTGGCGGTTTTCCTCTCAAACACACCAGTGAAACCCTTGTGTTACTTTACCTTGCCAGCGCAAGCATGCTGCGGAAGGCCCGGTAAAGGATAACCATATCATGTGCGGCGTATTCAACCCGGCGATCCGCGCCGCGGACAGAGCCCGGCAGGATGGCAGCCCGGTCAGCCATATCAGATTGTTCAAATTCGACCGTCATGTTGACCGGCCCCTGCAGCGTGAAAGGCACAGGGGCCTGTTTGTTCTGCAGGTTTTGCATGGCGCGCTGCGCAGCCGCCTCAATCAGCGGCGCCGTCACCGTGGGCGGCAGGCAGGCGGCCGCCATGCGGCTGGTGGCTCTTTTAATCTGCGCGGTCTCGATGCTGCTTCCGAAAAAGTCTTTTACCTCTGCGCAAAGCGTTTGATCACCGGATGCCATGATCACTGGCACGCCAAAATGCCCGCAAACCGCGCCGTTCAAACCCGATTCGCCAAAAGCCCGGTCGTTGATCCATAACCCGGAAACGCGTTCATCCGACCAGGTATGATCCAGAATGCCATTTACCGCGCCCATGCGGGCATGGTACCCAACAAACATAACGCCATCCATACCTTCATCAACACCCTGCACCATGGAAAGGTGTGAAGCAGAACCAGAATTCAGCTCGGCGCGCGGATCAAGCTCCTCCACCAAGATGTTTCTTCCATTATTATGGCCGTCTGTCACAAAAACGGAACTGGCGCCCCCGGCAAAACAACCCCGGATGGCGGCATTGACATCCCCGGTCATCAGCCTGCGAAAACGCGTATATTCGGGATGGTTGGGGTTCACCTGGTCCCAGTGAACAACCCCGGTGATACCTTCCATATCTGCGGCAATCAAAATTTTCATCGTCGCGCCTTCTTTCAGAGATAATGATCAATTTTTTGCTGGTGCTTTTTTACATGACGCCATGGAAAATACCCATAAGTTCAGTATGGAAAGTACCCATAAGTTCAATATCACCCATGATACAAATCGTTCCCATGCAGAAACCGGGATTTTCATCCCATGCAGAAACCGGGATTTTCATCCCATGCAGAAACCGGGATTTCCATAACCATGTTTAGTTGCTATTATACACAAGTAAAGCGTATTTTGTTCCGTTTCAGAAACAAAATACGCTTTACTTGTCGAATGGAAAGCACCCATAAGTTCAATATTCCGCCGGGATTGAATCCGGCTTAAGAATGAAAGCTTTTACCCCAGGAAAGATACCGTCAGGGACTGAATACTGCCATCCCGCAAAAAGATATGCCGGGTATTGGCTTCATCCAGCGTGTTCCCTGGCCATTGCTGAACCTGCCCATTTGCAAAATGTACCGTCAGGCTGGGGGCGCTGGCCGCCTGCAGGATGACCGGTGTCTGGCAGATGGTGTAGGCCAGGCTTCCAGCTTGCAGCGCCACGGCCTGGTTTTGCCCATGCACATCCAGGTAAGAGAACGAGGCCGGGGCGCTGAGCAGTTCAGCCCTGTCCAGCAGCAGCAAATCAAAGATCAGCCTGCCCGCCTCGATAAAATAACCCAGTTCGGCCTGCCGGGTCAGGATGACCTCCTTGACCGAACCGGTCATGCCGGGTTGTTTGGCGCCCTGGCCTTTGGGGGTGTGTGAATATGGGTCGGTGGGGAAGGCGCCGTATTCCCGTGGGGTTTTATTGAAGCTCAGGTTTTGCCGGAGTTCGGCGAAACTTTCGAGCAGGGCCGGAGCGCAGGCCTCATCCCGCTCCCGCAGGGCGGTATCCCTGGCGGCCAGCAGCAGCTTGGTGACCATGTGCCAATAAATGCTGCCCAAACCCTCATAGGCAAAGAAGCTGCCCGAACGCCCGGTAAACTGGTCATGATGGAAGGTATTTTCAAACAAAGCCCGGATCTTCCCAAAATCCGCGTCCACCAATCCGGCGTAACGTGGCTGTGTTTTTAATTTCTCCAGGGTCTGGCGGACATTCTCGAAATTGCGGAACAGGCCGTTGAAGTGGTAACTGCCATTAATATCCCGTTTGATGAGGGCGGTATCGCCAGAAGCCGCCATGTCTTTCAAAAGCCGGATGCTCTGGACCTGTTTGGATGTCAGTGTATTCTTTTCCATGAAACCCGGTAGAATCCGGTCCGGGTAGAGCAAATAACTGAGCTGCTCGGGCTGGTAAAGCGGGCCATTGCGCAGGCCACGCAGCAGCGCCAGCGATTCAGCCCCTGTAAGCAGCCCGGAGGAAAGAACCGCCACCTGGCCTTCCAGCATCTCGTACAGATGGCTGACCGAAGCGCGCCGGTCAGCCAGGTGCAGGATGTTGTAGGCATGGTACAAATCGTCACCGCGTTTATTGGCGCGCAGGGAATGTTCCACGAAACGCTGCGCCAGCCCCAGGAAAGCGTTGATCTCCGCCAGCGGGGTCTCGATCAGCTCGCCTGAAAAGCCATTCTGATAAACACCCCAGCGGTAATCACTGCCGGCCGTTCCAAGCGCATTCATCATTTCACGGCGTTGCTCATCACTGAACGAAGCCGATCCCGTGCTGGAACCGGGATGAACCCATAAAAGCGGCTCGAAGCGCGCCAGGTCTGCCTGCACTCGCGTCAGGAACTGCCAGACTTCCCGGCTAAGCGGAACAACGCCGGGCGCAGGTTGGCTGAACAATTCCCTGCAAAAAACCAGGTACGGGCGCAGATACGCCAGTGTCACCACCGAAAGCCCCTTGCCAACCAGGGCATTGTTGGCGTCATTCCACTCCGGGCGCTGGGTATTCATCCAGATGCCGCCTTCGGGGACAAAATTGGCGAGTTTTGCCAGCAGCAACACCAGCAGCTTCTCCGCCATCGAAACCTGCAGTACCCTGCCATCCGGTGTCTGTACCAGTCTGCCGTCCGTACCGTATTCTTTTTGCAGGCTTTCGATTTGTTTTTCCAGCCCACGGTCAAAGTCAATTGTATTGAAGGGATCCTTCAAAAGCTCAGAATATGGCTTGATGCGATACGGGACATTGGCATGGCTGAACAGCCGCCGGGGCAGGAATTCTGACAACCGGCCCGGATGTGCCCGGGCGCTGAACTCGAGTAATTTTTGCAAATAAATGATCTGGTGATCGCTCCAATAGCCAATATTGGCCCATGGGTTGCCGGGTTCGGGGATTTCCCATTCCAGGCCGGCATGCGTGATACGGTAGGGATTGTAGCCATCGGCGGTGGTGGCGTTCAGGAAGGTGCTGATCATGCTTTCCACATATTCAGGATAGGAATAAGCCAGCGCCTCCCAGTTTTGAAAAATATCGCGCCAGTTGCCCTCATAATGCACAGCATACGCTTCGCTATCAATCCGCAGCGAGCCGTCCGGCTTCTTGATATTGATCGCAAAGCGGTTCCAGGGACGGCTCGGATCGCCGTGACGGCGGCTGAAGATCAACGGCAGATAAGCATAGCACAGGCGGATCAGTTCGGGCGAATCACTGGCCTGCGCGCGGGCTTGTAGATCGGAAATATGCAGCCTGGGAGGCAGGGCGTTGAAAAATTCCTGGTTGGTATGCAGGGCGAGACGGTTACGCAGGGCCACAAATTCCATCAAATCTGCGCTGCGTATCCAATATTGATCCGCAAAAATCCCGCCGCGCATCACGTTGAACATGACGTTTGAAAAATGATGGGCCGTGTACAGTACGTTTTTAGAAAGCTGCAGGCCGTCAGCCCCCGCCACAATCTGCCACAAAACCTGCTGGCCAGCCTGGATATCCTGCTCCACTTCGCGGGCCAGTGCCGCCGGGCGGCCTTTCAACCACTTTAGCCGGCGGGCGATCGCGGCGGCATCCTGGCGGGTATCGGCCAGAATGTGCCAGGTGTATTCCTGGCCGGGAGCCAGACGCAGTTCCGCGCGCGCAAAAAACGCGCCGCGCAGACCGCGAATTTCGGTTTCCGTCTCCACGCCCTGCCCCGCACGGAAGCGGTCGAGCTGCCGCGCAGACAATAAATAATCCGCGTGGGGCAGGCCGAACTGCGCCACGGTGGTGGCCAGCAGCGACTCGCTGGGTTCGGCCAGGTCGGTCAGTGTTGAATTTAAGGCAAAAATGGCCAGCCCACCTTCACGCTGCAATTCACTGCGTTTGTAGGCATCCAGCAGAGGGCTAAAGGTATTCTGGGTCACCGAAGTGACGTTGGCCGGCAGAATGTTCTGCAAACCGTCCAACACATCCACGTGGCAGCGCGAACCGGCTGTGTTGACCAGCCAGCTTGTTTTAATAAAACCAAATTGATCGCTGGTGCGCCAGGCGTAGCGATAGATCAGACCAAGATCGAGATTGTTCTCTTCAAAAACCAGCGCTGTGCCGGAGATATTCTTATAAAGATTGCGCTGGACGGCATAGCTGCCGCGCTGACGATCCGAGAACGGCTCCCACAAGCTGGTGCGCCGCGAACGGCTGACCAGCAGGATGGCCTTATTCCCCGTGTTTTCACTATTCTCAGTTAATTTATCAACGGTATAGTATGGGAAAATAGCCTGCTCGGCATTGACCCGCCCGGCGGTCAGCCCCCCGGTGGAGGAGATGAATAGCCAGTGATCGGAACTGCTGACAATGCTTATGAAGAATGGCTCCATAGCATCGTAATTTTCAATTTTATAGAACAATTCTCCCAGCAATGGCACATATTCACCCCCGACTTTTTCATTGGCTGGTTTGCGGCGGGTATCTCCGATAAAAATGGTCTGCGCTGTTGGTTTCATTTGTCGTCCCTTCCCTGGTTGAATTGTGATGTATTCAATGTATTTTACTTCATCAGGCAACCAGAATATTCTTTATAAAGCCCATTTCAGCCATCTAAAAGATTTCCAGACAAAATCTAAACCAATTCTGAATATATTTTTGCTATGCTGTGCAAGAAAAGGAAACCAAACATGAACAAACGACTGATTTTAAATGTATGGAAATTACCTATAAGTTCAATATTGGTAATCACATTTTTTCTAACGAGCTGCGCCTCCCCGCTCTCTGCGCAAGTTGTCCTGCCATCTACAGCGCAACTGACTGGCGTACCGGCTTCAAAACCCGCATCCACTCCAAAAAGCGGCGCTCCAACTATCTCCATTTCCACAGCCGCCACTCAAAAAAACGGAATGGAAAGTACCCATAAGTTCAATATGACCTACCCCATTGTGGATACCGGCCAGGGAAAATGCTACAACAACCAGGCAGAAATGTCCTGTTCCCAGAGCAGCTTTACCGGGCAGGATGCCCAGTTCAGTGGCAATGCGCCCAGTTATACCCTCAGCGCCGACGGTCTGACAGTTAACGACAATATCACCGGCCTGACCTGGCAGCGCAGCCCGGATACCAATGCAGACGGCGCCCTGGATAAAAGCGATAAACTGACCCTGTCACAATCCCAGGCGCTGCCTGCCAAACTGAACGCCGCTCGGTTCGGCGGTTATACTGATTGGCGGCTGCCGAGCATCAAGGAATTGTTTTCACTGATCGACTTCCGGGGCACTGATCCAAGCGGCGCGGGCGGCTCGCAGACCCTGATTCCCTTCATCGACACCACTTATTTCCAGTTTGCCTACGGCGATGCCAAATCAGGTGAACGCACCATTGACTCGCAGTATGCCTCCAGCACGCTGTATATCAACAAATCCTTCCAGGGTTCGGACAAGCTGTTTGGCGTCAACTTCGCGGACGGGCGCATCAAAGGCTACGATTTGAGCATGCCCGGCGGCGCGGAAAAAACCTTCTTTGTTATTTGTGTGCGCGGCAATCCAGCGTATGGACAGAACAGTTTTGTTGATAACGGCGATCAGACCATCACGGATAACGCCACCGGCCTGACCTGGGCCAAGGCTGACAGCGGTTCTGCCATGAACTGGCAGGAGGCGCTGACCTGGGTGCAGACACAAAACGCCGCCAGCTACCTGGGTCACAACGACTGGCGTTTGCCGGACATAAAGGAACTTCAAAGCATCGTTGATTACAGCCGTTCGCCGGATACCAGCAGCTCGGCCGCCATTGACCCGCTTTTCCAGAGTACGCAGATCAGCAATGAAGCCGGGCAGGCGGACTACCCCTTTTATTGGAGCAGCACTACACACGCCAGTTCCAATGGACAGGGTGATACCGCTGACTATATGGCCTTTGGCCGGGCTCTGGGGTATATGAAAAACGCCTGGGTGGATGTACACGGCGCGGGCGCGCAGCGCAGCGATCCCAAAAGCGGCGACGCTTCCAAATTCCCGCAGGGGCGCGGCCCGCAGGGCGATGCCATCCGCATCAAGAATTACGTGCGCCTGGTGCGCGGCGGAAACGTCAGCGCGGCACCCGCCGGAAACCCGGCAGCCACCCGGCCCTCCATGACGGTGGATGTCACCAACCTGCAAAACAACCAGCCCGGCAATGAAACCAGACCAACCCCGGGCAGCCTGGGCGGCGGCCAACCCGGCGGCCCGGGTGGAACCCCGCCGCAAGCTGCCATTAACGCCTGCTCGTCTAGCAGCCTGGGGGCAGCCTGCCAGTTCAACGCGCCGCTCGGGTCGGTGACTGGCGTTTGTCAGAACATCCAGCAGGTGCTGGCTTGCGTGCCAGCCGGGCGCCCGTAACTTTTCTCCATGCATCCATGCACTCAAGCCGGGCTCGCGCTGACTGCGTCGGGCCCCAACAGATCATCGAATGGATTACCATCTCATGAATACAAAACGAACTGTACAGAAAAAAAACATCTCCATCGAAATGGAAAGTACCCACCCGCAGGGCAAATGTAAGTTCAATAAAGTAACCCTGTGGGCCGGGCTGACCGGGATCATCCTGCTGGGCGCCTTCCTGCGCTTTTACCAGCTCGGCGCAACCTCGATCGGGAATGAATATTACGCCGCGACAGTCAAATCCATGTTGACATCCTGGCATAACTTCTTTTTCGTGGCTTTTGAACCAGGCGGTTCCATCTCCGTTGATAAACCCCCTGTGGGATTCTGGCTGGAAGCGCTCTCGGCCGCCATTTTTGGTCTAAACGGCTTCGCCCTGGCCTTTCCGAACGCGCTGGCGGGTACGCTTTCGATCCCGCTGCTGTACAGGATGATCCAAAAAGAATTTGGCGTACCCGCCGGGCTGGCGGCTGCCCTGGTGCTGGCCGTCACACCCATCACAATCGCCGCTGAACGCAACAACACCATTGATGGCATGCTGGTGTTTGTGCTACTGCTGGCCTGCTGGGCGGCCTGGAAGGCCATCATGGAAAGTACCCATAAGTTCAATAAGGGTGGTGGATTCCGCTTCCTGCTGTTGAGTGCGGCCATCCTCGGCCTGGGGTTCAACATCAAGATGTTGCAGGCCTATATGGTACTGCCTGCCATCTACGCGCTCTACCTGTTTGGCGCCAAAACCACCTGGCTCAGACGCATCCTGCACCTGGGGATCGCCAGCCTGGTACTGCTGGCTGTGTCGCTCTCCTGGGCGCTGATCGTGGATGCGATCCCGGCCGCGAACAGGCCCTTTATTGGTTCGAGTACCGATAACACCGTCATGGAATTGATCGTGGGCCATAACGGGATCAAACGTCTGTCCGCAGGTGGAAACCCGGAAATTGGTTCCAGTAATACAGTGATCGAATCCAATCCGCAGCAGGATGGCATTGGCAAACTCCCTAAACCGGCGGAGAGCAATTTGCCGTCTATCCCGGGAGGCGGCCCGCAGGGCATGGGCAGCAAAGGGGAAGATGTCGGGCATCCCGGCATTTTTCGCCTGTTCAATGAACAACTGGCGGCCCAAATTTCCTGGCTTTTGCCGCTGGCCCTGCCGGGGTTGATACTCGCACTGCTGATTCTGGGTCTGTCCCGGTCGTTATCCAGTCAGCACCTGTCTCTTCTCCTGTGGGCAGGCTGGCTGCTGCCCAACCTGTTGTATTTCAGCCTTACCAGTGGTCTGTGGCACATTTATTACCTGATCATGCTCGGCCCGCCGCTGGCGGCCCTGGTGGGCATCACCGTTTGGGCCTTTGGGCAAGCTCTTGCGCGTTACAAAACCGGCTGGGTGTGGGCCGTCGTTTTGAGCGGGATTACACTTGGCGTGCAGATTTTTATCCTTTCGGCGTACCAGGTTTATTTTATTTCGGTCAGCATCCTGATGCTGGTTCTCTGGCTGGCTGGCCTGGCCTGGCTGCTGATTTCCAAAAACGTTCAACTGCGTACCTGGGCTGTTGGCCTACTGCTGGCAAGCCTGCTGGTGGGGCCGCTGCTCTGGTCGGGAGTGACGACCTTCAACCCGCAGCCCGAAATACACCTGTTCGCAGCCGGGCCGCAGCCCGGGCAAAGTGCGGGAAAGTGGAGCGGGGATATTCTTAATCCTTTGCAGCAGAAACTGCTGGCATACCTGTTGGCCAATCACAACCAGGAAAAATACCTGGTTGCCACGCTGGATTCGTACGGCGCCTCGCCCTTCATCCTGGCAGCCGGGCAGCCGGTGTTAACCTTTGGCGGTTACATCGGAAACGACAATGCGGTTGACCTGACACAGCTAAAAGAACTGGTTGCCAGCCGGCAACTGCGCTTTGTTCTCAATAACAATAACCTTTCATTAAAAGAAAGCATTTATACCTGGGTGACAACCAGTTGCAAGACAGTGGATGTCCCGGGGATTTCCAGCGCGGACAAAGCCTTTAACCAGGGGCGGAGCGACTCGCGCAACCAGGCTTTTTCCAACCTGTACGACTGCCAGGATTGAAAGTACCCATAAGTTCAATATGATTGCAAGGTCTCTAAACAAATACCCAACCCCTTCTAAACAGTTTCTGAACATGTTTTTGATATCTTATCTGCATGGAAAGTACCCATAAGTTCGATAAGGATAAAAACATGAGAAAAAACCTTTCCAGCCTGCCCTTACTCACACTGATCCTGGTAGTCGTGACAGCCTGCGTCAGAGCCACGGCCGTGCCACCGCCAGCCACCCCTACCGGGGACAGCCCGTCCCAGGAACAAGCCACTGCCACCGGCTTTACCCTGACCAGCCCCGGGCTGCTGGACCCACAGGGCGCACGTGAGAGCAGGCTGCCGGCCGAGTACACCTGCGATGGCTCCCGCTCAACATTAGAACTGGAATGGAGCGGGGCGCCGTCCGGAGTTCAAAGTTACGCAATCATCATGCATCACATTCCCGGCCCCAATGAAGTGAAATGGTACTGGATCGTTTATAACATCTCACCCGGTATTACCAGCCTGCCCAAAAACATGACCGGCATTGGCACGCTGGGCACGAACAGCGTCAACGACCGACAGGAGTACGCTCCGCCCTGCTCCAAGGGGCCCGGGGATAAAGTTTACATCTACACCGTTTATGCCCTATCGGCGCAGCCGCAGTTCAGCGTGCCCGCACAGCAGGTCACCCGCGCCGTGCTGCTGGATGCGATCAAAAACATTACCCTGGCCAGCGCCGAACTGCGTGTCGTTTACGCACGACCATAAGGAGAAAGAATGAAAACCAGAATTTTGTATTTGCTCGTCATCCTGACCATGTTCCTGTCTGCCTGCTCTGCTGGTACCGCAACCGAAGACCACACCAGCCCGCTGGCGGATTTCCCCAACCTGGGCACACAAACAGCCGGGGGCCAGGCCCAGGGCCAAAACGTGGATCAGCATCTGCCTCCCAAGGAAGCCTTCGATGCCTGCGTTGGCAAGGCTGAACAAAACGCCTGCGAATTCACAGCTCAAAAGGGTCTGGAATCGGGCACCTGCGCCACTGTGCAAAACCAGCCCGCAGGGCGCATGTTGGCCTGTGTGGCCCCGCATGGAAACGGACAGAAGGGCAAGAATGGGGGCGGCGGCCAGCCATCGAATGGCACCCCGGTCAGTGCAGATCAGGCAACTCCCGCCCAGACCCCTGGCAACTCTGCAAATGAGACCCAAGTCGCTGGAAACCAGTCCAGTACCGCCCAACCCGGCAGCACCCAAACAGGCGGAAACCAGAATAACAAACCGGCCAACCACAACCAGCCTGGCGGCTACAACATCGAACAGGCCACCGCGGATAAAGCCCAGGAGATGACTATCTCGTTTGACGCCCTGGCTTTTATGACTGGCAATCTCGGGGCAGACTCCTTCTTCCCACCCGGAAAAGTGGCCGACTTCTGGGGCTTTCAGTACCTGCGAGATAACGATCCGAGCCAGATGGGCCACGCGGGCGATTTCCTGACCAGCGCCGCGTTGAACATGCTCAACACCCTGACTGCCGATGAACGCGCCCAGTTGATCACGCTCGCCAAAGACCAGGTTACCCCGATCAACGATTACGCAGTCAAACGCTTTGTGCTCATGGAAGCTTTCCGCCGCCTGCAAACAGGCGACCTGCCCAGCGGTACAACCAGTTTGAACGAAGATGCCGTCAAGGCTTACTCGGCCGAGCTTTATCACCTGGATGGTCAGATCACCTTCCAGCGCGTGCAGGTCATGGGCAAGATCATCAGCTCCTTCGATGCCAACCAGAAAGCGTCTCTGGATGCCATGGTCGGAAAGGGCATGACCAGCTGGCCCAAAGTGGATGAGACGTCGGATCTGCGCGGTCTCGACCATGATGTAAAAGTGGCGGTCATGACCTATGCCTCTGACATGTTCAGTTGGTATGCCGGGTCGCTGGATGCGGATGTATACTTTTGCCCGGAGCGCCATGGCACCTACTTTGGCTCCTTCTATCTAAAAGATGCCCCAGCCATGAACAACCCCAATTACGCCATCCCAACTACCCTGACCGGCGATATGGGCGCAACCATGTTAAAAACGCTGACCTCTGATCAGGCCCAGCAGATCACCAACCTGGTGGATATCCAGAAACCTGCCCTGACTGGCATCGTAGATGTACGCCGCCAGATTGCCACCGAACTGCGTAAATTTATGGATAGCGGCACTGCCGATTCGCAGGGCACACGCCAGGCCACAGTGCTGAGCTTGATGGACAAATACGGCCAACTGGATGGAGAGATCAACTACAATATGGCGGTTCACTTTAGCCAGGTCAGTCAGAGCCTGACCGATGCCGAGAAAACTCAATTGATGGCGCTGCGCAAACAAATGCTCGGCGACCAATTGACCCCGACCGGCGCGTATGTTTACTCAAACCCGATCGCTTTGCCAGCGCCTGCCAACACAGATTTCCTCTTCAAATGAGTAGGCCACAATGAAAAAATTATCCCGCCGTGACTTTGTAAAACTATCTGCCGTTGGGCTGGGCAGCTTTATCCTGAGCGCCTGCGGTGTCAAAGACAAACCCACAGGGTACGCGCCCGCACATGCCGGGAAAAACGCTACGCCAGAGGCCACCTCTGAAGCCACCGCCGTCCCGCTGCCCACCACTGGCGCTGACTCTGCGATCCCATCCATCGCCACACCTGGCGCGACACAGGATGCCGGGACCAGTGGCAAGGGTCAAAAAAATAACACCGGAAAACAGGGCAAGGGCCAGAAGGACGGCACAGCGCCATCCTCTGGCAACCCGGATTTCATCGCAACCGAAATCGCTGGGCGCCCGACAAACAACTCGATCACAACCAACATCGTGCCCGCAGTGGCCATGAGCCTGTATTACGAGTATGGAACGCAGTCGGGGCAGTACACATCCAAAACACCCGTCCAGGCTGCCACCGCTGGCACACCACTTGAAACATTGTTCAGCGGCCTGCAGCCCAATACCCGCTATTACTATCGCGTGAACTACAATGGCAAAACCACAGGGCACATGCCGGGCCCGGAGCGCACCTGTGTCACCCAGCGCGTACCCGGCAGTTCCTTCAGCTTCGCCATCCAGGGTGACTCGCACCCCGAGCGCCTGGGCCGGGAATTCACCCCCGAGTTCTACGCCCTGACTCTGGCGGCCGCTGCTGCGGATAAGCCCGATTTTTATATGACCATTGGCGATGATTTCAGCGTGGACACACTCCATACTGTCAACGCCGATACCGTCCGGGCGCTGTATGTCAACCAGCGGCAATGGCTGGGCCAGGTAAACGTGCCGGTATTTTTACTGAACGGCAATCACGAGCAGGCCGCGCAGGCCAACCTGAACGGCACTGCCAACAATGTGGCCGTCTGGGCCCAGACCTCACGCAACAGCCTGTACCCACAGCCCGCACCCGATTCCTTCTATTCGGGCGACAGCGGGAACGTACAGTTCGTCGGCTCACTGCGCGATTATTTCGCCTTCACCTGGGGCGATGCTCTGTTCGTGGTGCTTGACCAATACTGGCACTCGCCTGTCACGGTCGACAACCAGTTCGGGGCTGACCGCGATAACAAGTCTAAGCGCGATCTATGGCAGGTGACGATTGGCGATGACCAGTACAAGTGGTTTAAAAACGTCCTGGCAACCAGCACCGCCAAATACAAATTCGTCTTTTCCCACCATGTGCTCGGCACTCAGCGCGGCGGCACGGATGTCGCGAACAAGTACGAATGGGGCGACGCTGCCAATCTGGCCGCCCACCGCCCCGGCTGGGATAAAACCATCCACCAGGTGATGGTCGATAACCACGTCAACATCTATTTCCAGGGACACGACCATCTGTTTGTGCGCCAGGAACTGGATGGCGTGATCTACCAGACCCTGCCGCAGCCTGCCGACCCGAATTACGCCTCGGTCAACGCCAACTCCTACCGGACCGGCGATAAACTGCCCAATACCGGCTACGTGCGCGTCAATGTTTCCCCGGCCAAAGTCACAGTGGATTATGTCCGCACTTACCTGCCAAAGGACGAAACCGGCGGGCACAAAAGCGGTGAAGTCGCTTTCACTTATAACATTCAGGGGTAAGGAGTTCCCATGCCCATTTCACGAAGAGATTTTCTACGTTTGTCCGCGCTGGGGATCGGCAGCAGCTTGCTGGCAGCCTGTGGTGTCAGGCCGCCAAAAAAAAACCAGGGTAACCCACAGGGCAACACTCAGAGCGGCAACTCGGCCCGCCCCGCCAAAGACGCGACACCCGCCGCCCCCAATGCTCCCACATCCACGGCGCCGAACCCGGCCGCCACACCTGCATCTTCCACCACGGCAGCCAGTCCATCCGGCCTGCTCTCGCCCGAGCCCACAGGGCACATGATTCTGGGCCGCCCGACAGACCAGGCCGTCACGGTCAACGTTGTGCCCGCGCAAGCCAGCCAGATTTACTTCGAATACGGCACCACGCCCGGCAAATACAGCGCGCAAACCCAGCCCGTCACCGCCAGCGCCAACCCGCAGGGCACATGTCTGCCCATCAATGCGGAGCTGGTCAACCTGCAAGGTAACACACGCTATTATTATCGCTCGCTGTGCAAACCGGAGGGCGCCGCTGATTTTAGCGCCGGAGAAGAACACACCTTTATCACCCAGCGCAGCCCTGGCAGCAGTTACAGCTTCACGATCGATGCCGATCCGCATAACCAGGACCCGAATTTCAACGCGGAGTTGTACGCAGTCACCCTGACCAACGCGATGAAAGATAAACCCGACTTTCATATCAACCTGGGTGACACATTTATGACCGAAAAACTGAATGTCAAGACCCAGGCAGATGCGGCCGCCACCTATGCCGACATGCGCCCACACCTCGGGCTGGTCGGCGCGGACACCCCACTCTTCCTGGTCAACGGCAACCATGAAGGCGAACTGGGCTGGCTGTTAAACGGCACTGATAAAAACCTGGCGGTCTGGTGCACCGGCGCCCGGCACGAATATTACCCCAATCCCATCCCCAACGGGTTTTACACCGGCAGCACCACCCAGGAACAATTCATTGGCATCCGTGACGGCTACTTTGCCTGGAACTGGGGCGATGCGCAGTTCATCGTACTCGACCCATTCTGGTATACAAAATCCAAACCCGGGCAGCAAACAGATTCAAATTGGGGCTGGACTCTCGGAAAAACCCAATATGACTGGCTCAAGACCACCCTGCAAACCAGCTCATCAAAATTCAAATTCATCTTCATCCACAATCTGGTCGGCGGCAACAACAAAGATGGGCGCGGCGGCATTGAGGCAGCGCCTTACTATGAATGGGGCGGCAAAAACGCCGACGGTTCCGAGGGCTTCGATACGCACCGTCCCGGCTGGGGCAAACCTATCCACCAACTGCTGGTAGAAAACCACGTCAACGCCCTGTTCCACGGGCATGACCATGTCTTCGTCAAGCAGGATCTGGACGGCATTGTCTACCAGGAATGTCCACAGCCCAGCATCACCCGCTACAACAATACACAACTGGCCCATGAATACGGCTACACCCACGGCGATGTGATCAGCAGCTCGGGTCATCTGCGCGTCAGCATTACCCCCGACAAAGCCACCGTTGAGTATGTGCGCGCTTATCTGCCGCAGGATGAAAATTCCAGCCAGGTAAACGGTCAGGTGGCCCACACCTATACCCTCCTCTAACCCGCGAGTAAAATAAACGTATGACCAAAACCATCCTTGTCGTTGATGATAAATCCAACATCCGCAACCTCGTGCGCGAATACCTGGAGGCCGAAGGTTTCCGGGTGGTCGTGGCAGTCAACGGGCGCGAAGCGCTCTTCGCCGCCCGCCAGGAAAAACCCGACCTGATCCTGCTGGATATCATGATGCCCGAGATGAGCGGGTACGAATTCCTGAAAACCTATCGCAAGGAACGCGACACACCCGTCATCCTGCTGACCGCCAGGCTGGAAGAAACCGACAAGGTACTGGGTCTCGAACTGGGCGCGGACGATTACGTTACCAAGCCTTTCGGCATGAAGGAATTGGTGGCGCGCATCAACGCCGTGCTGCGGCGCGCCGGGCGCCCAACGCCGGAGGCGGAAGTTTTGACCAGCGGAGAAATCCGCCTGGATAGGGAAACCCGCAGCGTGACAGTCTGCGGGAAAAACATCAACCTGACCCCTTCGGAATTCGATTTGCTCTACACCCTGATGGCCGCGCCCGGGCGGGTCTTCTCACGCTCTGACCTGTTGATCAAACTGCAGGGCAATACCTTCGAGGGTGCTGAACGCACCATCGATGTGCATATCCGCAACCTGCGCGCCAAAACCGAGCCAGATCCGGCCAACCCGGTTTACATCGAAACTGTGTTTGGGGTCGGCTACCGCTTCCGCATCCATTCCACAGGGCACATGTGACCCAAGAAAAACTTTTATGAGACTTGCATCCAAATTGATCATCGCTTTTGTGTCTGTCAGCCTGGTAGCCGTTGGGCTGGCCGCGGCCTTTGTTTGGAGTGCAACCTCGATTGAATTCACCCGCTACCTGCAGGATCAGCGCCAGAATAACTTCGTGGACGCGGCGCGTTCCTTTTACCTGCAAAAAAACAACTGGAACGGCGTAGGCCGGGCCCTGCAGCAGCAGGGCCTGCTGCCGCCGCCCGGTCAGGCCGGCGGCCCGCAGCAGCCACCCCCGCCCTTCGCGCTGGTAGATCAGAACCATACCGTCATCATCCCCAGCGGAACCTTCCTGCTGGGCCAACAGGTGCCAGACAGCGCGATAGCCGGTGGGCTGCCCATCGAAGTTAACGGCCAGGTGCTCGGTACGGTTCTGAATACCGGTCAGCCACTGATCAGAAATACCGTTGAACAACGCTATATGGATGCAGTCAACCGCGCCCTGCTAATCGCCCTGTTCGGCGGTGCGTTGATTGCCCTGCTGCTGGGCATCTGGCTGGCGCAGACGTTGACCCGCCCGGTCAACGAACTGACCAGCGCCACGCGCGCCATGGCGCGCGGACAGCTCGCGCAGCAGGTGCCGGTACGCTCCAGCGATGAGCTTGGCGAGCTGGCGGCATCCTTTAACCAGATGAGCGCCGATCTGACGCGCGCCAACCAGTCACGCCGCCAGATGACCGCCGACATTGCCCACGATCTGCGCAACCCCCTGACCGTGATCGGCGGCTATCTCGAATCACTGCAGGACGGCAAACTCAAGCCCACTTCCGAACGTTTCGGCACCATGTACGCCGAAGTCCAGCACCTGCAGCGGCTGGTGGAAGACCTGCGCACCCTTTCGCTGGCAGATTCGGGCGAACTGGTCATGCACCGCGAAGCCACCGCACCCGGCGATTTGCTCGAAGGGGTATCGGCCGCCTACCAGAACCAGGCCGGTCTGCAAAAGATCAATCTGCGAGTGGAGATCGAAAGCGGCCTGCCAGAGATCAGCCTGGACCCGGAACGCATCGAACAAGTGCTGGGCAACCTGGTCTCCAACGCGCTGCGCTACACACCCGAAAATGGCGAAATTCGGCTGACCGCCAGCCGGGCAGCCGGTCAGCCGGTCTTAAGCGTGGCCGATACCGGTAGCGGCATCCCCCCCGAAGTGCTCCCACATATTTTTGAACGCTCCTACCGCGGCGACGATTCGCGCAGTGGGAATGAATCCGGGCTAGGATTGGCCATCGCCAAATCGATCATGGAACTGCACGGCGGCAGTATCCGCGTCACCAGCGCCCCCGGCCGCGGCACGCAGTTTTTCCTGACCTTCCCGGAAAACAATAGATAGGTGCGTCGCACTTTCTGGCTGGCAAAGGATGCGTACCATCAGGAGACTTGGCCAGCAAAATAACTGGCGCAATTTGAAAGTGCGCCGCACCTGGAGGGGGAATTTTTTGCATTTAAAGCCCATTTGGCCTATACTTCAGAGTGTATCCGGCAATTCCGGTTTCTTTTATCCGATGACGAGAAGGAGCACGCGATATGTACCAGACTGATATGTATGAAGGCCTGTTGGCCGAAACAGTCACCATCCAGGGTTATCACGGCGAAAACATCAACGCCTATTTTGCCAGACCACTCGGCCCGGGGCCCTTCCCCGGCATGGTATTGACCCATCACATGCCCGGCTGGGACGAATGGTACCGGGAGATCACGCTCAATTTTGCCCGGCATGGCTACCTGACGATCTGCCCCAACCTGTATTACCGCGCCGGCCACGGCACCCCGGAAGATGTGGCCGTCAAGGTGCGCGCCACCGGCGGCGTGCCGGATGACCAGGTGATCGGCGATCTGGCCGGGGCGCTGCAATTCGTGCGGATGGCCCCAAACGCCAGCGGCAAGGTCGGCATTTTTGGCACCTGCTCCGGCGGACGCCATTCCTACCTGGCGGCCTGCCGGACACCCGGCTACGACGCCATCGTGGACTGCTGGGGCGGACGGGTAGTCATGCGCCCCGAAGACCTGAGCCCCGCCCAGCCC
Organism: uncultured Anaerolineae bacterium; assembly: GCA_903910795.1. GTDB lineage: Bacteria > Chloroflexota > Anaerolineae > Anaerolineales > Villigracilaceae > UBA5195. Next base: position 28,697 of record CAIWAX010000319.1, read on the forward strand.
ATCGCGCCGCTCGAATACACCAAAGACCTGTCCTGCCCGATTTTGGGCCTGTTTGGCAATGATGACCAGAGCCCGACTGCCGCGCAGGTTGACATCCACGAAGAAGAACTCAAAAAGTTCGGCAAGAACTATGAATTCCACCGCTACGCCGGGGCCGGTCACGGCTTTTTCTACCACAACCGCCCGATGTACCGTCAGGAACAGGCCGTGGATGGCTGGGCCAAAACCTGGGCCTTCCTCGAAAAGCATCTCAAATAACCCCCCGAAAGGATAAAAACCATGTGCACCATGATCGCGCAGCAAGTCAAAATTGAAGGCAGCGGTAAAGGCACCCAGGGCTGGTTCAAGCTCAAGGAAGCCAATGTCTCATACGACCATCCCTTCGACGCCCCCTATGAATACGCCCTGAACCTGGACTTTGTGAACGAATCCCAGGGCCCCGGCGCGCGCGTGGCGGTCGAACTCAGCCTGGAAGCCGCCCAAAGCCTGATGCAGACCATCCAGGCCGTGCTGAAGCGCGCCGAGGCGGGCGGGTTTATCGAAAAGCAGGAAGTCGCGTAGGAAGAGCGCTGAATAAAATAAAAAAGCCCCTGATTTTAGGATCGGGGGCTTTTTGTTTGATAGTGTTTGGTGCGGCATCTTTTTTGTGCGCATCGCCAACGATGAAACAGGCGTCAATTTCTGGCATGGGCTCCATCCCGCGCCAGGGGCTTAAACCCATTCACTTGCAAAGGATGTGCCATCAGTTCATCAATGATGTCTGGTTGGGATGTTTTCTCGGCTTTGGCAACGAGAATCACCTGCACATCATCCGCCACCTTGCCTTTAATAACCTCGCCGGGTGTTTAATAGTATTCCTTCACGTACCCATACGCCTTCTCGAACAATTCAGTATCCGTGTGCAGTTTGTACTTGAACAGTGTTCTTCGCAGCGCCCTGCGGACTTCCCGTGTTCCAGCATCCGTAGCCTGCCAATCCGGGAAGCGAATCTTGCGGACAATATCATCGATGTCATCCACGATGCGCGCCACAACAATGGGGGTATCCGAACCGCGCACCTGCTGAAAGAGTTCGGTCAGGGCAGCCTTGCCACGATCTTCGTCTTCGGCGGGTGGGGTTTCTTTCTCGGCGTTGACCAGGTCGCGTGCCAGATCCAGCAATGCTTTTAAGAAGCTCAGGCTGTGCAGTTGACCGGCTTCGTGCTGCTCTTTAAGCTTTTCCAGGCGTTCGGAGAGTTTGCGGTAGCGCGGGTTGTCCATGTGCTTGCGCAGCCGGTCGGCGATCTTGATCTGCATCTCCCGGGCTTTTTGAGTGGGATTGTCAGTGTTGAGAACCGCTTCGAGCAGATCGGCATCCAGGATGATCTCATCCAGGTCATCGCGCACGGCTTCCACACGGATATTCTGGTGGATCAATTCAATGGTCTTGGCGCCCAGGGAATGCCAGAGCAGCGCGCCTGTGCCGGTGGTGGGTTGGACAGAGACATATACCTGGCTGAGCCAGCGGTAATCGGTCTCCAGTGGGGATAGGATCGGATCGGGAGAAATCGCCTCCCACAGCGTAGAGAGCAGGCTGTAATCGCCGGCATAGGCATCACGTACATCGTTGTTGGGCAGGCATTCCTGGGCAGCGATCAGACCCTCATAGCCTGTTACAGATCGATCGACATTCGGGAAGTAAGCCAGGCAGTTCTGCATGGCGCCCGGCAGCCTGGCCTTCAAGGCGGCGATATCCGCAACCACCTTGCGGAAGCCCTCTTCGTCAAATTCAAGCGATTTGGCGACATCATCAAAGACACCCAGGTAATCCACGATCAAGCCATGCGTTTTCTTATCGCCATAGGTGCGGTTGGTGCGTGTGATACCCTGCAGCAGAGTGTGATCACGCATGGGCTTGTCGAGATACATGGCCTGCAGGATGGGCGCATCGAAGCCGGTCAGCAGCTTGGCGGTCACCACCAGGATCTGGAGCGGGTCATTCGGGTTGCGGAAGCGGTCGAGCAGCTTTTCTTCCGCGTCGCGGTCGCGCTTGTAGGGCCGGTAGCGCTTGTCCTCGCGTTCCTTGCCCGAGACGGAGATGACCACCTCGCTGCTTTCGGGCGGCAGGTACTTATCCAATTGAGCCTTGTAGAGCAGACAGCTCTCCTGGTCAAAGGTCACCAACATGGCTTTGAAGCCGTTTGGGGCCACCTTTTCCTGAAAGTGCCGGGCCACATCGGCGCAGATCTTTTCGATGCGGTCGGGCACCTTGACCAGCACCGCCATGCGCGCGGCGGCCTTGGTGAGGGTCTCG
>CAIWAX010000320.1 GCA_903910795.1 uncultured Anaerolineae bacterium
CCCGAGCCGGTTCCGGCTTCGATAATGCGCTGTCCGGGCCCAATCCCCATTGTGACCATAATAAAGCCGATCTCTTTGGGGTACAGGATCTGTGTATTGCGCGGCAGGTTGTTGAGGATATCACCCAGCATGGGTTGAAGAAGGAAAAATGGGCTTCCCAAGTGGCTGAATATTTGGGTTCCCCAAGGCAACCCGATTAGATCATCGTGTTTGATAATTCCGCGGTGGGTGTGCATTTCAGCGCCAGGAGTGAGGGTAATAATGAAATGTTTGTGACGAAGCCCAACCAGTTGAATAATATCGCCAATTTGGGCTTGAGTGGATGTTAAATTCCAGGGCATGTTTTCTTTCCGGTGGAGCATAAAAGTCTCCACCTGGGTGCAGGAAATCTGTTACCCCGAAGGGTTGAAATGGATACCTTAAGCTGCTGATTGTTAAGGATCAGGGAGTCAGAATTTTGGTGAAGAAATCGGTGATGGCGTTGTAGCAGGTGACGCGATTCTTATACTTCAATACGTCATGGCCTTCATCCTCAAAGATCAACAGTTCCATATCCTTGCCCTGCTCGCGTAGATTATTGACCAGGTCTTCAGATTCTGGCGCCGCCACGCGCGGGTCGTTTCGCCCCTGGATGACAAGCATCGGACAGGCCAACTGGTGCAAATAGCTTTTGGGCGAACGCTCGATCAGGAACTGCTTTTCTTCGGCTTTTTCCGGGTCGCCCAACGCAATTTTGTAATAGGGCTTCCAGGTTTCGGGGATGCGGCTGCTGAATGTCAAGAGATCATACGGCCCGAACATATCACAGGCGGCTTTCCAGAGATCAGGGTGCATGCCAGCCTGGATAAGAGTCATGTAACCGCCGTAGGAGCGTCCCACCACCGCGGCGCGTTTTACATCCAGTCGCGGATCTTTTGGCAGTATTTCTGTCATGGCGTGTACATGATCCAGACGATCCTGGCCACCCCAATCATGATCAACCCGCTTTGTAAAAGACAAACCGTATCCGGTGGAACCGCGCACATTGGGGACAAACACTGCGAATCCCCGCAGGGTCAGAAATTGGATCAGCGGCATGGAGAACCAGGCAAAATTAGGCCGTTCTTGCCCCTGCGGGCCGCCATGGATGTAATACACCACAGGCCGCGGGCCATCAAAGCCGAGCGCGGCGGCTGGCAGATACAGCCGGGCTGATACGCGCAAACCGTCAAAGGTCGTGAACGAGGCATCCTCGCCTTTCGAGAGCATATCTTCGGGAATGCCAAGAACTTTCTCATTGGTGTGCATAACAATAAAATTGCGTTTCTTTTTTTCGATGCTGTAAATCTGGGATGGCGACACCGCTGTTGAGAAGGAAACTGTGAATATATCCATTCCTTTGTTGTAATCAAGATGCTCCAATTCACCGCTTTCCAGCGGCATTTCGCCAACCACCATGTGTTTTAGCTTGATGGAGAGTGTATCCTGATCAAATTTGCCATCGTACACCATCGAACAGCCGTCGATATTGTATGAGATGGCATAATGTTGCCCATACATGTGGAGCAGGCCAGTCATTTCGCCTGCGCCTGTATGCTGGATTCCTGTAATGGTTACGGGCTGCATGATTCCTGGTTTGTCAAAAGCGATATACCCGATGGAATATGTATCTTCAAAAACAGCAGAAGTTATCAGTACTCCGCTGCCGTTTTCAAGGATGCAAGCTGATCCCAACCCGGTCAGAGCTACTTTTTCGCTAGATTTACGTTTGTAAAGCGGCTTGCCGTAAAGAATTGATTTCTTAATCCCTTCCAGCAGATATAGAACATTATCGCCCGTGGTGTAACCATCCATTACCAGTACTTTGCTATGGTCGGTAGTGTGAGCAATGGGTTCTGCTCCCCATTTGGATTCTGTCAGGCGGGTGAGTTTGTTATGAGCCAGGTCGCCCCGGAAGGCTTCGCTGAGTGGCGCATCGCGCCGCTCGGCCGAAAAGTAAACAATGTCATTTTCGTTGTCACACAGGGTCAGGTGCACCCGGTGATTTTTGAAGAAATTGTCAAAGGCGGGTTCTGGGAAGCCGCCCTGGACAGATATCATCATCGGCTGATAGTTTTCATCGCCGTTCCTGTCAATCATGACCAGTATTTTGCCGATATTGGGGAAAACTTTGTAAGAGTATCCACCGATCAGTTCAGGATTTTGCAAGGCAATATGGGATGGGAGTAGCGGTTCAGGCACACTTCCACCGTAATTCATGCAATACAGGCTCAAGTGGCCTGAAAGATTGCTCAAGAAATAGATGGTGTCATCCACCAATTGTGGAAATAAAAACAGTCGTGCTGATAAAAGTGATTCGATACGTGGAGTCATAAGACATCCTTTCACTGATTGTTTGAAGATTGGCTGAATGCCATTATCTTATCATGGAGAAACTTGAAAAATTTAGCCGCTGCGCATCAAGAGCACAGATTATTCGAATTTATTGTTCTTCCTTGGGCGTCAGCCGGACATGGCTGAGAATATCACCCAGGATCATGAGAACAAAACTAAAAACAACGCCCATCCCGGCATTCATCTGGCCGATTTGCATGAAGGAAAACGCCAGGAACCAGGCAAGTGTGTCTCCCAGCCAGAAACCAGTCAGGGATAAGGCCAGCCAGAATACCAGCTTTTTTGTTGAACCGCCCCGCACAAGGTGGTAAAGTGCGCCGCATGCGAGAGCCAGCAGAATGCCGAACACAATTGTTGGTAAGATCATAGGTTCTCCTCTATTGAAGGTACGATCAGACCGCCGCCTATCACCAAATCATCTTCATAAAAAACGGCTGCCTGCCCAGGAGTGATGTCGCGCTGGGGCGTGTCAAACTTGATTCTAACCTGAGTCGGTTCGGAAGCAGGCATGACATTCGCGGGAGCTGGCGCAGCGGTGTAACGGGTTTTGACGAAAGCCCGGAAGGGTTCCGTTCGCGTAATCCCAGCGGTCCAGTTTACATTGACAGCTTGAAGTTCAGATGCACCCAATTCGCCAGCTTCTCCAACAATCAATGTGTTTGTGGCGGCGTCTTTTGCCAGCACGTAAAGTGGTTCGGGCGAAGTCAATCCGAGGCCCTTGCGCTGCCCGATGGTGTAATTTGGTAACCCATTATGTTTTCCAAGTACCTTGCCTGTCCGGTCAACAATTTCGCCATCTGACAATATTTGGGGGCTGTTGCGCTGAAGAAACCCCCGGTAATCTTCTCCAGCCAAAAAGCATAAATCCTGAGAATCTGGCCGTCTGGCTACTGACAATCCCTGGGCTTCGGCTAGATCGCGGATCTCAGATTTTTTGTATTCGCCAACCGGGAATAACGCCCGGGCCAGTTTTTCCTGGGTCAATACATGCAAAACATAGGATTGATCTTTGGCCGGATCGACTGCCCTTAAGAGCAGTTGGCGGCCGTCTGATGATACCTGTTTGCGAACATAATGACCGGTCGCCATGAAATCCGCACCCAATGCCAGGGCATGGTTAAGCAGGAATTCCCAGCGGATCTGGCGGTTGCAGGCCAGGCATGGGTTGGGGGTCTGTCCATTGGCATATCCATCCAAAAAATAGGCTACTACCGTTTTGTGAAAAATTTCTTTCGCATCGATCACATAAAAAGGAATGTCCAGCACCGCCGCCACACGGCGGGCCTGTGCCATGGAGTCTGGCGTACAGCAGCGATTTGAATCCTCTTTGCCGGGTTCGCTCCACAAGCGCAGCATCATCCCTGTGACATCATGGCCCTGTTGTTTTAACAGGACGGCTGCCACGGAACTATCCACTCCACCTGACATTGCGACAACTACTTTAGCCATTTCGCCTCTAATTCCGGCCCAGGGCGCGCGTTTGCTGAACAAGCTCAGGCAATGCCTTTAGAAGAGCAGCCACTTCACCAGGGATGGATGCGGCGCCCAGCGTAATACGCAGCGAGCCCAATCCCCAATCGCGGCTCAAACCGAGCGATGTGATTACCTCACTCGGCTCAGGGTTGCCTGTTTTGCAGGCTGAACCGGACGAACAGGCAAACCCGGCGGCATCCAGCAGAGTCAGGAGCAAATTGCCATCCACATCTTTGAAAACAAAGCTGGCATGTTGCGGCAAGCGCAGCTCTGAATGTCCGGTCAAACGGCTGTCTGGAATTTCTTCCAGGATGCTTCCGATCAAACGGTCGCGCAACGGCCGGACATGGGCTGAGCGTGCCTCACGTTCTTCGGCTGATAGCCGCAAAGCTTCTGCAAAACCGACAATGTAGGGAACATTTTGGGTGCCGGCGCGCAAGCCAAATTCCTGTCCGCCCCCGGTCTGGCTTGGAATGAGTGCTGTGCCTTTGCGAACGTAGAGGGCTCCCACGCCCTTTGGCCCGTAAAACTTGTGCCCACCCAGGGAAAGCATATCCACGTTGAGTTTCGAAACATCCACGGGCAGGTACGCCGCAGCCTGGACGGCATCTGTATGAAATAATACGCCGCGCTGCCGGCAAATTTCGGCAATTTCCGCGATTGGATTGATGCTGCCAATTTCATTATTTGCATACATTACCGAAACGACGGCAGTACTGCTGTTGATGGCTTTTTCCACAACAGCGGGGTTTACCACCCCAAATTTATCCAATTCCAACCATTCCACCTGAAATTGGTAATATTTTTCGAGCTGTTCGGCGGTTTTACTGACGGCATGATGTTCGGCCCGGGAAGTAAGCAGCAAATTTGCGCCTTTTTTCTCGCGCATTGCCAGAGCCGCGCCGCGGATTGCCAGGTTATCGGATTCTGTGCCACAGGATGTAAAAATAATTTCGCCCGGGCTGCAGTTCAATACCGCGGCTACTTTTTCGCGCGCGGTTTCAATTGCAGCTTCTGCTTGTTGTCCATAGCGGTGGATGGAAGATGGGTTGCCAAAATTTTCGCTAAAGTACGGCCGCATTGCTTCAAAAACCCGCTGGTCAAGCGGTGTAGTGGCGGCATAATCCATATAAACTTTGTTCATTGATCACCTTTGGTTTACCCGTGGTTTCATCCTCGAAAGATTGTTCCCGGACGGGTTATTCTTCAAACCATTACTGATACGGATAAGGATGATTTGATTATACCTGTGCTTTCTACACTATAATACCCACGCATGAGTACCTACTTTGTTGTCACTACGCCAGGTTTGGAAGAACTCGCGGCCCAGGAATTACTCCGATTGGATTTGACCCCGGTGGTTGAACCGGGCGGTGTGATTTTCAAGGCTGAAGAGGATGGATTGTATCGCGCGAATTTACATTTACGCACTGCCAGCCGGATCATTGCGCGGGTGGGTCAGTTTTTTTATGCCACCGCGTTTGCGGAATTGCGCGAGAAAGCGGGCCGCTTGCCATGGGAACGTTTTCTAAGGCCAGGCCAGCCCGTTTCTATTCGTGTAACCTGTCATAAGTCCAAGCTGATTCACACGGATGCGGTAGCAGAGCGGATTGCCGGGGCCATTTATGACCGTCTGGGCAAAGAATCGCCAATGAAAAAATCTTTGGGAGATGAGGCGGCTGATCCGGCCCAATTGGTGATCGTGCGTGTGGCCAATGACCAGGTGTTGGTCAGCATGGATTCTTCTGGTGAATTGCTTCATAGACGCGGATACCGGCAGGCAGTGGCAAAAGCGCCTCTGCGCGAAACACTCGCGGCCGGGATGCTGCTGGCTTCGGGTTGGGATGCCCATTCGGCTTTACTCGATCCATTTTGTGGCTCGGGTACCATTCCCATCGAAGCAGCCATGCTGGCTCTGGGCATCCCACCGGGTTTGCATCGTCGTTTTGCCTTTATGGATTGGCCTGGTTTTGATGAAAATGCCTGGCTGGCTCTTCTGGCTGAAATTCACCCGCTTGAATCTGTTGCGCTGCCGATTTATGCTTCCGATCGAGATGCCGGAGCAATCAAAATGGCCCGGGAAAACGCGGCACGCGCCGGGGTGGAAAACTCAATCCATTTTGAGTGCCAGGCTGTCTCATCCATTATGCCGCCTTCTGGCCCAGGCTGGGTGGTTACCAATCCGCCGTATGGGATGCGTGTCAGTGAAGGGAAGGACCTGCGTAATTTATATGCCCAATTTGGGAATGTACTGCGCCTGCGCTGCCCTGGTTGGAAGGTGGCCGTGTTATCGAGCGATCCGATCCTGATGGGGCACATTGGTTTGAAGCTGGATACCACATTCTCAACCATTAACGGCGGAGTTGGCGTCAGACTTGGAAGAGGGCAGGTGGCATGATGGAATTATTTCGATTAAAGTACAGTGACCGGGTTGAAACTGGTTGATAAAAAAAATGGAGAATCCATGGGAAAAGTGATCGTGATTACTGGCGCCAGTTCAGGGATTGGCGCGGCGTTGGCTCGACAATTGGCAGCGCGCGGCGATAACCTGATGTTGGCAGCTCGCCGGGCAAAGGAACTGGGTAGTCTGGCGCGATCGTGTGGCAGGGATACATTTGCCTTCACAACGGATGTCACCCGGCGGCAGGATGTTAACCGCCTGCGGGATGAGGCGCTTCGGACTTTTGATCATGTGGATGTCTGGATCAATAATGCCGGTCGGGGCATTACGCGCAAAGTGCTGGACCTGACGGATGAGGATGTAGATGAAATGGTGGCGGTCAATGTCAAATCGGCATTGTATGGGATGCAGGCGATTGTCCCGCACTTCCAGGAACGCGGCCAGGGACACCTGATTAATGTCTCATCTATGTTGGGCCGGGTGCCTTTTGCCACCTTTCGTTCAGTCTACAGCGCTTCAAAAAGCGCACTGAACAGTCTGACGGCCAACTTGCGCATGGATTTACGCGCTGAATATCCCAATATTCAAGTTTCGTTGGTAATGCCAGGCATGGTTTCCACCGATTTTGCCGCGAATGCTTTGCATGCCCCATCAGAAAGCGGGGCATCCTATAACGCTCAAACTGCTGATGAAGTAGCCGCGGTGATCGTTGATTTGATAGATCATCCTCGTGCTGAGGTTTATACCAACCCTGATTTTCAGGTGGAACAGGTCAAACGCTATTACAGTGATGTAAGTGCTTTTGAAGAAAATTTGGGCAGGTAATAAAATAAAACGCACCGGACTTTCAAAGTCCGGTGCGTTTTTGAAGGAGGAAATTTTTTATTAGTTATTATGCAAAATGCTCAATCGGGCATCAGATAGGGCCTCGATCAGAACATTGCTTTTCTTGTCGACGATCAGTTTATCACCTGATTTCAACATATAATCTTTGTAATCGTTTGACTGAGTCAACCAGATGATTCCTTGTTCGCAGACCAGGGTGGTTCCGGGGGTAATTTCAGGTGCGCGGTAAAAACCACGTTGTTTAAGTTTGAGTGAATTCTGATGATTGTTTTGAATGATGTTTTCCATATAAAGGTTCCTTATGCCTGATTGTTTCAATCGTTTATTTCTTACCCTATTATCGCTGGAAATAAATATAAGTACAGATGCAATTATGATGTATTGTAACCAATACAATTTTAGATATGATAAACTGTACTTATAATCTTTTCGCTTAACTGTATCGAAATTTTCTGGTTCTGATGTTTTTTGTGGTTTGATGCGAAACCATCCACGAATAAGCCACGAATTCACGAATTAGCGTAACGGTTGTGCAATCAGTTCAAGAATCGTGAAAAACGTGATTTTTTTTGTCAAGTTTTCGGTCTCAAAACCCTAGAAAATTGATCAAAAAGTCTTCAAAGCATGTCCAATCTTGTTCTGTAAAAAAAAACATTCTAAATGGCCAAAATGAGTTATCCAGATATGGGCAATATCGCTAAAATAATGGTTTACTTCAGTATA
>CAIWAX010000321.1 GCA_903910795.1 uncultured Anaerolineae bacterium
AAATCACTTTTCATTTTGGAAGAAAAGTTGGATAATTAATAGATTGGGATTGTTCTAATTGTCAATTTGATATGATGCGGGAGATGTGCAGGCGCATTCTTATTTACCTTACGCCATAACCACAAAACATGCGAGGAAACCATGCCGATTCAATTCTATCTGGGCCGGGATTTACAAGGACAGGATTCTGAGCCGACATTTCATCAGGAAATCGCCGCCATCCTGCCAATTTGCCGGCATTTATGGGTGAAATTAAACCCGCTCAAGGAAGTTTACGCCGTCATTATTAATAATCAGCGCATTGGGGTTGGGCAGGAACTGGCCCCCGATCTTGTGATCATCAGCGAGATGGGGCTGGGTGTGGTGGAGTTGAAAGACAGTTTCGGTTTGATCAACTGCCGGGAGCCCTTCGGGCCCTGGATGGCTGGCAAGCACCAGATCATGTCTTACGACCGGCTGGGCGTGGATGAACATGGCCGGAATAAGGAATTTATCAACCCGGCCATGCAGGTGCGCTTTTATGCGCGCGCCATCCGCCAGCACCTGTTGAGCCCCAAACCGCGCGCCTGGCTGCCGGGAGAAAATCCATTTTGGGGAAAGATGAAGCTCCAAACCTGCATTTGCTTCACCAATTTACTGGCAGACATCCGCCAGGGCAAGCGGGATATTATCGCCCGCTACCCACCCGGCAAGGTTCTGGAAGAATGGGAAGTGCTTTCGCTGCTGACACCGGCCGAGATCGCTGAGTGGACCTTCAATTTGCGCTTTGATGTCCAGACCGGGCACGCCGATTATTACCGGCCTTTGAAGCTTTCTCCAGATGAAGTCGTCATGCTGGCGGAACAGTTTTTTGGCGGCAAGGCCTGGGACAAGATAATCGGGTATCTTCAGGCCGGGCTCGAGCCATTCGGCTACCTGTGCATTTTGGATGACAATGGTCAGGCCAGCTTTTCCTATCACCTGGAACATGCGGATACCTTGATCGGCCGCGACCCCGAAGCCTGCACGTTGGTCATTCCCGGAAGTCATACCTCGGTCAGCCGCAAACATGCCCGCATCATCCGCACAGAAAAAGGCGTTTTTATCACGGATACCGGCAGTTCGCATGGAACATTTCTAAACAAAAAGCAAATCCATGGACTGGAACCGGTTCCGCCCGGAGCGATCATCAGTCTGGGCCCTGACAACCCGGGAACAACCTGCCGGTTGAAGTTCACCCTGGAACCACCCTCGCCCACCCTGCCTACCACCACCACTCAATGAAGCGTAAATAAAACCACCATGCAAAACGCCACTCTTCCTCCCAACCTTCCGCGTAACTTTGGCAGATATGTGCCCAAAAAAATTCTCGCGCAAACAAATTCTGCCACGGTTTACCTGGCAGACGATCCAAAACGGGTACACCGCGAGGTGGTTCTGAAGGTTATGTCGCTTGCCATTTCACAAGATGATGTCTGGTCCGACCGTTTCTCAAAGGAAGCTGGCTTTCTGGGCGAACTGGAACACCCGGCGATTGTGCCCCTGTATGATTTTGGTATTGAAAATGAGCAACCCTTCCTGGTAATGCGCTATATGCGCGGGGGTACGCTTGCCGACCGGCTTTCCAACGGCCGGATCAGCCCATCCAGCACCTGCGCCATGCTGGATCAGATCAGCGATGCGCTGGAATTTGCCCATCATAAAGGCATCATTCACCGGGATATCAAACCCTTGAATATTTTATATGATGAACAGGGCAATGCTTATCTTTCGGATTTCGGCATCGCCACCTTCCTGGACAAGCAGGGCAAGATCACCGGCCCGGGAACAATCGGAACGGCTGTCTTCATGAGCCCGGAACAGGCCCTGGGCCAGACGCTGACAGAAGCCAGCGATATTTATTCGCTGGGGATCGTGGTTTTTTTCTGCATGACGGGGCGCGCGCCCTTTGATTACGCCAAAGATGCCTCGCCCATCGCCATCATGAACCAACATGTCCACGTCCCACCCATGCGCCTGCGGCAGGTGGAACCCGGGTTATCCGCCGGCTTTGAAAGCGTGGTGGCGCAGGCGCTGGAAAAATCGCCCGCGCAGCGTTTCGCCAGCGCCCGCGGTTTTGCCGCGGCCTTACGCGCTGCACTGGTCAATTCAAAAACCGCGCCATCCTCCCCCCACCAGCCCGGCAATCCGGCGCTCCTGCCCACAGATCAATTGAGCGAGGATGACCCGCAGGCGATCTGGGTTTGCAAATTTTGTGGTTACAGCTTTCAAGGCTCACAGCAGGCCTGTCCCATCTGCGGCAGCAAGGAATTCAGCAAGTCGAGCTGGTAAGCTGTCTAACTTATACCAATTATTCCATTTTGCATCTTGACAAATTCGCAATAATGAGTAAAATATAGACAAATAAACAAGATAAGGAGCCGCGATGAATTCACAAGAAGACAATCAGGATTATCTCAAAATCAGCGAAGCGGCCAAACTCATTGGCGTATCTCAAAAGACCGTCTATCGCTGGATTGTTTCCGGCGACCTGGAAGCGACCAGGGTGCGCGGGCTGTATTTCATTTCGCGCGCAGCGCTGAAAAGCCGTCTCTCCAACCCGGGGGCCGCCGCCGCGCGGCCGGAAATTGCCGCGAAGGCAGAGCTTATGAAGTGCGGTTCCTGTTACCAGATTATCTCCAGTGACAGCCAGATTGGCGGGGTTTGCAAAACCGAGGGCTGCGAACAGGTCATCTGTACCCAGTGCCTGCAAAAAGATATTCATTATTGCCTCAATCATCGTCCATCCACCCAGCAAAATTGGCGCGCAGCCGAAGAAAAGCTGCAAACCGGCGAGTATCAGTTGCTGGTCAAGAGCACCAACGCCCGGCAGCGTGAATTGATTTTTGAGAACCGTTTTGACGCGCGGCTTTCCAATATCAAGACGCTGATGCACCCGGAAAGCGGCGAGCTTTTGAACATCCCTTCCTGGGAGCGGGTCTGCGAAAAATCCGATGAACAGGCTCAATTACTAAAATATTTACGCAAACTTTTCCTGGACGCGGCCACCCTGGCGCGCTATCCGTTAAATGCATCTCTGCATTACCGGCTGATGCCCGGCAAAGGCCAGAAGAGTGAACCGCTCGAGATTGTCGTCCAGGCGCTCAGCCGGATGGATCGCATGGTTCAGCAGCAATTCGACAGCGAGCCTCTGTCTGCCGATGTGCTGGCGGCCGAATTGATGCACTATACCCAGGAGCTGGATCGGGAGCATATCTTCCGGATCGTGGTGCTGGCTTCCATCACCGGTTGGGATGAAAGCGCCAGGCAGATCATCGAGGGCAGCAAACCGGGAACGGCGTTTTTTCACCGGCGCGCCCTGGTGTATCTGTACGATCTCGAAAAAGGCGAACTGGTGTACAACGCCCGGGATGAGCGCACCCACGGGTACGCCGACCTGATCACCCCCACCCTGCCGGACGAGGAACTCCAGGAGGTCATAGCAGCCATCGAAAATGAGATGATTGTGCATGACAGCCTGGCGCTGGTGGATGCCCTGGCGATATTCCCTTATAAACGCGGCCTGGTGGAGGCTGCCTACAAAAAACTTTCAGAAACTGGCCGCTACAAGACCCTCATTTTGCCAGGAAATGGCGCGGCCCTGGTTCGTCAGCGCAATTAATTGCATCATTGACCCTATCCAAGCAATTCTCAACCAACCAAAGCATGGAGGCTTAAATGAACGAAAAACGCAATATCGCCACTTTTATTCTGGATGTTGTGCGCAATCTGGTAGCCCCGCAGGAACAACCAGAGAAAACCGCACCCGCACCCGCGCCAATGCCGGTGGAAAAGAAGAAAGTCAGCTTGAATGATCTTCCGATTGAAGACCTTGAAAAGTCCCGGGCCCTGCTTGACCACGAAGAACGCAAGACCCTGCTTGAAATCAATGAACTTGAAAAGCAGAAGCGTGTCCTGGGTGAAAAGGTTGCCACTGGCAAGGTCAGCGATACCGAGATCAAAATCTTTGCGCGCAAAATCAAAGAGCTGCTCGATGAAGTCGCCGGGCTGAACCTTGACCTACAAATGCTTGGCAAGCAAACCCAGGTGCTGAGTGGCTTTATCCGCATGAAGAAACGCACTGACCGCCAGAAGAACTCACCTTTTTCAGAGATGATCGGCAACATGGATCTGAGCGAATTATCGGTCCTGATCCGCGATGCCACGGTGGAAGACAAACTGAACATGGAAAAATTCGACCATCTGATCGGCGAGCTGAACATGGGTCACGCGCTCACCCCTGAAATGACCGAGGATGCCGGTACACTGGAAATTGAGAGGGTGCTCAGGAAAATGGCTGAAGCCGGCCAAAGCGAGGCCCTTTTCCAGGAGCTGGACGAGGTTTATAAGCACCAGGTCAATAACAGCGAGGAAGATCTCAACGAGAGTTGATTGCCAAAGGGTGACATACCCCCGCCCGGAATGCACCTCGCAGCACCGCAGCCTGGCTGACCTGCTACCCAAAAATATTCTGGCACTGGCGGTTGAAAATAACCGCCAGTGCCAACCTTCCAAATGGGAGATGGGCTCATGACATACCCAGACATTGGCGACATCGTTCGAGACCAAATTAATAAAACCCTGGAGAGCGCCAAAGCCGCCGAGAAAAAAGGCTTCACTGAAGAAGCTGCCTCCAAATATGAATCCGCGGCCATGTTGATGCAGCAGTACGCAGATTTCCCATGCCCGTCGGATGAAAAGAAAAAACGTCTTGAGCAAGTTCTCAAGCTGAAAAGAAGGTCGAAAGAATTACTGCATGGGTACAGCTCGAAACCGCTGGTAGACTCTCAGAAAGGCCTGCGCGCGGATACCCACCAGGACAGCAAAGAAATCGAAGAAGATTTTGAGTCGGAATTTTCCAGTCTGATTACAAAAACGGATGTGACCTGGGATGACATTGGCGGGCTGGAAAGTACCAAGCGGCAGATCAAAACAGCCTATGTCATGGCGCTGGCGAAACCGCCTCTCGGCCAACATTACGCGGCCTTAAATCGAATCTTGTTTTTTGGGCCGCCAGGCACGGGGAAAACCACCATGGCTGCCGCGGTGGCGGGAGAATTAAAATCAACCTTTTTCCAGGTGAACAGCCACGATCTAATCTCCAAATACGTTGGCGAAAGTTCAAAACAAATCGCGGCCTTGTATGCTTTGGCGCAAAAAAAAGCACCCTCGATCGTCTACATTGATGAAATTGATGCCATGGTGCCGCAACCCGGGTCGGTTGATAATAACGCGGCTCAATTGGTGGTTAACACATTCAAAACCATTTTGGATGGCATGGGCAAATATATTCACAAGGAATTGGTTCTAACCATCGCCGCCACCAATTATCCCTGGCAAATGGACAAAGCCATTGCCAGCCGCTTCCGCGGTATGACCATTTACATCCCGCTGCCGGACGCAGCCGCCCGCAAAGCCATCTTCGACATCCATCTGACCAAAAAGGGACAAAAGACGGCGCTGAGCATGGATGAATTGGTAAACAAGACAAATATGTATTCCGGGCGCGAAATTGAAATGGTTTGCCAGCAGGCCATCCGCAGCATGTTGGATCGCGCCAACCCGGGCATGGAAAACCTGGCGGATAAAGGCATCGACTTTATCCGCAATTATCAACTCGTTGCGAAAGAATTGAACCAGGCTGACTTTGAGAGCGCGTTTGAAAATGTGAAACCCGTTGCGACTCCCGCCATGTTGTCGAACTATGAGATCTGGATGCAAAGCTTAAATAACACAGGTTCTGGCAAAGGAGGCTGATCGTTATGTTAAACCCAAAGAATGTGGCAAATGCGATTAAAAATGCCATGAAAACGCCTGAAGAGCGCCGGCAAGCAGCCGAGCAGCAGCGCAGCCAGCAGCTCAGGATCGCCAAGAACCGCTTGAGCTATCATGTGGTCAAGCAAAAAGACATGCTCATCCGTCTTACCCTTCTGGCCAAGCGCGCCATTTCGCTGAATGACGACGCCAATTTCAAAAAGATCGGCCGGCAAATCATCTGGACCAAGAACGACATCCAGCGCTGGGAGCGCTACATGCTTTCCCTGGAGATGCTGGAAGCCCGCTATGATCAGGTGAGAGCTTCAGTGGAACTCCTGACTGCGGTCAAATCCATGACCGATTCCCTCTCAGATGCGGCCGCGCCTGAAAAGATCGGCGAGCTGCAAAGCAACCTGGAACAGGGCCTGGCCAAGGCTGCCAACCTGGAACAACAGATGGGAATGATGATGGAGCTCATGGACAATACCCTGGCCGGGGATATGAAGGTGGATTCCAGCGAGCTATCCGATCTGCAAATGACCCTGACCGGCGAGGTCGCCCAGCAGGAATCATCGGCCTTCGACCCCGAGATTGAGGAACTGCGCCAGAAGATTCGCCGTGAAATGTCCAGCCCGTGACAGTTGAATGTCCTATTTGTACCTATTTTTCCAAAATCCTTGACATTTCAAACGAATAGATGTAATATATAGACATTCAGGAAGCAAAATTGTCAAAGCAACGCGGCGAACAACAGGTCTTCCAGGTCAAAACTGAGACAACCTGATCATGACCATCGAATTGAGTGACTATCTGAGCGCGGCTGCGCCAGGCGCGGATGGAATGAATAAGACTGACAGCCACCGTAAAGGAGTTGAGAAAATGGAAAATAAACCCGCATCCCTGCCTCTGGCAAAAGCCGCCCATGTCAAGGAACTGCCCGGCCTGGGCCGCAAAACCTTTGATGTGCCGGCCGGACGCCAGGGAATTCTGACCCTGACATCCGGTAAATACAAGCTGCTTCCCGCAGGCCGGCATGTCGTCTGGCACTGGTTTTCCAGCATCTTCTCGAGTGACAACGGCGAGTGGGCCGGCTACTTCCCCGGGCAGCCTTTCACGCTTCTGAACGATTACCCCAACCTGCTGACCGGCGATGGCGAACTGGTGGACGCGTCCATTCTTTATATGACAAATGTCAAGCAGCCGCAGCAGTTTTTCCAGAGCATGGTCATTCCGTCCGGCGAAATCCCATCCGAAGGTTTCCGGCTGCCACTGCCCGGCCTGGAGACCAAACTTGTCCAGCTTGCCAGGCGTTACGAGGCGAATGATTTGAGCGCCGGACTGCCGACCGAGTTCCTGCTGGATGAAATCACTGATTTACTGGCGCACCAATTGGCCGAAAAAGGCCTTGAACTGGCGGCCATCCGGGTTTTGTCCTTCATCCAGGCATCAGACCGGGTTGAAATCGCGGACAAGCTGCAGCAGTTGGAAGAAAACCTGGAGGATGTGGGCTTCGATGAATGGCTGGCTTCAGCCAACAACCAGCAAGAGCTGGATGAACGTCTGCGCCAGGGCCAGCCGGAACAGGGCTTGCCAGCCGGTGTGCGCCCGGTGGTCGAAACAGCCGCCCCGCAGCCGGAAGGCCAGCCAAAAGGCACGCCTCAAAAAGCAGCGGACGGCCTGATCGGCAGTCTTAAGGCCTGGCTGGGCCAACGACCGGGTGAAAAGTCACTGGAACAGGCCAAACATGTCATGGCACTCCTCAACCAGGGGAAACCTGAACCCGAAGCCTTGACCCGCGACCGGCCAGCCAACACAGAAATCAAGCTGCGGGAACTGTTCAATGGCAACAAGCAACTCACTGACCGGTTGGTGCGCAAACAGGTTGACCTGGAGCTCGCGCATGTCGCTGACATGCTGCTCGACTGCCGCGGAAAAACTTATCGCAACGGAGATGAGCCAACCGCCATACAGTTCATGCAGATGCAGCGCAGTCTTGAAAGGCAACGCGAGCATCTACAGGATCCGGAATTTGGAACCCCAGCCTATGTGACGGCGCCGAACCTTTCCGCGACAGCCCTGGGACAAATGCTGGCTTACGATGAAGGGCTGCTGGTGCAGATCGCCAACCACTCCGAGTTCGCCCACATTCTTCAGCAGCGTGTCACCACCGGCGAGCCGGTGGATGAACAAATGAATATCCTTGCCAGCCGTCTGAGCACCTTTGAACACGCTTTCGCCCGCCGCTCACGCCTCATTCAATTGAAATAAAATGAAATAAAAGCCATCCAACCCACCCGGTGGAAGGAGCCAATGATCACTTTAGGATCGCGCTTTGCCAGGCAACCACCCTGTAGAAACTTTTTTTTGTATCCTCAAATTTGAAGAGGATCATCCATCATATTCGCTCGACAGGAGAAAAATAAAATGGCAATCGCAAGTTTGGTCTTCGGTATTCTCTCGCTCGTCGGTACATGCGTAGCCCTGGTACCCGTTATTTCGGTTCTAAATTACTGCCTAAACCTGCCGATGGCAGTTTTGGGCACGGTGTTCGGAATAGCGCACTTGATCCGCGCCCGGGAAATGATAGAAGACAAGCAGAAAGGCCTGGCAATCACTGGCCTGGTGCTGAGCGTGCTGGCACTGTTGATCGCGATCACGCGCATCATTCTCAGCCTGGTCTTCGGTCTGGGGATTTTCTAACCACCTGGTTCGCCATTCCCCGGGAGAAATCCCGGGGAATGGATTTCTTGTAAAATAGGCCTGGGTTTTCTTCAAGGAATAACAAAATGCCAGACATAAACGGCTATCGGGATAGTTTTTCCAAAAAGCTGGATAACTTGCGGGATGAACATGACAAGACGAGCATGTCGATCGCAGCCATCTATCCCGCCCTGGCCGGCCAAATGCAGCACTGGGATGGCAAACTACAGCAAAGGCTGGAAGAATTCCAGAACAGCCAGCCAACAGCCAGCCTAAAATCACTACACGCACCCGCTGCCCAGCCCCACCCAGGTGTGCCCGCTTTTACTTCGGCCAGCTCATCTCTGCGAGGCTGGGTGGATAGCCTGGAAAAAATGATGCTGGAAGAGTTGGAATTTGACCGTTACCCGCTCCCGGCCGGGTTTACGGCGCCCGTGCATTGGTTGGATACCGCCGCCGCGTTCCAAATGGAAGTTGCCAATTGCATGGGTCAGCCGTTCCTGCCCGATGGCATTCTGCAAAACCGGGGAGTGGTGCACATTCCCGGACGAGGCACATTCATCAATACGAGTTATTATCAAAGGCCCGCAGAAGACCTTAAGCGCGCCGCGAATTTCATCGGAGATGTGGCGCGTGAACGCTGGGGCTGGGGCTTTCTGATGGAATATACAACCCTGGGGAAATGGGCCGGGGGGCTGGGGTTGTGGCAGGCGCTGACTTCACAACACCTTGAACCTTCATTTAACGGTGATGATCCGAAGCAGGCGCTGGCGGCGGTTTTGCGGCGCTCCTGGCTGCTGCTGGAAACTGGCTGGGGCGAGTGGGTCTGGCAGTTTGTGCAATTTAAAGCGCGCCGGGCGGTGGGGAGAAAAGTTTTCGAGATACCGCGCTCAGGGCGGCTGACTGAACTGCTGGTAAAAATCATCAACGTTTTCCCCATCTTTATCACACCTTATGGCATCCGCATGTCCATTCTTAATCTACTCGATCTGGTCAAATTCCTGGTCTTTGAAGAAACCGACCTGCTGACGCCCAGCTTGCACCAATCCCTGCTCCTGGCTCAAAAATTTTGTCTGGAATATGATCATAAAATCGCAGAGCTCGTCGGGCAACGCCTCAGTCACATTCTGGGGTGGTTATATTTTTCCCGCCTGGAGGCCTCGGTCGGGATCATGGCTACTCCTTACGCCGTGCTGATCGCCATGCACGTACCGGTTCTTCCATCCGTCCCAACCGCTCCGATGTTGGCCGAAGCATTTGAGAATAATCCGCGCCTCTGCCCGGATACGCGCCTGGCATTGCTGGCGCGCCTGGATCCAAGTGTCAAGTACGACCCGCGCGCCATGTTTATTTCGGCCTGGGAACGTTACCAACTGGACGGCCCACGCGAGTTCTTTCGCCAATAGAGGCTGCTTCTTGACCCTGCGCCAGACACCCGGAGGACAGGCAGCCGCATTCAGGCAAAACTTTACATTATTCGGTTTCATCGGAGAAGGTTAAAATGGAATGGTCACACGGAGGCAAGCAATGAGCGGTCTGGATGATATGAAAGCAGCCCTGGAGAAGAAACTGGATGAACGGCGCGCCATACATGTTGAACGCACGGAGAAGGAATCCGCCGATTTCCGCGCGGTGTTGATGAGTGGAATCAAGATACCGCCGCCATCCGAACTTACCCGGCGCGTGGATGCGCTTGGTTCAAACTGGAACAAAACAGAAAGTGTCTTGCCGCGCACGACTGGCCTGGTTGAAATTTCCGGGTCAGCCGGGCTCAAGAAAATAGACGAGACTTTCAGCCAGCTTTTTGAACTACACTCCTTCTACAGCACCGACCGTCTGGCTTATCCAACAGTGTATTCTACAACACTGGAAGATTTTTATACCCCCATGCTGGAAAGTTACGATGTTTCACAGACCACACTCCAGGAAATCCGAAACCAAAGTGTTGAGGAAGCCAAAATAGTTGCCCGTGAAAAGGGCGGCGGCGTCTGGGGCTACAACCTGCCAGGCAAAGGCGCTTATCTGAACGGCTGGTTGTTCACTTACAATAAGAACATCCCACCGCTCGAGGCTTTGTCAAATCCGGAGCTGGCACCCAAGATTGCTGTAATAGCCATTCACGAAAAGCTGGGGCACGGCTTCCTGGCTGCTTACAGCACCCTGGGCGAAGTCAAAACGCGCCTTGGATTGGATAGGATCGAATTGGCTCATCGCTTTGGGCTGCGTGAAGCCGAAGATCCGGTCTCCAGCTTACGCACCGAGCAGCACAGCCTGATCTTTAACGCCTCTCAATTTTTGGAGGAGGGCTGGGCCACCTGGTTGGAGACCTTCATGGGCGTAGTGCTGTTCAAATTTGGAGATCATCCAAACCACAGCTTCAAAGCGATCAAGGCTGCGATCAATTCGATTCCCGAATATGTACCTCAGCGCAAGGAAATTGTCGACAAGCTGCTTGCATCCATGCTGACGATCTTTGGAGAATACCGGGTAAGCCCCGAAGATCTACTGACTGCCACCCTGACGCTGGAAGCCATGGGCGGTGCCTTCCAGGATGAATTAGGCCAGCCGTTGCGCTACGCGATCGGTGAGCGGATGATGGTGCAGGCTGCGCAGAACCTGGGCCCGCTGTGTGTGCCATACGCGGCCCTGATCGCGGCCAATGTCACTTTTGACCTGGCATCTCTCGGGCTTTCTGACCTGAAGCATTTGCTGACGAGTGACCCGCGTCTCAACCCGAATGCCCGCCTGGCCGCGATAAGCCGGCTACAACTTACTGAAAGGAACAATGTGCGTGAGTTGGCCAGCCGGGCTTCGGAAGAGCTCAACTTCTCCATCCCGCCAGAGATCAAATGAGACATCCTTAACACTTGCAGCCTGTTTGGCGCTACAATATTTCTATATTAAGCACCTGGTTTGAACAAAATCAATGTTCGGGTCGGAAGACAAGACCGGGTAAGCGAGGAAATTATGGATAACTTTACGAAGAAATGCAGCAAAGGACATCTTAATCCACCCCAGGCTAATTTTTGCAAGGATTGCGGAGAAAAAATGGACACATCAAGCTCTTCACCCACAGTGAACAACAACCAATGGGTCATACAACCTGGTGACATTGCCGCGCGCGTGGATGCCCGGGATTTGCAAGGACTGCTGAAACGCGGCATCATCATCAACCCCGGCACCAACGCCCTGCTGGTGGATAACGGCGCCATCAAAGGCTTGCTGCATCCGGGCCTACACAACCTGGACAGCGTCGACAGACGCCTGATCGACTGGATCAACACCGGTATCGGCTCGCAGGTTTCCGCCTGGCTGGTCAACCTGAACCCCTTCGATCTCGACTTTGGCGCCGGGGGCATTTTCACAAGTGACCCCATCAAAGTCGGCGTAAGAATCAGCATCCAGGCCGAAGTGAAAGAACCCGGCAAATTCGGCGTGGCTATCCTGTCCAACCGGAAAAGTTTTTCAAAGCAGGAGCTGATCAGCTACCTCTATCCCGAAGTGAACGGCGTGGTGGATCGCTGGATTGCGAAACATACCGTTCAGCAACTGGCCGAAGATCTGACTTTACGGGCCAGCCTGGAATTGGCGCTGGCGGAAACGCTGGGACTGACCTTTGGCAAACTTGGCCTGGGGTTCAGCGCTGTTCGCGCCCTGGAATTCAACCTCGAGCACCTGGATCGCATCAAGGGCATCCGCAGCAGTTACAAACTGCAAGTCTCGGAGGCTGAAGCCAAGCTGGAAGGCGAAAAGAACATCTTCGAAGTTTTGCGCTCGGGCCAGGTGCTGGAATGGGCCAAGGAAACCGCCAAGGTTGAGGATGAGGAGCGCAGGGTCGAACTATACAAACGCATGCGCGATGCAGTGGTGGCCGGCAAGATGAACGAAGTCCGTTCAGAGGCTGATTACGAAATCTTCCTGGATGAGATCGATAAGAAAAAACTGCTGCGCGAAAAAGAACGCGCCGAACTGCTGCAAACCTGGCGGGAAGCGGGAGAAGACCACGCCCTGGCCCGCGCATTCTCAGTAGAAAAGATCAAGCAGGAATACAGTTTTCAACTTGAAAAATATAAAATCGAATCTGACGCCAGTCTGGCGCAAATTCAGGTTGATTCGTATATAAAAATAGCGCGTCAAAAAGCAGATTATGAGTATGAGCAGAAACTAAAATCCACCCGGCAGCAGATCACGCTCGAACGTGAACGTTGGGAGTTTGAGCAGGAAAAAGCCCGGTTGATAAGAGAGCAGGAAGAGCTTACCCGGAAAATGAATTTTGCCTCGCAAGTGGAAAAAACCAATTTCGGGTTGGAAGTGCTCAGCAAGATGAAGCGAATCCGCCAAATCGACCTGGAAGAAACACTGCGCATCCAGCGCGAAAACCAACGTCAGATCGATAATTCCAAAGTCGATAATGAAATCCGGCTTTGGGAAATAAGGGAAAAATCCGAGCAGGCAAAAAAGGACAATGAGATCAAAAAGATCCAGGCACTGACCGGTGTCAACCTGGACGTGATCATTGCTTCCAGCTCACCTGAAGTGGCAGCCATCCTTGCTGAAAAGAATATGACCCCCGATCAGCTCATGGCGCGCGCCGCGGCCATCTCGCCCGAAGTAGCCAATTTGATGGCGGCCAAATTAGGCGATGTCGCCAAGTCCAAGGAAGCTGAGGTTGCCCGGGAACGCGAGATCAATGAACAGCAAAAGAAAGATCATGAAGCCGAATTACAGCGCATGATGAATATAACTGAGAAAAACGCTGACCGGATTCAGGAGACAACCAATCATAACGTCGATCAAATGTCGGCTTTAGGACAGGCTTACGCCCGCAATTCGGGCGGCGGGACGGTCATCATCGCTGGCGGCGGCACAGGCGGCCAGGTGATCCATCCCAACCAGCCCGCGCCGGAACCCGGACAGCAGGTTGGCACCAAGCGCTGCAAGCATTGTGAGCGGGTCGTGCCGCTTGACTACCGCGTCTGCCCATACTGCAAAACAGATTTCCCAGATGTGGCCTGAGAATATTTCGCCATGCAAGGATAGGCCAGCCTATCCTTGCATGGCGATAACCGGCGCACCACAAGCAGATTTGGATTGCCCGCACTTCCCCTGGAGGGGCTTATGAAGAAAATTTCCTTTTCCATCCTGACCATTCTGGCCCTGCTCCTCAGCCTGCTGCCCATCGGGCAGGCGCAAGCCCAGGCTGCCGACATCACCATCCACCTGGATCAGGTGGACATTTCCAGTTTTCCAACCGTAAGCGTACATCTGAACACCTGGGATGCCTCCGGCCTGCCGCTGGAAAATTTGAGCGCAGCCGATTTTGTTGTCCAGGAGGATGGCAGTGCTGCTGTGCCAGCATTCACCGTTCAGGCCGACTCTCAGGCGCCGCTGGCAGTGGCCCTGGCGCTGGATATTTCGGGGAGCATGGATGGCAAACCACTGGCAGATGCCAGGTCTGCCGCGGCACGCTTCCTGGACCGGCTCAAACCCGGAGATCAGGCCGCGCTGCTGACCTTTGCGAACCAGGTCAACCCGGAGCTGGCCTTTACATCTGACCTGACCCCCATTTACAACCATGTGGATAAGCTTTCAGCGGGCGGGAACACGGCTTTGTATGAGGCAGTGACCGAGGCAGCGCGCATGACCGCCAGCCTGCCGGCCGGGCACCGCGCGATATTATTGCTCTCGGATGGGGATAACCAACCCGCCGATGCAAAGCAAGGGGAAGCATCCATCCAGAGCGCCAAACAAGCCAACATCCCCTTTTTCGTGATTGGGCTTGGGAACCAGATCAATGCCGCCTACCTGCAGCGGTTGGCGATCGAGACCGGCGGGTTCTTCCGTGCGGCGCCCACCTCATCGGAGCTGGCCAAACTGTTCACTGACACAGCCACCCTGCTCAAAACACAATACAAGCTGAGCTTCAACAGCACGCTTAACCCGGACGGCGCACAGCACAGTCTGACGATCAAGCTGAAACGTTCCAGCACCCAGGCCCAGGCCGATATCCGATTCGGCCCCCTGCCAGCCGCGCCGCAAATTACCGATACCGCGCAGCCACCCGCGCCAATCACACCCACCCGCGCACCGGTGATTACCGAGACGCCCGAGCCTGCGGCGGCTTTGATTCTCCCCGCGCCAACGGATGCGCCTCCGCCTCCCAGCTTCATGCAGCAGTATGGCACGAGACTCGTGGTACCGCTGATTTGCCTGATCATGTTGATCATCCTGGTTTTTGTGATCATTCCCTTTTTCAGGCGCCGCAATGTCCCTCCGACGCCCGCCAAAGAAGTCTGCGCCAACTGTGGGTATGACATGACCAACGAAAGCGGAGCCTGCCCGATCTGCAAAAGCACCAAACGCCTGCCAAAGATGAATTAACCCGGCCTGGCAGGGACGCGACGAGAATAAGACTTCGGAAATGAGCCGGTTTGCGGCCTTTCCGAAGTCTTATTCTAAACAAATGTATTGATCAGGTAACGGTTGGACAATTCACTACTTCGCATGTTTGGCATGGTTCATATTGAGCGGGTACAGGAAAAGACCAAATTAATTTTGAATGCGATTACCCTGGGGACTTTACTCCCAGGCTGATATTAACGTGTGACCATCGAAATCAAGGACGAAAGTCACTAGGTTTTCGGTTCAATTTGTTGTTTAATAGAGGGAATGGGGGATTCTTTTCGCCCCAACCGGAGTGACGCTGATGTACTTACCTGATACAGCCATCCACGAACGCGCAGCGCCATATAACCTTGCCATAACGTGAGACCCGCCCTACACATTCATCACGCACCCGGCGGCAACTCTACCCAGACTTCCGAAGTCTTCCAGACTTCGGAAGTCTTACCCGCACTCTTACCCGCACTTACCCGACCCCTGACACCTTATGACCTATAATCCCGGCGACATCCTGCTCGAAAAATACCGCATCAAAGCCCCGCTGGGAGAGGGGGCTTTTGGCGAAGTGTACCTGGTGACACACCTGACGCTGCTGGTGCCGCGCGCCATCAAGGTGTTGCGGCATGACGCGCCGGGGGTCGGCAGCACCCTGTTTGGCGACGCCCAGGCGCGCTTCCTGCTCGAATCGCGCCTGGGAGCCCGGCTGAATTCGCCGGTCGCCAACCCGCATTTGCTGCTCGTCTATGATTGCCAGGTATCGGAGGAAGTGTGCCTGCTCGAGATGGAATACGCCTCGGGCGGCAGCCTGGCGGCGCGTCTGCAGGCCGCGCGCGATGCCAACCAGCTCATGCCCATTGAAGCCGCGCTGCAAATCGCCGGGGAAATGGCCGGGGCCCTGGCGGCGCTGCACGCCAAAGATATCATCCACCGCGATCTGAAGCCCAGCAACATCCTGTTCGATGAGCAGGG
>CAIWAX010000322.1 GCA_903910795.1 uncultured Anaerolineae bacterium
ATTCCCCTGAATTCGGCGCCTGAACATCGCCAATCAATCCCGCCTAACAAAGACATCCGAAGTCTTTAAGACTTCGGATGTCTGGTATTTATCTTATTCAATCCAGTCCAACACCCGGTACCACAGCCCGGCGAAGGGCAGGAACCAGGGACGGCCGTCATACAGACCGAGCGGCGCGCCGGGGAAGCGCAGTTCGGCGAATGGATGTTCGTTGATCCTGCCCGCCAGCATGGCTTCGGCGGCGGTCTTGCCCAGGTGCGTGGCCAACGCCACGCCGTGCCCAGCGTATCCCAGCGAATAGCAGATGCCATCCAGCTCGCCGACATGCGGCAGCATATCAAAGGTGAAGTCGATCGTCCCGCCCCAGGCGTATTCCACCGCGGCCTGGGCCAACTGCGGGAAAGTCCGGATCATCTCGAGCCGCAGAATTTCGGCGCTCTGGCGGATGGTGGTTTCGTTCTCCGGGAAGAAGGCTGCCCGGCCGCCAAAGATCAGCCGGTGATCATCCGAGAAGCGGTAGTAGTTTAAATAATGGCGTGAATCGTAGATCATGCGGTTTTTGGGGCTGAGCTGCCTGGCCAGCTCGGGTGCCAGCGGTTCGGTGGCGATGATGAACGAGCCGACCGGGATGACTTTTTTCTGCAGCTTGGGCACGAAGTTCCCGGTGTAACCGGAGGTGCCCACAAACAGCTTTTCGGCGCTCAACTTGCCGCGCGCGGTCGTTAGCACAAAACCGCCGGCCTGTTTTTCCACACGCGTGACCTGCGCCCGGGCGCACAGCAGTGCCCCGGCCTTTTCCGCCGCCTGGGCCAGTCCGACCACGTATTGGGCCGGGTTCAGCCCGCCGCTGACCTCGTCCAACTCGCCGCCGTAGTAGATCGGCGAATCCACTTCACTCCCCAGTTCGTTTTTGGAAACCAGGCGCAGGGTGTGGTTGAATTCCTTTTGCATGAATTCGATGTGCTTTGGCAGGGCCTCGAAATGTTCCGGCTTGGTGGCAACGTGCAAATGGCCGCAGCGCGAGAAACCGCATGCGATCGCTTCTGTCTGGATGATCTGCTCCACTGTGTCGATGGAATCGAGGGAATATTGGAAGAGCTTTTTGGCGGTTTCCTTGCCGTAATCTCTGATGACCTCCGACATGCCCACCTTGAGCCCCGTCAGCGTCATGCCGCCGTTGCGCGAGCTGGCCCCCCAGCCAATGGTTTCGGCCTCCAACACCGCCACGCGCACACCGTGCCGGGCCAGCGTCAGGGCCGCTGAAAGACCGGTGAAACCACCACCCACCACGGCCACATCCACCTTCTCAGGCAGGGTTCTTTCACCTCGGCTGTCCTTACCGAGGGTCAGGCTGACATCCGTTGGCATAGCAACCGTATCGTGCCAGAAAATCCGCTCTTTCATGAGGCTGCCTCCATTGATGCTTGGTGAAACCGAGGATAAGTATAAGCATGTTTCTATTTTACGCGCCACGATTTTCGTAGAGGGTATTTTGTGACCGCCATCCCGGGCGCATGCCATGCGCCCCAACGTAATCGTCCCGCAGCCTCGGGAAAGCCCGAGGTGAAACAAGAGGTGAGGCAGGGGGTGATGTTGCGCCTGCCGGTGTAAAGCGATGTTATGTCAGAATATTTGACAAAAGAGCTTCCGTTGGTTTGGAAGCTCTTTTTTTTATTCTTTTTTGGGCGCTTCGCGCACGATGTAGAGCGGGCGGCCCTTGACCTCATCGTAGATGCGGCCGATATATTCGCCCAGGATGCCGAGTGAGATCAACTGCACCCCACCGAAGAACAGCACTGCGATCAGGGTGGTGGCCTGTCCATGGAAGGCATCGAAGCCGGTCAGCCGCCCGTAGACCACCAGCGGGATGGCGATGATGGCAACCCCGGCTGAGATGAAGCCAAAATAGGTTGCCACCTGTAAGGGAAAGTAGGAAAAGCCCGTGATGGCGTTCAGCGCCAGTTTCAACATCTTGTTGAACGGGTATTTGGTTTCACCCGCGAAGCGCGCTTCGCGTTTGTATTCCACGCCAATTTGTTTAAAGCCGACCCAGGCCCCCATGCCGCGTAAAAAACGGTGTTTTTCACGCATGCTGTTCATTACATCCACCACCTGACGGTCGATCAGGCGGAAATCGCCGGTATCCAGTGGGATTTTGACATCCGTGATGCGGAAGATCAGCCGGTAAAACAGGGCGGCTGTCAGGAGTTTGAACCAGCTTTCGCCCTGGCGCTCAGCGCGCACGGCATATACGACCTCGTAGCCTTCCTTCCACTTTTTGGCAAGTTCCAGGATGACTTCGGGCGGATCCTGCAGGTCGGCGTCGATGATCACGACTGCCTGGCCGCGCGAATAATCCAGCCCGGCGGTCACTGCGATCTGGTGTCCAAAATTGCGGGCAAAGATGATCGGGCGCACGGTTGGGTCCTGGGCGGCCAGTTCGCGGATGCGGCTGGTGGAATGATCGCTTGAGCCGTCATCCACCAGGATCAGTTCCCAGGTTTCCCCGGTTGAATCCATTACTTCCTTTACCCGCCGGTACAGCTCGGGCAGGTTGTCATATTCGTTATAGATCGGAGCAATGATCGAATAGGTGATGGTCATATTCTGGCTGGGTTCCCGGTAGGTTAATGGCTTGTGGGCGGATTGTACCCTATTTAGCGGGCTTGTTCGATGTCATCCATCGCAGAATCTCCGAACGGATTCATCCCCAGCAGTTTGCGGCGAACGTAACGCCCAATCACCGCCGCCGAGGAGAGCAGCGGCACAACGATCAGCACTCCCAAGATGCCTTGCAGGATGATGGCTGCGATGATGGCCACAAACACCACGCCTTCGTGCAGTGAAACGCTTTTTGCCAGGATGCGCGGCTGCAAGTAGATGGTTTTGAAGTTATTCAATACCAGGTAGATGCCGCCCGTCAGCAGCGCAAACCAGCCGTTGCTGATGGGCAGGAAGTTGGAGCCTTCCAGCAGGGCCACCAGCACAGCGAAGCCCGCGGTGGCGCCTGGGCCGACCTCGGGCACCAGGTTCAATATCCCGGCCAGGATGCCCAACAGGATCGCGCCAGGCAGGCCGATGGCAAACCAGGCCACAGAGTAAATGATCATCAAGATCGCCATCAGACGCATTTGCCCGCCCAGGTATCCAAGCCAGATGGCCCGGATTTGTTGGTACAACTCGCGGATGTCTTTCTGGTAAGTATCGGGCGCCAGGCCGATGATCCATTCGCGCAGTTTGTCCCATTCGGTCATCAGGTGGTAGGTGGTGACCACGATGACCAGGAACCACAGGAACCCGCGCGAAGTGTTTTGCAGGATCTGCATAGCCTGGTCGGCGCGCGGCGAAAGCGTGGTAAACAGGGCGCCGCGCACGGCCGGGATGACTTGTTCAAGATAGAGGGGCACGCCGCCTACTGTGACTGGCTGGGTCAGGGTCTTCTGGGTTGCATCCAGCGCCAGGTTCAGTTCCTGGAGGTTTTCGCGGCTTTGACGAAACAGGGCCGGGATGACTGTCACCAGCAGGGTCACCAGTACGGCCAGCATAAAGAAAAACACCAGGTTGGCGGCGGTTTTGCGCTTCATCCTGGTGCGCTGTACCAGCAGGTTGATCAGAGGGTCGAACAGATAGGCGATCAGGGCGGCGGTTACCAGCGGTTGAAAAATATCGCGAATGTACCACAGCGTGGCTCCCAGCAGCACCAGCAATACCACGATGACAATATATTTAAATGAATTGTCCCATATCTTGCCAGGTATGCTCATTTGTCCGACTCTCTTCTTCTCGTCATGGCAGGATGCGCTTCAGAGCCTCGAGCGTTGGTTCGATGATCGGGGCGGGCTGGACAGCCTGCATGGCGGCGCGCACATCTTTTAGACCGCTGCCGGTATTCATGACCAGCACCGGGGCGTCCGGTTCGAGCCAGCCCTGCGCCTGGGCGGCGGTCAGCCCGGCATAGGCGGTGGCGCCGGCCGGTTCCGCGAAGACTCCTGCCTGTCCCAGCTCGGCGATGGCCTTGAGTATCTGCGCGTCTGAAACGGTCAGATACGTCCCGCCGGTTTCAGTGGCGGCCCGCACAGCTCTGATGCCGTCTCTCGGAAAATCAACCGAGATGCTGTCGGCGATGGTGTTGGCCTGGACGGGAGTGATGGTTTCCGTTTTGGCGTGAAAGGCGTTGAAAATTGCGGCTGAGCCTTCGGCCTGCACGCCGATGATGCGCGGCAGGTGCGAGATCCAGCCCAGGGCGTGCAGGTCTTTAAAGCCCTTATGGATGCCGGAGATGATGTTGCCATCCCCGACCGAAACAAAAATCACCAATCTTTGCGCGTTGACCGGTACGGTTTCGGAGGACAGGTTGGCGCGCAGGCCTGCCCCGGCCTGGTTTTGCATGAATTCCCAGATTTCAAAGGCGGCTGACTTTTTGCCTTCCACCGTGAAGGGGTTGTAACCGGTGTTGCGGCAGTACCAGCCGAATTCCTGGGAGGCTTTGACGGTCAGATCAAAGGCGTCGTCATAACTGCCGTCCACCAGGATGACCTGTGCCCCAAAGACCAGCAATTGAGCCACTTTGGCGGGCGGGGCGGACCTGGGCGCGAAGATGATGGCTTTTTGCCCGACTGCGGCGGCCATGCCTGCCAGGGCCGCACCGGCGTTGCCGGTCGAGGCCGTTACCACCACTTCCGCTTTGATCTCACGGGCACGTGTCACCACCACCGCGCTGGCGCGGTCTTTGAAGGAGGCGGTTGGGTTGCGGCTCTCATCTTTGAGCCACAGGTGCTTGATCCCGAATTTTTTTGCCTGGCGCGGCAGGCTATAGATCGGAGTCCCGCCCACCAGGTGCAGCGGTGTGGCCTCCCCGGCTGGTGCGGAGACTGGCAGCAGCGGTAGGTAGCGCCAGATGGATGGGAAGCCCTGTGGGTTGGAGCGCGAAGTCAAATCGCCGGGCTGGTATTTTTTGCGAATGGCATCGTAATCGAGTACCACATCCAGGTTGCCGCCATCTTTGGGGCAGGTATAGGTGACCTCGTCCGGCCCGTAGCTGTGGCCGCAGATTGAACAGGTGTAGCCTGTAAATTTATCCATCAATCTTTGCTCCTGAATGGTTTAAGACTTCCGAAATTTTTAAAATTTCGGAAGTCTTGAATTGCCAGATTCTGTTCTTAAAACCGATGCAATCAGCGATAAAAGCCTTATCCGGCGGGCTGCATGGCGCGCATGGCTTGCAGGATTTGCTCCTGGTCAACCGGCAAACGATCCAGGCGCACACCGGTGGCATTGTAAATGGCGTTGGTAATGGCCGGGGGGGTGGGGATGCAGACGATTTCGCCGACACCCTTGGCGCCGTACGGGCCATCCTTGGTGGGGTCTTCCACCACGATCGAGGTGATTTCGGGAGTGTGCATGATGGACGGGATGCGGTAGCGCGACATGCGGTCGGTGACCACATAACCGTCTTTCGTGATGAAGTTTTCGAGCAGGGCATGGCCCACGCCCATCACTACCCCGCCTTCCACCTGCCCATGCAGGCCGAGCGGATTGATGGCGCGCCCAACATCGTTGGCTGAGATCACGCGCAGCACGCGCACCTCACCGGTCAGGCTGTTGATTTCAATTTCAGCGGCCTGCGATGCAAACGAAAAGGCCACGTGCATGTCGCCACCCTGTCCGAGCGGTTTGGTGGCGGGCGCGTGATATTCATACAGCGCGCGCGGGGCGTGACCGGCGGCGCGCATCTCGGCGGCCACCTGCCCAAGCGGGATGACGTGCCCGTTTACATGTACACCCTGCTCGGAGAAGTGGATCTTTTCGGGCGCCTGATCGTACTTTTCGGCCATGACTGCGGTAATGGCATTGCGCAGGGTCTGCGCCGCCAGCCGGGAAGCGTTCCCGGTCACATACGTCTGGCGGCTGGCGGTGGTCGGCCCGCCGTTGGGGGTCAGGTCGGTATCCATGACCAGCACACGCACCCGTTTGGAGGGCAGCGAGAATTCTTCGGCCACCATCATCTGCATGATGGTCACCAGACCCTGGCCCAATTCGGCCGCAGCGGAACGCACCTGCAGGCTGCCGTCGTCGTACAGTTCCACTTCCGCGCCGGAGGTGTCATCCGCGCCGCCGCCCAGGCCGGTGTTCTTGAAGGCCGAGGCAAAACCCCAGGCGCGGATCAGGTGTTCGGCGCCCGGCACGCGCCGGGGTTTGAACAGTTCTGTTTTGGATAGCCCGGAACTTCGCAGTAGTTCGGCTTCCACCTTGTCGATGCACTCCACCAGCCCGGCGCTCTCGCGCATGATCTGACCGGTGCTGGTCTCATCGCCGACGCGCAGGGCATTCATGCGGCGCAGTTCCACGCGATCCATGTCCAGCTTTTCAGCCAGCATGTCCATCATGGTTTCAAAGGCAAAGGCCGATTGCAGCACCCCGAAGCCGCGGAAGGCTCCGGCGGGTGGGTTGTTGGTGTACATGGCGTAACAATCGGCATGCACATGCTTGATCTTATACGGCCCGGCCGAGTGGGTTGTGGCGCGGGTCAGCACTTTTTCGCCGAGCGAGGCGTAAGCGCCGGTATCACCGTACAACTCGGTCTTGGCTGCCACCAGGGTGCCGTCTTTTTTGGCGCCCAGTTTGACGTTGATCTGGGTGGCATGGCGCTTGGGATGCACGATCAGGCTCTCATGCCGGTCAAAGAGCAACTTGACCGGGCGTCCGGTCACATTCGCCAGTAGCGCGGCGTGAATTTGCCCGGCGATGTCTTCCTTGCCGCCGAAACCGCCGCCCATCAACTGCCCGACAATGCGCACGCGCTCCTCGGGCCAGCCCAGGGCGCGCGCCACCTGTTCGCGATCCTGGTAGGGGATTTGCGAGCCAACATAAACTTCCATGCGTCCGTCCGCCAGCGGGACGGCCACGCTGCATTCCGGCTCGATGAATAAATGATCGGTGCTGGGGGTGTGGAAGGTGTGCTCCAGGACGATATCGGAGTCGGCAAAACCTTCCACAGGGTTGCCCTTGCGTACCTTGATATGTTTAAGCAGATTGCCGTTGGCGTGCAGGGATTGTGACTCGGGCTGGCGGGCCTGTACCGCGTTGGTGATGACCGGCTGCAGATCGTAAGTCACTTCCACCAGGTCAGCCGCGGCCCGGGCGATTTCCTGGGTTTCGGCGGCTACGATGGCGATGGCGTCGCCAACGTAGCGCACGCGCTCGCCGACTCCCACCATCACCGGCCAGTCGTAAATCACCAGGCCGTGGTTGTGTTCGCCAGGGATATCCTGCCAGGTGAGAACCGAGACAACCCCGGGAAGCTGGCGGGCTTTGTCGACGTTGAGGGTTTTTACAAAGGCGCTGGGCACTCCGGCGCGATGCACGGCGGCAAACAACATGCCGTCAAAGGTCAGGTCATCGGTGTAGATGGCTTCGCCGGTCACTTTTTCGATGGCATCCGGGCGGATCTGGATCTTGCCGATCACCTGGCTGTCCACAGAGGAGGGCGGTACCTGCGGTTCGGACACCGGTTCGCCAGTTTGCAGGGACTTTGCCGCGGACAGGATGGCGTTTTCGATGGTCGGGTAGCCCGCGCAGCGGCACAGGGTATCCTTGAGCGCGTGCCGGATTTCGGCCGGGGTGGGCTGGTTGGTGCGCTGCAGCAGGGCGTAGGAGGTCATGATCTGGCCGGGGATGCAGAAACCGCACTGTACCGCGCCGTGTTTGACAAAGGCTTCCTGCAGCGGGTGCAGTTTGGCTTCGTCGTTTACTTTTTTAGCCAGGCCTTCAATCGTGGTGATGTGCTTGCCGTTGGCGCGTTCAGCGGGATAAGAGCAGGAGAGCACCGGGTCGCCGTCCAGGATCACTGTACAGGCGCCGCACTCGGCTTCGTTGCAGCCGATTTTTGTGCCGGTCAGTTTCAGGCGTTTGCGCAGCAAATCTGCCAGGGTTTCGCCGGGGATGGGATCTAGCTGGTAATCAATACCGTTTACATTCAGGGAAATTGGGTTATTTGTCATCTCAGCACCATTATTTACTAATAAAATCAGGCAGCCCGTTCCCAGGCCGTGTTCAGGGCATTCTTGAGCAGCACCACCACCAGTTGGCGGCGGTATTCGGCAGTGGCGCGCGCCGGGCTGGTGCGGAAGGTGGCTTCGGCCAGCAGGGTTTCCTGCGCCGCGCTGATGGTTTGATCGTTGATCGGCTTGCCGAGCAGGCAGGTTTCGGTCTGGCTGGCGCGGAAAGGCACCGGCCCGGCCGGGCCGACGGCTACATGCGCGTCTGTCACCAGACCATTTTGGCGTTCCAGCCAGACGGCCAGGTTCAAGATTGGCAGGGCGATGCCCTGGGCGCGCATGATCCGGCAGAAAGCGGAGGCCTGATGTTCTTTGCGCAGCGGGATGGCAAAGCTGACCAGGATTTCGCGTTTGGCATCCAGCGAGGATTTCCCCGGGCCAACGAAGATTTCGCGCAGCGGCACGCGGCGGCGGCCGTCCGGCGAGGCGATTTCGGCCTGGGCGTTGAGTGACATCAGGCCGATGGTGCCGTCGGCGGCGGGCAGGGCGTGAGCCACATTGCCGCCCAGGGTCGCCATGTTGCGCACTTGCGGGCCGCCGATCAAGCCGCAGGCTTCCACCAGGGCCTGGGCGTTTTGCTGCACCAGGGGCGAGGCGACGATCTGGTTGTGAGGCAGGCCCGCGCCAATGATCAATTCATCGCCGCGCACTTCCAGAATACGCATTTCGGGAATGTTGGTCAGATCCACCAGGGTATGTACCGGCGGGTGATGGCCCTGCTGCAGGTCCAACATTAAATCGGTCCCTCCCGCGATGGCGCAGGAGGGATCGGGGGCGCTGGCAAGCGCCAGCACAGCATCTTGTACAGTGGTGGGACGTAAATATTCTTTCCAGAGACTCATAGGATCGGCATCCTTTCGTGATCCCGGTCTGTGACCGGGATTTGCGATTGAAATTAATCGGGCGGCGGCACTTTTCGAGTGGAGATTCTCCCGTGCTGAATGCGCAGCACTGTGACCGGGATTACCATCCCCACGCCGCCAAAATGCGCGCGCATTTCCCAAAGGGCATCGGGACGATGTTGCAACGACCGCCGAACCCATGTTTTTACTGGTAGCTAAATTGTTACAGACCTCGTTCTCCGCGGATGTACGGGTTGCCCAGGGCAGCCGGGGCGCCGAGACGCTTGCGCATGGCTTCGCGTGAGCCCAGGATCAGGATGAAGATGGTGGCAAGGTAGGGCAACATATCCATTACGCGCCCGATGGAGGGGTTGTTGGCGGTGGAGATCAGGGGCAGGGCAGGGTTTTGCAGGTCAAGCGGCAGGCGGCGCAGCAGACCAAAGAAATAAGCAACCCACAAGCCGCGCAGCGGATCCCAGGAGGCAAAGATCACCAGACCGACCGCGATCCAACCCATGCCAGAGGTTTTACCGTCCACCCAGCCCGGGTCGGTGACCAGGCTCATGGCAGAGCCGCCCAAACCAGCCATCAGGCCGCCAAAAATAACATACATATAACGGATGCGGTAGACATTGATGCCGAGCGAATCGGCCGCCGACGGATATTCACCCACTGAGCGCAGGTTCAGGCCCGGCCGGGTGCGGTTCAAATAGTACCAGATCAAGGGTGCCACGACCAGTCCGATCAGGACAACTGTGACTTCCTGAAGCGAGATACGATTCAATATTGGCACAATGATGGTGTTGGGGGTGGGCACTTTCTTGCCGACGTAAGCGGCGCCCAGGATACTGGAAAGACCGGTGCCCAGGAAGGTGACCGCCAGGCCACTGACCACCTGATCGGCGCGCAGGGTGATGGTGATATAGGCGTGCAATAGTGACAGCAGGCCGCCAAACAGGGTGCCTACCAGGAACCCCAGCCAGATATTGCCGGTGTTGAACCAGGTGGCGAAGCCACTCATTGCGCCAACCAGCATCATGCCTTCAATTCCCAGGTTCATGACGCCCGAGCGCTCGGCCAGAATCTCACCAAGTGTCGCAAAAAGCAGGGGAGTACCGCTCACCAGCGCGCCAAAGATAATTGTGAGAGCCAGCGAAAACAATGCTTCACTTGTCATGGGGGGCCTCTGCCTTATTGATTACAATTTGTTCTGCTTTTTCCAGCTTGATACGGTAGCGGAAGAGCAGTTCCGTACCCACCACCACAAACAGGATAACGCCTTGCAGCATGGCGGAGATGCCCTGAGGTTGAATCAACTGCGTGCCGACCATCAGGCCGCCAAACAGGATCGAAACCAGGATGGCCGCCAGCGGGTTGAGACGTGCCAGCCAGGCCACGATCACACCCGTGAAACCCAGCCCGCGTTGAAAGCGGCCGTTCAGTTCGCGCAGCGCGGCGACTTCGTTCATGCCTGCCAAACCGGCAATCGCACCCGAAAGACCCATGACCAGCAGGATGTTGCGCGGCAGATCAATGCCGGCGTATTTGGCAGCGCGCGGATTGTCGCCAATCACGCGGATTTGGTAGCCCCACTGGCTCTTGTAGAATATCCAGGCCAGGATGATGGCCACACCGATGCCGAGCAGGATGCCGGGGTGAGCCGTCAGACCAGCAAAAATGGGCACGCTTTTGGCGAATTCAGTCAGGCGCGGCCAGGTGGCGGTCTTCGGGAACGGGCCGGTGCTTTCAAAGTCGCCGATGCTCCACGGCCCAACCACCACGAAATACTCCAGCAGTTTGTAAGCCACGTAGTTCAGCATCAGGGTTGTGATGATCTCATTGATATTGAGCCTGGCCTTTAAAAAGCCGGGGATCAGGCCGTAGGCCAGCCCCGCCAGCGAACCGGCGATCGCCATCAATATCAACATGAGGCTGCGGTCGGTATCTTTTGGCATAATGAAAACTGCCACGGCTGTGGCTGCCAATCCGCCCAAAAACATCTGGCCGTCGGCACCGATATTCCAGAGCTTCATGCGGAAAGCCAGCAGGCAGGCCAGACCGGTCAGCAAAATTGGCGCAGCCTTGACCAGCGTATCCGAGATGGGGCCGAAACATAATAGACCGCGCGGGCAGTCACCGTTGGTCAGCAGGGCGTGAAAGCCGGCCTGCCAATCGGCCGGGGTGCCGTAGCCTTCTTTGAAGATTTCCTGATAGGTTCCGATGGGATCGGTTGCCCCGGCGGCCCGCAGCACAATGCCGCCCACGATCAGCGCCAGAATGATGCCAAGCACGGCCGAGGCCGCGCCCATCCAACCGGGATTATCCAACCGGGTTTCGACCCGCATCTGATAGGAAGTTCCTGGAATTTTCATGCTTCCACCTTCGTGCCTGCCATCATGAGACCAATTCGTTGAATATCTGCGCCTTCAGCGGGCATCTCGCCGACAATTTTGCCTTCATACATGACCGCCAGGCGATCACTTAGAGACAGTAATTCGTCCAGGTCTTCGGATATCAGCATGATGGCTGCGCCCGACTCGCGCTGTTTGATCAACAGCTTGTGAACTGCTTCCGTGGCGCCCACATCCAGGCCGCGGGTGGGGTGCACAGCAATCATCAGGCTGGGCCCGCCGGAGATTTCACGGGCCAGGATCAGCTTTTGCAGATTGCCGCCTGAGAGCATGCGCACGGGGGTTTGAATGGAAGCCGTCGCGATCTGGTACTCATCCACCAGCTTGACGGCTTTTTTCTGCATGGCAGCCGCGTCAATCGACCAGCCTTTTGCGATGGGTGTCAGGTTGAAACATTTGAGGATTGAATTTTCGGCCACACTCAGCCCAGGCACGCTGCCCACGGCTGAACGGTCTTCGGGGATATGCGCCAGGCGCTGGCCAATCTCGCGCCAATTTGTATGCGGGCCAAGCGCGACTTGATCGAAAATCATTTCCCCACCGGTTGAGTTTCTCAGCCCGGTCAGAACCTCCGCCAGCTCGCGCTGGCCGTTGCCTGCCACACCTGCCACACCCAGGATCTCGCCCGCGCGCAGCTGCATGGAGACACCGCGCAAAGCCGGCAAGGCCCGGTCGTTGTCGGCCTGTAAGTTTTTAGTCTCCAGGATGATTTTTCCTGGTTCCATTTTCTTCTTTTCAATCTGGAACAGAATTTCGCGCCCGACCATCAGTCTGGCGAGTTGGGCCTTGGTGGAGCCCTTGGCGGATACACCCGAAGCGGTGATCTTACCCTTGCGTAAAACGGTAACCCGATCTGCGATGGCAACCACTTCGTCCAGTTTGTGCGAAATAAATACAATGGAATGACCCTGGCTGGTCATTTCACGCAATGTACGGAATAAAGCCTCCACTTCCTGGGGCGTTAATACCGCTGTTGGTTCATCCATGATGAGAATTTTTGCGCCACGGAACAACATCTTGAGCACTTCAACGCGCTGTTGTTCACCCACGGAGAGTTCCCATATTTTGGCCCGTGGATTGACATTTAAATCGTATTGTTTGGCTAGCGCCGCGACTTGTTCTTCAACCTGAGATAAATTCAGAAAAAAACGGGGCTTATTAAGACCCAGGACCATGTTTTCCGCGACAGAATGCGAAGGAACCAGCATAAAGTGCTGGTGGATCATACCAACCCCATTTGCAATCGCATCCTGCGGAGAGTGCAGCGTGACTTGTTTTCCCCCAATAACCAATTCGCCTGCTTCCGGGCGGTAAAGCCCGGCCAACACATTCATCAAGGTGCTTTTTCCGGCACCATTTTCGCCTAATAAAGCATGTACTTCGCCAACTTTGCAAGAAAAATCAACATGATCATTTGCAAAAACACCTGGAAAACGTTTGACAATTCCGCGCATTTCAAAAGAATTGGGGGATTCGCTCATTTATGCCGCTCCAGCGATGTCAAAATGTGATTGGCGCAGGGGTGTTTTGCCCCTGCGCCAATTTCTTTACTTTGTGATTGTGAAGCTGTTAGGGCATTGCCGGGATGGTACCTTGAATGCCGTCCACGAGCCAGTTCATACAAATGGTGCAGGCGGTGCGACCGGTCATACTAAGAGCCTTGATCATGCCGGCATCGATGCCCTGCAGGTCTTCGTCGGTCAGGGAAACGCCGGCGGGGATGACGATCTTGCCGGTGTTGTCCTTGATGGGACCCATGAATACGTCTTTGCGGGTGAACTTGCCGGCGACCATATCGGCCAGTTTGGCTTTGACGAGCGGGATGACTTCAGCGGGAACGCCGGGCTGAGGAGTCTGGCCGTCCATGAAGCCAAACAGACCAACGATACCGGAATTGGCATCCAGGTAAGAATTACCGGGTTTCCACGTGCCGGCGCGGATCTGCTTGATGATATCCAGGTAAGCGGGGCCCCAGTTCCAGTAGGGAGTGGTGAGGCATTTGTCAGAAGCGGGCGCGCAAGCGTGCACGAAGTCATAGGTGATGCCCCACTTGCCGGCATTCGAGGCCGCAACCAGCGGACCGGGAGTATCGGAACCGATCAGGACGATGTCCACACCGGCATCCAGCAGGGACTGGGCGGCCTGTTTTTCCTTGTCAGGATCGTACCAGGTGTTAATCCAGCGCACTTCCATCGTGCATTCGGTGCAGGTCTGTTTGACGCCCAACATGAAGGCGTTGCCGAGACGGATGACTTCGGGCAGAGGCCAGGGGGCCACGTAACCGATCTTGGTAATCTTGTCAGCCTTGGCGCGGGCGCCGGCGATCATACCGGCCAGGTACTTCATATCTTCCATGGAGCCGAACAGGTTGCCGTAGTTGGTGCCGTTGCTGAGAGCGCCGGAGGCATGCAGGAAGTAGGTCTTGGGGAATTCCTGGGCCAGGCTCAACATGGTCGGGCCGTATTCAAAGGTGGTGCCGATGATCAGGTCAAAACCCTTGCGGGCCAGGGAGCGCATGACGGTTTCGGCATCGGGACCGGGGTTGACGGTGTCGATGTAAACGGTGTTGATGGTTGGGTCCTGTTGGGTCAGCCAGGCGGCGCCTTCAACATGCGCCTGTGACCAACCACCGTCAGCATGGAAGCCAACCAGCACAACGGCCACGTTGAACTTGCCGGACTGAATATCAGGAATGCTGAAGCCGGCGGTCGGAGCAGCGGCAGGGGCAGTCGTGGCAGCCGGAGCGGCAGTAGCAGCCGGGGCAGCGGGAGCCGCGGTGGGGGCAGCGGCCGGGGCACAGGCAGACAGTACCATGGCAGCTACTACCAGAAGCATAAGGAACTTATACATTTGACGCATATTTTTCTCCTCCAGAGAAATGATTGGAATGCCGGGGAACCGGCAAGGGATGGCTTAGTGAATTAAATCACAGAATCCGTCTATCCCTTTACAGGAATGATAGTAGCACAATTCGCCGATTTTGGGATAGTGCATCCTTCACCCAATTGGGGAATATATGTCACAATCTATTTTACCAAAACTAAGCTCTTTTGCGGGGCTCCAAGGTACTCGGCTGGGCCAGTTTGTCTGACAACTACATCCTCTTCCAGGCCAATATAGCCGTGGCCGGGGATAGCCAGGCCAGGTTCGATGGTATAAACATTGCCTTCCTCCACAAGCTGGTTGGGCTGTTGGCCGTATTTCTCCCACAACGGGCCAAGCAGCGCGCCGCCATCATGCGCCACGCGTCCAAGCTGGTGCCCGGTGCCGTACATATATTCAGGGTAACCGGCGGCCAGCACGGTCTGGCGGGCCAGGGCATCGATCTCCACGCCTTTGAGTCCCGGTTTGAGCCCCGCGCGCAGGTTTTCGATGGCCGCGCGGATGGTGTCGAAGCCGCGTTTTACCTCGGCGGGCGCATCTGTTTCACCGGGCCGCAGCACGTAGACCAGGCGCTGGATGTCCGAGCAGTAATCTTCGTACTTCACGCCGAAATCGAAGTGAATGATATGCCCGGGCTGGATTTTGATGTTCGTTGGCCCGGAATGTCCCACCGGTGAGTCGGGTCCGCTGTTGACGGCCGGGTTGCTCTCGAGCGGCCAGGCCGCCCCCACGCCCGCTTCGTTCATCCAGGCGTGCATCATTTCGCTGACCTCGATTTCGGTCATGCCCACGCGCAGGGCGGCAAAGGTTTTCTCGAAAATTTCCCCGGTGATCTGCACGGCGCGCCGGATTTTCTCCAGTTCGGCGGCAGTTTTGCGGCCGCGCATGGCCGAGATGATGCCCTCGGCGCTCGTTAACCGCGCGCCGTACGGCGTGCCTTGCAGGTAATCTTGCAGTTTCAGGTACATGGCGTGCGTCAGGCCGTCGGCGTGCACATTGTTGGGGGAGTAGTTGACCGCGATCTGGCGCGGGTTCAGCTGGGTGAGCGTTTCGCGCAGCGCCTGGCTGACGCCGGTATCGTATGGGATGATGGTGTCGTAAACGCCCAGGCGTTCAACGGCTTCGGCTTCCAGGCGTCCCAGGATGGCGATGCGTTTACCGGAGCGGGTGAATATCAATGCGGTTTCCCAGGTCAGATCGGCAGTGCCCAGGATGAAATTCAGGGCCGGGTCACGCACGCCCGAGGTTTCGCGCACAAAGGTCAGCCACAGATCGACGTCCTTTTCTTTAAGAATGTCGATGGTCTGGTTCACTTTCTCTTGAATGAGTGTCATTCAATCTCCTTGTACAGGGTAATAATGGGGGTTTGCTGAACCTCGGGGTTTTTCACCAGAAAGATCAGCACCAGGGCCGTCAGCAGTCCGCCCAGCGCAGAAAGCATAAATGTGGTTTGATACCCGGCCATATCCGCAATCCAGCCGCCCAGGATGGGCGCGAGGATGGTGGCGGGGGCGATGAGCGTGTTAGCCAGCCCGATGTAAACCGGGCGCTCCGTTTCACTGCCAAACCGGACGGTCATCGCCATGCCGATCGTCCAGTAGGAAACGTTCGCCAGGCCGCTCAGCACAAAGACCAGGTACAGCCAGCCCAGGGAGGGCGCGGCAAAGGCCGCAAAGCTGCTCAAGGCCACGGCGAAGGCTCCAGCGATCAGCATCGAGAGGTGACCGAAACGGTCAGCCAGCCAGCCCATGCCGAGATTTGCCACGGTTTGAGAAATCGTCAGAGCGGCGGTCAGGTAACCGGCAGTGAGGGCATCCATATTGAAGGCCCGCAGCCCATAGACGATGTAGAACGCGAAACCCATCGTGGCGAATTGGTAGAGCACGCGGAAAACCAGGAACCAGCGGAAGTTGACATCGCGGCGCAGGATGCCAACCGCGCTCTTCCAAAAATCGTGATCTTCAGGCGGCATTACTTTATCGGTATCAACCGGCTCGCGGGTCAGCGCCAGGCAAAAATAGGAGAAGCTCATGGCGATGAAGGTGACCACAAAGCACACAACGAAATCCCACGGACTGTGCAAAATATCCAGCAGGTAACCCGCGCCAATCGCCGCAAAGCTGATCATCACGTTGGCGACGGCTGACTGGGCGCCGAAAAAGGTGCCGTGCGCTTCGTTTGGAATGATCTTGGCGATCATGCTTTGCCAGGGGTTGGCCGAAAGGCCGGAGCCAATTCCTTGCCAGATCAGCATTATCAGTGCCACTGGCAGGGCCACTTTCACGCCAAAGGTGGGCAGCAGCCAGGCGGTCAGTGCCAGACCCAGATAGGGCACCCGTTCATGGATGGTCATCCATAGCACGGCGGGTTTGTACTTGCGCATTCGCGAAACCCAGCCCGCGGTGAAGAGCTGCGGTATCTGCCAGCCCACGGCGTGGATGGCGGGGATCATCCCGATCAGGATGGCCGATGTGGTCATTTTTGCGAAAAAGAGCGGGATAATGGTGCCGAAGGAACCGAAGCCCCAGCCGATACCGAAGAATCCAGCATCGGCCATACTGACGAAGATGTTGAAATTCAGGTTTTTGCGAAGTTGTTCCTTAACTGAAAGCATGGGATGATTTTATCAGAATGTCAGACAGGTAGTACTCTGGCTTGTGAAAAAACCTGCAATTCTCAATATGAAAATTGGTACCTACCAAAAAAGCCAAAACCAGTAGCCAGGCTCGTTTTCCACAAAGTTGCCATCTTTTTGCTTGTGTTTTGACCCCTTCCTCCAAATCGGTCTTGGATTTGGGGCCGCTCTCGCTTCCGTGCACTTCGGAAGAAGGCTGGGAAGGGGCTGTTTTTTGGCCTTTTCGGGAAAACCATATTGAGAATTGCTGCAGAACATCTCGAATCCTTGACAATCTTTGACATCCGGCTATAATAAAAACGAACGTTCGTTCATTTGATAACCATGGAAACTAACCTTCTCTCCAAGTCTGACCGTACCAGTCTCGCCATCCTTGATTCGGCTTATGCCTTGATCTCCTCCCAGGGCTATGCCGCCACCTCCATGCGCCAGATCGCCGAAGGCGCCGGGCTGGCGCTGGGCGGTATCTACAACCACTTTTCCTCCAAGGAAGACATCTTCCAGGCTATTGTTCTGGAGCGCCATCCTTTCTACCAGATGCTGCCGTTGCTCAAAGAAACCCGCGGCGCGACCGTGGATGAATTCATCCACAACGCGGCCCGCAGCCTGGTGGATGAACTGGGTCACCACCCGGAATTTCTCAACCTGATCCTGACTGAGCTGGTGGAGTTCAAGGGCCGGCACGCACCACTGGTCTTTGAAAAAATACTTCCTCTGGTTCTGGAGCTAGGCGGGAATATGACGGCTTTTCAGGATGAAATGCGCCCGATCCCCATCCCATTGTTGATGCGGGCTTTCGTGGGGATGTTCTTTTCCTATTTCATCACCGATATGCTGCTCAATAACCTGATGGCGCCGGAACTGCAGGCCAACGCCATGGATGTATTCGTGGATATATTCCTGAATGGCATCAAGCAGCCCTTGCCTGATAACGTCAATAACACCGAGGAAATTGAATGAATTCTCGCCTTATATCCATCATCCGCAAGGAATTTATCCAGATCTTCCGCGACAAGCGCACCCTGGCGCTGATCCTGGTGATCCCGCTGCTCGAGTTATTCCTGCTGGGCTATGCTGCCACCAACGATGTGCGCAACGTACCCATGGCGGTTTTTGATCAGAGTCGCGGCCCCGAGGCGCGCGCTCTGCTGGATGCTTACCGTGCCGCGGATTATTTTAAATTGAACTATTTTGTAAATTCCAATGCCGAAATGCAAGCCCTGATCCAGAATGGCAGCGCCAAGGCCGGATTGATCATCCC
Source organism: uncultured Anaerolineae bacterium (assembly GCA_903910795.1). Taxonomy (GTDB): domain Bacteria; phylum Chloroflexota; class Anaerolineae; order Anaerolineales; family Villigracilaceae; genus UBA5195. The sequence goes on from CAIWAX010000322.1 coordinate 18,090, forward strand.
GCCCGATTATGCCGCGCAGTTGAACAAGGGTTCCGCCCAGGTGGCCTTTATCCTGGATGGCTCTGACCCGACAGTGGCCACCACGGCACTCTCCGCCGCCCAGTTAATCGGCCAGGATCACGCCACGGGCCTGATGGTGAGCAAGTTCAGCCGCGCCGGGCAGGGCTCAAGCGTCCACCCGCCGGTGGAGGTGCGCACGACAGTCTGGTACAACCCGGATATGAACAGCTCCTATTTTATGATCCCCGGCCTGATTGGGTTGATCCTGACCGCCATCATCGGTATCGTCACCGCCACATCGGTGGTGCGTGAGCGCGAACGCGGCACAATTGAACAGTTGATCGTGACCCCCATCCGCGCCTGGGAACTGGTGGTTGGGAAGATCCTGCCTTATACCGTCCTGGGATTGTTGGATGCGATGGTTATTGTCGGCGTGGGTCACTGGTGGTTTGGCGTGCCAGTGAATGGTTCGCTTGGGTTGATATTTATCCTTACCTCGGTTTACCTGCTCTCCACCCTGGGCATCGGGTTGTTTGCATCCACAGTTGCCAACACCCAGCAAGAAGCCATGTTGACTGTTTTTATGACCATCCTGCCGAGTATCTTTATTTCCGGTTTTATTTACCCGCTGGCCGCCATGCCTGTGGTGTTGCAGTGGATCAGCTACCTCATCCCACTGCGCTATTTCTTGACGATTATCCGGGCCCTGATGGTGAAAGGCGTGGGGCTCGAAAGCATCCTGCCGGATGTGATCGCCATGTCCATTTTTGGCGTGGTGATCATGGGCGCGGCCGCGCTGCGCTTTAGAAAACGCCTGGATTAAAAATGATACATGCCAAAGATTTACACAAATCGTACGGTTCGGTGCACGCGGTCAACGGTCTGAGTCTGGATGTAGCCGCGGGCGAGATTTACGGCCTGGTGGGTGCGGACGGGGCTGGCAAGACCACGGCGCTGCGGCTGTTGGTGGGCGCGCTGCGGCTTGAGACGGGTGAGGCTTCCATTTGTGATTTCGATATCCGCCGGCAGCTTGAACAGGCGCGCGCCAACATAGGTTACCTGTCGCAGCGCTTTTCAATGTACGAAGACTTGACTGTGCTGGAGAACATCCGTTTTTTCGCCGAGACGCGCGGGCTCAAGCGCAACGAATGGCTGCCGCGCTGCATGGAAATCCTGGACTTTGTAGGGCTGGCGCCTTTCAAGGACCGTTTTGCCGGGCAGCTTTCGGGTGGTATGAAGCAAAAATTGGGACTGGCCACGGCCCTGGTCACGCGCCCGCGCGTGCTGCTGCTGGATGAGCCTACCACCGGGGTTGACCCGGTCACCCGCCAGGATTTCTGGCAGTTGCTGATCCGGCTGATCATGGAGCAGAATGACGGCGGCTTCGCGGTTATCATTTCCACGCCCTATATGGATGAAGCCGCGCGCTGCAACCGGGTGGGTTTTCTCAAACACGGCCAGTTGATCGCGGAGGGCACGCCCGGGCAACTGCGCTCCATGCTGGATGGCCGCATCCTGGAGTTGCGCGGCGGGCCGCTGCGGTTGGTCAAAGAGATCACCGCCCGCGAGAACGGTGTGGAGGACGTGCGCGCCTTTGGCGACCGGCTGCATCTGCGTATTCAGGCCGGGCAGGCTGACCCGGTCATAGAGGCCCTCAAAGTTTCCATCCCGGCGGGCGGCGGCAGTTTTGTGGATGCGCGTCCCATCCCGTCCACCCTTGAAGATGTCTTCATGGCGCTGTCCGGTCAGGATGCGTAAAACGCGCCTGTTTTTTTACAATTTAGTTCCGGCAGTTTTTCCGTGAAAATGCAAGTTTAATCCGCAGATTTACGCAGATTGTCGCAGATAATACGCAATACCGCATAAGTTGCTATTTTCGTAACTACTCACGGGTTTACCAGTTTGACCATAATTCTTTCGACTTTGTTCCACGGATGTAAGAAAATCGATGGGTTACCCCGCAAGTGGTGTTTTCGCGCAGCGGCCCGAATTTGGC